>CAZYBG010000004.1:0-52341 GCA_964645155.1 uncultured Rhodobacterales bacterium | reverse complement strand
TGGATCGGCGAGTGGCTTGCCCTGCCGCAGCTCTGCCTCGCCACCGGCCGGGCGCTTTCGATCGCGCGTGCCACCGCCTGTGCGCTGGCGCCCGACGCCGCGGCGCTGCGGCGGCCGCTGGAGGAGGGCGCGCGCCTCTGGTCGGCCGAGGCGCTGGTCTTCGCGCTGGCCAAGCGGCGCCCGCGGCCGGAAGCCGAAGCCATTGCCAAGGCGCTGGTGGCCGAGGCTGTGGCGACAGGCGCGCCGCTTGCGGCGCTCGCCGCGCGCAGCCTGCCCGATGTCGACTGGAACGCCCGCCTCGTGCCCGAGGCGCTGCTCGGCGAGGCGCCGGCGCTCGCCCGGCGCTTCGCGACCGCCGCCGCGGCCGGCTGACCGAGGCGCGCCCGGCCGCTGCGCCGGGTCGCTCCCTGACCGGCCGATGTCGCGCCCTTGCGCGCCGTGCGCCCGGCGCCCGCTACGCTCCCCCAACGAAAAGGGAGAATGCCATGCCGCGGGTCCGCGCTGCCGTCTGCCATGCCTTCGGCCAGCCGCTTGTCATCGAGGAGGTGGAACTGCGCGCGCCCGGGCCGGGTGAGGTGGAGGTGACGCTCGCCGCCTGCGCGATCTGCTTTTCCGACATCTCCTATCTCGATGGCGGCTGGGGCGGCACGCTGCCGGCCGTCTACGGCCACGAGGCCGCCGGCCGGGTCAGCGCTGTCGGGCCGGGTGCCGGTGCCTGGGCGGCGGGCGATCGGGTGCTCGTCACCCTGATCCGGTCCTGCGGCCTCTGCCCGACCTGCGCCGGCGGCCGCCCGACGCAGTGCGAGACGCCCTACAACCGTGACACCGGGCCTCTCACGACGGTGGCGGGCGGCGTCCTGTCGCACGGCCTCAACTGCGGCGCCTTCGCCGAGAAGGTGGTGGTGCACGCCTCGCAGTTGGCGAGGATCCCGCCGTCGGTCCCGATGGACGCCGCATCGCTCCTGTCCTGCGGCGTGATCACCGGTGTCGGCGCGGTAGTCAACACCGGCCGCGTGCGCCCGGGCGAGATCGTCACCGTGATCGGCGCGGGCGGGGTCGGGCTCAACGCCATCCAGGGCGCCCGGATCGCCGGCGCGTCCCGGATCGTCGCCATCGACACGGCAGAGGCAAAGCGCGCCGCCGCGCTCGAGTTCGGCGCGACCGATTTCGTGCTGGCCACCGATCCGAAGCCCTGGGCCAGGGCAAGGGAGATCGTAGGCCGCGCCGCGGATGCCGTCTTCGTCACCGTGGGGGCGATTGCAGCCTACGACATGGCGACGAAGTATCTCGCCCCGGGCGGGCGAATGGTGATGGTGGGCATGCCGCATTCCGGCGCCTTCTCGTCCTACGAGCCGGTGATGGTCGCTGCCACCGGGCAGGTGATGGTCGGCTCGCTCATGGGCGACACCGTGCTCGGCCGCGACATCCGCTGGATGGTCGACCTCTACCAGCAGGGCCGGCTGAAGCTCGACGAGCTGATCTCGGGCCGCTGGCCGCTCGACCGGATCAACGAGGCGATCGCCGATACCCGCTCTGGCGCGGCGCGGCGGAACGTGATCGTGTTCTGACCGGACGGCATTCCCCGTTCCCCGTCTTGCAAGTATCCTGCGGGGGGTTCCGGGGGGCGCAAAGCCCCCCGGCCTCCGCCACCGGAGGCCCGCGATGCGCCTGAAGGACCTCGAGATCTTCGTCGTCGCCCCGCCGGCTCCGGGCTGGGGCGGGCGGTACTGGATCTTTCCCAAGATCACGACCGATGACGGCATCGAAGGCTATGGCGAATGCTATGCCGCCGCCGTCGGGCCGCGCGCAATGGCGGCGGTCATCGAGGACGTCTTCTCGCGCCACATGGCGGGCCACAGCCCCGAGGACATCGAGCTGATGTTCCGCCGCGCCTATTCGTCGGGCTTCACGCAACGGCCCGATCCGACCGTCATGGGCGCGTTTTCAGGGCTCGAGATCGCCTGCTGGGACATTCTCGGCAAGGCACGCGGCCGCCCGGTCTGGGCGCTGCTCGGCGGACGGACGAACGAGCGGCTGCGCAGCTACACGTATCTCTACCCCGAAGGCGCCGAGGATCCCGCCCGCTTCTGGGTCGATCCCGACATGGCCGCCGAGGCCGCGGCGCGGAACGTCGCCCGCGGATTCACCGCCGTGAAGTTCGACCCCGCCGGCCCCTACACGATCCGAACCGGTCACATGCCGGCGATGTCCGACATCGTGCGCTCGGTGGACTTCTGCCGCGCCATCCGCGCAGCCGTGGGCGACCGCGCGGACCTTCTCTTCGGCACCCACGGGCAGTTCTCGGTCCCGGGCGCGATCCGGCTCGGCCAGGCGATCGAGCCGTTCTCGCCGCTCTGGTACGAGGAGCCGATCCCGCCCGATGACGTTCCCGGTATGGCCGAGGTCGCCCGCGCCGTGCGGGTGCCGGTCGCGACCGGCGAGCGGCTGACGACGAAGGCCGAGTTCGCGGCGGTCCTGAAGCACGGCGCCGCCCGCATCCTGCAGCCGGCTCTGGGCCGCGCGGGCGGCATCTGGGAGGTCAGGAAGATCGCCGCGCTCGCAGAGGTCTTCTCGGCCGAGATGGCCCCGCATCTCTATGCCGGACCGGTCGAATGGGCCGCGAATATCCACCTCGGCACCGCCATCCCGAACCTCCTGATGCTCGAGACGATCGAGGCCGGTGGCGGCGCCTTCCACCAGGCGCTGACCGGCAACCGGCTGCGCTGGGAGGCGGGCTACATCCTGCCGCCGGAGGACCCCGGCCTCGGCATCGCCTTCGACGAGGCGCTGGCGCGGGCGCATCCCTATACCGCCGGGAAACTCCATTTGGAGATGCAGGAGGCGCCCTGCGACTACAGCCGCCCGAACGTGTTCGGAGGCGGCGCGCCGCCGGGAACCTGAAGCCCCGCGCCGTGGCGGGTCAGGCCGCCCATTCCCACGGCCGGGTGAATTCGCCCAGCTTGTGGCCAAGCGCCTCCTCGTCGACATCGCCGGTCCGCCGGAGCTGCGCGACGAGGCCCTTCTTCTTGTGTTCGTACACCTCTGCGACGATGGCGTTCAGGCCCGCCTCGGCAAGCGCGGCATCGTAGACGCGCTGGATCGCGCGCTTGCGCAGCTCGTTCTTCAGGATCTTGCCGACCGCCGTCTTCGGCAGTTCGGGCAGGATCTCGACATGCTTCGGGATCGCCGCCCGCTCGTGGATATGCGCCTTCGCATGCTCCATCAGCTCCTCCGGCGTCACCTCGGCGCCCTTGACGAGTTCGACATAGACGCACGGAAGCTCGCCTGCGAAGGCGTCCGGCTGACCGATCGCACCGGCAAAGGCGACCGCCTGGTGGCCGAGCAATGCGTCCTCGATCTCGGCCGGGTCAATGTTGTGGCCGCCGCGGATGATGAGGTCCTTGGCGCGGCCGGTGATCCACAGGTAGCCGTCGGCGTCGATCCGGCCGAGATCGCCGGTGCGCAGGTACTTGATCTCGGCGAAGAGCCCGTCGTTCTTGTCGGCGTCGCGATAGGTGTTCTTCTCGAACACGCCGGGATTGGCGACGCAGATCTCGCCCACCTCGTCGACGCCGCACTCCCTCAGGACGGTACCGTCGGCGGCGACGTTCAGGATCCGCACGTCGGTATAGGGCAGCGGTATGCCGACCGAGCCGACCTTCTTCATGCCGTCGACCGGGTTGCAGGAGACGAGGCAGGTCGCCTCCGTCAGGCCGTAGCCCTCTGCAATCTCTACGCCCGTCGCCTTCTTGAAGCGGTTGTAGAGCTCCATCGGCAGCGCCGCCGAGCCCGAGATCGCCGTCTTGAGCGAGGAGACGTCGGCATCGACCGGGCGCTGCATCAGCGCGGAGATGGCGGTCGGCACGGTGATCAGGAAGCTGACCTTCCAGCGCTCGATCAGTTTCCAGAAGTTGTCGAACACGCCTTCGCCGCGATAGCCCGCGGGTGTCGGCATCACCATGTGCGCGCCCGACTGGATGCACGACATGAGGATCGGATAGGCCGCGAACACGTGGAACAGCGGCAGCGGGCAGATCAGCACGTCGGTCTCATCGAACAGCAGCGTCCCGCCGAGCCAGCCGTTGTAGACCATGCCCGACACCTTGTGCTGGGCGACCTTCGGCATCCCGGTCGTGCCGCCGGTATGGAAGAGGGCGGCGATGCGATCGTCGGGCGTGTCCTCGAAGGTCAGCCGGTCGGCCGGCATCTTCGCGCATTCGGCGTTGAAGTCGAGGACATCGGCCTTGTGCGAGACGGGGTTCTTCGGCCGCACCAGCGGCACGATCCAGCTTTTCGGCGGCGTCAGGTAGCGGTTGAGGTCGACCTCGAGCACGGTCTTGACGTTCGGCGCGAACTGCACCGCCTCGGCGGCCTTCTGCGGCACGTCGGTCTTCGGAAACGCCTTCAGCGTCACCAGTACCTTCGCGTTCGTCTCGCGCAGGATTGCACTGATCTGCTCGGGCTCCAGCAGGGGGTTGATCGGGTTGACGACGCCTGCGACCGACCCGGCCAGCAGAGCAATGGCGGTCTCGTTGCTGTTCGGCATGAGATAGGCGACCGTGTCGCCGCTGCCGATCCCCAGCTTGCGGAAGAGGTTCGCCGCCTGTGTCACCTTGCGGTGCAGGTCGGTCCAGGTCAGCGTCTCGGCCTTCGACCGTGGATCCGACAGAAGCTGGAACGAGACGGCGGGCCGCGCGCCATGGCGGTCGCGGACATCGGTGAGAAACTCGTAGATCGTGCGCGGAACCTTGCGGTCGGCCCAGGCCATCTCGGCCTGAACGGCATCCCGGTCGGCAATGGTGGCGAAACGTCCCATGCGGTGCTCCCTCCCTGGCGCCCTGTCGCCGGGCGTTGCAAGTCACTAGACTTTGTGGGCAAATTCCCGTCCGTGCAAGCGTGACGCTGCGCTATTCGGCCGCAACACCCTCGGTGAACTGGAGCCGCGCAAGCCTCGCGTAGAGGCCGTCCTCGGCGACCAGGGCCTGGTGCGTGCCCTCCGCCACGATCCGGCCCGCCTCGAAGACGAGGATCCGGTCGGCGCGTTTTACCGTGGCGAGGCGATGCGCGACGATCAGCGTCGTGCGGCCTTCGCTCATCGCCTCGAAGGCGCCCTGCACGGCGCGCTCGCTCTCGGCATCGAGCGCCGAGGTCGCCTCGTCGAGGAGCAGGATCGGCGCGTCGCGCAGGATCGCGCGGGCGATGGCGACACGCTGCTTCTGCCCGCCGGAAAGCATCACGCCGCGCTCGCCGACATAGGTCTCATAGCCATCCGGCAGGGCGGCGAGGAAGTCATGCGCCTGGGCCGCGCGGGCCGCCGCCTCGATCTCGGCGTCGCTGGCCCCGGGCCGGCCGAAGCGGATGTTCTCGCGCGCGGTCGCCGCGAAGATCACCGGATCCTGCGGGACGAGCGCGATGGCGCGGCGGAAGTCGGCGCGCGCCATGTCGCGCAGGTCGGTCCCGTCGATTGTCACCCGGCCATCCTGCGGATCGTAGAACCGCAGGAGAAGCTGCAGGATCGTCGTCTTGCCGGCGCCGGATGGCCCGACCAGGGCCACGGTCTCGCCCGGGCGGACGGTGAAGCTGATACCGTCGAGCGCCGACTGGAGCGGCCGCGACGGATAGTGGAAGCGCACGTTGTCGAACCCGATCTCGCCCCGCGCGCGGTGCCGCAGCGGAACCGGCGCGGCGGGGTCGTTCACGGTGTCGCTGGCGTTCAGCAGGTCGACGAGGCGCTCGGTCGCGCCAGCGGCGCGCTGCAGTTCGCCCCAGATCTCCGACAGTGCCGCGACCGACGAGGCGGTCATCACCGCGTAGATCACGAACTGCACGAGTTCGCCGGGGGTCATCGCCCCGGCGCGCACGTCGCGCGCGCCCACCCAGAGGACGCCGATGATGCCGGCGAAGACGAGGAAGATGACGATGACCGTCATCACCGATCGGGTGCCGATCCGCTTGACGGACGCCGCGTAGCTTTTCTCGGTGACCTCGCCGAAGCTGGCGCGGCTCTGCACCTCGTGCGTGAAGGCCTGCACCGTCTGCGCCGAAAGCAGCGCCTCCGAGGCGGTCCCCGAGGATGCGGCGATCCAGTCCTGCGTCTCCTTCGAGAGGCTCCTCAGGCGGCGGCCGAGCAGCACGATCGGCAGGATGACCGCCGGCACGATCAGGAGGACGAGGCCCGAGAGCTTTCCCGACGTGAAGAGCATCAGCGCGAGGCCGCCGACGAGCAGGAGAGCGTTCCGAAGGAACCACGACGCCGAAGATCCGATGACGGAAAGGATCAGTGTCGTGTCGGTCGTCAGCCGGCTGATGACCTCGCCGGTCATGATCTTCTCGTAGAATGCCGGGCTCATGCCGATCATGCGCTCGAACAGCGCCCGGCGGATGTCGGCCACGACGCGCTCGCCAAGCCGGCTGACGATGTAGAAGCGAAGGCCGGACCCGAGCGCGAAGAGAACCGCGATGCCGAGCGCGGCGCCGAAGTACTTGTCGAGAAGCCCGGCGTCGTCGTTGAACCCGTCGACGACACGGCGCACCGCCAGCGGCAGCACCAGCGAGACGGCCGCCGTCATGACCAGCGCAAGAAGCGCCAGCCCCGCCATGCCCCGGTAGGGCACCACAAACGGCAGAAGGCCCCGAAGCGCGCCGATACGCTTCGAACCGGCGCGGTCGTCGTCGGGCCGTGCGGGGGCTCGTGCCATGGATCCTCTCCCGTCCTGCGACGTCATAAGGGCCGGGTGCAGGGCGGGCAAGTACGCAGGTGCCGCGCCTGTCGCCCGCGGATCGCACTTCCGCGTCCGCCCCGGGCGCCGTGCGGCCGTGACCATCCGGGGCGCGCGATGACGGCGGCGGTTCGGCGTGGAAGGATGGAGCGGGTGATGGGAATCGAACCCACGTCTTCAGCTTGGAAGGCTGCGGCTCTACCATTGAGCTACACCCGCGCCGGTCCGCGTATAAGGCGACGGCGAGGGAGATGGCAAGGGTGCAGGGCCCCTTCCGGCCGATGCGGGCCCGCCGGCCGGGACGTGCTGCCGCGGCCCGATGTCGCTTTCGCCGCGCCAAGCGTCGGGCCGGCCTTTCCCGCCCAACCGGCTTCGGGCATTGATGGTCGCCGACAGTCGGCAAGGGGGGAGAGCGGGCGATGAAGAGCCATGTCAGGGCGCTTGTTGTGGGCGGCGGTGCGGTCGGAACCGGGATCGCCTACCACCTCGCCAAGGCCGGCTGGGACACGATGCTGATCGAGCGCGACGAGCTGACCAGCGGCTCGACCTGGCACGCCGCCGGCCTCCTGCCGCTCTTCAACATGAGCTACGCCACGACCCACATCCACAAGTACTCGGTCGATTTCTACAAGGGGCTCGAGGCCGAGACCGGCCTCGACCCCGGCTTCTACGTGGTGGGCAACCTGCGCATGGCGCAGACCGACGCCCGGATGGACGAGTACATGCTCTATTCGTCGGTCGCCGAGACGGCCGGCGTCCACCACGAGTTCCTGACCCCGCAGGAGATCCGAGACCGCTGGCCGCTGGTCCGCACCGACGACCTGAAGGGCGCGCTGTTCCACCCGCAGGACGGCTACATCAACCCCGCCGACGTGACCCAGGCGATGGCGAAGGGCGCGCGCCAGTTCGGCTGCACCTTCGAGCGCAGGTGGCAGGCCGACGCCTATCGCTGGACCGGGTCGGAATGGGTCGTCAGCCTGACGAGGATGGTCGAGAGAGGCGGCAACCTCGTGCCCTCGGAGGAGCGGGCCGAGATCACCGCCGAACATGTCGTCACCGCCACCGGAAACCACGCCCAGCGGACGGCGCGGCTGCTCGGCATCACGATCCCCGCGATCCCGGTCGAGCACCAGTATGTGGTGACCGAGCCCGACCCGGCGCTGGTCGACTGGCGCAAGACCAATCCCCAGCACCCGGTGCTGCGTGACGCCGATGCCAAGTGGTACGTCCGCGAGGAGCGCGGCGGCTGGATCCTCGGCCCCTATGAGCAAGGCGCCCCGGCGCGGTTCCTCCACGACGTGCCGGAGAGCTTCCGCGCCGACCTCTTCCCGCTCGATCTCGAGCGGATCGAGGAGGAGTACCTGTCGTTCATCCACCGCATCCCGACATCGGAGACGGTGGGCCTGAAGGACGACTTCAACGGCCCGATCTGCTACACGCCCGACGGCAACCCGCTGGTCGGCCCGGCGCCGGGCCTGCGCAACATGTGGCTCGCCGAGGGCTTTTCCTTCGGCATCACCGCGGCGGGCGGCACCGGCCATTACCTCGCCCAGATGATGACCGAAGGCGAGGCCGAGATCGACATGGCGAGCCTCGACCCCAAGCGCTACGGCGGCTGGATGACCACCGAGTACGCGGCGCGGAAGAACGAGGAGTGCTACGCCCACGTCTTCATCCTCCACCACCCCGACGAGGAGCGCGAGGCGTGCCGCCCGTTGCGCACCTCGCCGGCCTACGACCGGCAGAAGGCGCGCGGCGCCCAGTTCGGCCAGGTGAACGGATGGGACCGGCCGAACTACTACGGGCCGCTGGACGCGCCCGAGAGCTTCGACCACGACAGCCGCAGCTTCCGCCGCGGCGCCTGGTGGCCCTACGCGGTCGAGGAGGCCAAGGCGATCCGCGAGACCGCCGGGCTGATCGACGCGACCGCCTTTGCCAAGCACCTGGTGCGGGGGCCGGGCGCGACGGCATTCCTCGACTGGTTCACGACCAACAAGCTGCCGAATGTCGGCCGGATCAACCTGACCTATGCGCTGACCGAGGCCGGCACCACGCGGACCGAATACACGATCGTGCGGCTTGCCGAGGCGGACTACTATCTCGTCTCGGCCGGCGCTTGGACCGCCTATGACGCCGACTACCTCGGCAAGCAGGCCGAAGACTTCGAGGCGCGGGGCGGCGGCCGGGTCGACATCCGCGATGTCACGACGCAGTGGGGCGTGTTCGCCCTGGCCGGGCCGAACGCCCGCGCGATCCTGAACGGGATCGTGCGGGACGCCGATCCGGCCACGGTGCTGGGCAACAGGCGGTTTCCGTGGCTTTCCATGCGCGAGATCGAGCTCGGCATGTGCCCCGTCCGCGCGGTCCGCGTCGCCTATACCGGCGAACTGGGATGGGAACTGCACCACCCGATCGAGATGCAGAACCACCTGTTCGACCGGCTGATGGCGGCGGGCGAGGCACTGGGGCTGCGCCTTGTCGGCGCGCGGGCGCAGAACTGGCTGCGGCAGGAGAAGAGCTACCGGGCGTTCGGCAGCGAACTGGGGCGCGACGCGACGCCGCTCGAGGCTGGGCTCGACCGGTTTGTCGACCCCGGGAAGGACTTCCTCGGCAAGGCGGCGATGGAAGCGACCGGCATCCGGTCGAAATGCGTGACGCTGCTGATCGACGGCCCGCCGGATGCCGACCCCTGGGGCAAGGAGGCGCTGGTGTCGGGCGGGCAGAAGGTCGGCCGGCTGACCTCGGGCGGCTATTCGGTGGCGTTCGGCAAGCAGATCGGCATGGGCTATGTCCGCCCCGACCTCGCCGAACCCGGCACGAAGCTGCAGGTCCGGATGCTGCGGCAGCTGTTCCACGCGGTCGTGACCGAGGACAGCCCCTACGACCCGACGAACGCGCGCATCAGGGTGGACGGCTAGGTCGCCCGCCGCGCGAGCCAGGCGCGCCAGTCCGCCTCCGAGCCGGCAAAGACGTTGATGTCGGTCTCGGTGGCGATGCCCGGCACGATGCCCGAGCCGGTGTACTGCCAGAAGCTCCAGCGCTGGCCGCCGTAGCGGTCGGACGGGTGCCGCGTGACCGACCGCAGCCAGAATTCGTGATCGCCCGGCAGCCGCCACATCTCGTTGTCGTTCCAGAAGTCGGGCGCCGAGTAGATGATTGCCGGCCGCCCGTAGTGGCGCTCGACCACCTCCAGGAAGCGCGTGGCCTTCTCGCGCACCTCGGCGGCGGGCGGGCGGATCGTGCAGGTCGGCGAGAACGGCGTCCACTCGATGTCAAGCACCGGCGGCAGGGCGCCGCGCGCCCGCGGCACGTTGCGGATGAACCAGCGCGCCTGCTCCTCCGGCTCGCGGCAGTGGTAGTAGAAGTGGTAGGCGCCGACGGGCACGCCGGCGCGCCGCGCCGCGCGCCAGTTCGTCTCGAAGAACGGGTCGACGAGGTCGCCGCCCTCGGTCGCCTTGAGGAACGCGAAGCTCACGCCGGCGTCGCGCGACGCCTCCCAGTCGATCGTGCCCTGATAGCGGGCGACGTCGATGCCGTGCACCGGATAGGCCGCAGGCGCCCGTCCGGGCCAGGCGACGGGCCGCGCGTCGCCGAAGCGCGGCGGCGAGACCCGCAGCGGCGCCGGGCCGGTCGCCTCGGAAAGCCGCTCGTCGCGCCGCGCGCCGCACGCCGCCAGGACGCCGGCCGAGAGAAGCGAAAGCGCGGCGCGCCTGCTGAGATGTCTCATGGACTGCCCCTGCCGAGGGTGTTTTGCCGGAATCATGCCTCGCCGGCCCGCCGCTGTCACCGTGAAATCCGCCCGGCTCAGCCAAAGCGCGCCGGTGAGAGGGCGGCGACGGTCGCGGCATCGAGATCCGACGGCCGTCCGCCGATCAGGTCGGCGGCAAGCTGGCTTGCGGCAGGCGAGCTCTGCATGCCGTAGCCGCCCTGCCCGGCAAGCCAGAAGAAACCCGGATCGTCGGGGGCAAAGCCGATCACCAGCGTCCGGTCGGGTGCGAAGGTCCGCAAGCCCGCCCACGATGCCAGAAGCCGGGTGACCGGGGTCGTCACCATCTCCTCGTAGCGGGCGAGGCCCTCGGCCAGCACCATGTCGTCGGCCCAGGCGTCATGGGGTTCGGCAGGGTCCTCGTCGCCCGGCGAGACGATCAGCGCGCCGGCATCGGGCTTGGCATACCAGCTTTCGCCGGGACCGAAGAGCATCGGCCAGGTGCCGACCTCCATGCCCTCCGGGGCCGGAATCCGCGCCATCGACCGGCGCAGCGGCGTGAAGCCCAGCGGCCCGGCGCCGGCAAGGCGCGCGACCTCGTCCACCCAGGCTCCTGCCGCGTTGACGAGGAGCCTTGCCTCGAACGCCTCGCCCCCGGCTGCCACCCGCCACCCGCCCCTCTCGCGGGTGATGTCGGTCACCCGCGCGCCGGTCCGGATCGTCGTGCCGCGGTCGCGGGCCGCGCGCGCGAAACCCTGGATCAGCTTGTCGGTGTCGATGTCCTGCGCGGTGTCGGACCATGCGGCGAGGGCTACCGCCGTCGGGTCGAGCGCGGGAACCATTGCCCTCGCTTCGGCCGGGGTGATCGCGGCCAGGCCCATGGCAAGCCGGTCGGTGTCGAACGCCGCGCGGTCTGCTGCCTTGGCCACGACCATCATGCCGCGGGGCGACAGGACCCCGGCGGCGAGGTGATGCGCCCGGCTCGCACGGTTCAGGGCCACCGTCGCCGGTTTGCCGTAGCTTTCCTCGAAGAGGGCGGCCGAGCGCCCCGACGCGTGATAGGCGAGGTGATCCTCCGCCTCGAGCAGCATGACCGAACCAAGCGCGGCCAGGCGTGCCGCGGCGGACACCCCGGCGATGCCGCCGCCGATGATCAGGAAGTCATGCATCTGTCGCCCCAGTTCGTCGCACGGTCAGCGGCTTGCGCCTGCCGGCTGCCACGCCTGCGCCAGCGCCGCCAGATCGCCCTCGGTCACGGCCACGGCGGCAATCTGCTCGCCGTCGAGCGCGAAGCAGAGGCCCGCCGTATCGACCGCCCCCGATGCGACGTAGATCAGCGCCGCGCCGCCGACGGCCTGCTCGAAGAATGCCGCCGTTTCGGCCGCCTGTGCGGCAAAGGCGGCGAAGTCCTGCGCGGGCAGCGGCGTGCCGGTCGCCGTCTCGGCGGTCACCAGCCGGCCGTCGGCCCTGCCGGCCGCATGCGGAACGGCGAGGGCCGCCGCGATCTCGGCCAGGGATCGCCCCGCCGCCCCCGCGGCGGCGTCGGCCCGCGCCGCTGCGGGGCGCGGCCGGTCGGGCAACGCAACAGCTTCGCTCCGCGGAGGCGGCGGCGCCACGGCGGCCCTGCCCGCCGGTTCGGCAGCCGCGGGCGTTCCTGCCCACAGGGCCCCGACCGCCGCGGTTTCCTTGATGTCGGTCGGCGCGAACCCCTTGTCGACGACGCTCGCCGAAAGGCCGGACGGCCGCGACTGCACGGAGAGCGCCCCAGGAAGCCGGCATAGGCCGGCAAGCAGGGTCGCCAGCGCTTCCCTCCGCGCCTCGGCCGGGCTTTCGGTCGCGCCGATGGTGGCCAGCAGCGACAGCGTGCCTTCGATCGGGACGGTGCAGTCCGCGATCCGGACGGCGTGCCGCTCGCGGCACTCGATCACCACGCGCCCCGTCCCTGCGACCTCGAAGATCAGGGCGCGGGGAAGCACCGTCTCGTCGATCTCGGCGAGGATCGCCTCGATCCGCCCGGCCGGATCGTGCGCCGCGAGCGGGCGCTCCGGCCCGCCGCTCGGCTCCGTCGCCTGCCGGACCTTGCGGAGCAGTTCGACCAGCATCTCCGGCCGAGGCTCGCGCGGCGATCCGCCCCTGCTGCCCTGCGTGCTCAAGCGGTCGCCCCCGCGCCGAAACGTTCGGCGGTCGCACGCGCCACGGCGAGCGCGGCCTCGGGCGCCCGGTCGGCCGGCATGGTGAACCAGAGCCCGATGCCGTCGGCATCCGGAACCCGGATGACGACATGGGTTTCGTTCGGCCCGATCACCACCAGTTCGCGGGGATGGTCGCCCTCGGCGCCGAGCGCGGCGGCAAGCCGGCCCGCGGCATCCCCTGCAAGCGCCGCTGCCGCCGCGGCCGCGAATCGGGCGGCACCGCCCGCCGGCAGCGCATCGTGGCCCGACCCGCTTGCGACGAGGCCGGACGAGAGGTCGACGCAGGCGACATAGCCGCAGCCCTCGACGTCACGGCGCGCGTGGTCGAGCGCGGCATCGAGGCTGCCGAGGAGGTCGAGAAGCGCCATCTCAGGCAACCCGCGCCGTCGCCGCCCAGGACAGGTCGCGCGCCAGTTGCAGAAGGACGATCACTGCGTCCTGCGCAGGCTTCTCGCCATGCTCCATCTGCAGCAGCGAGAGCGTGACGTAGGCCTCCTCGACCTCGCGCCTGACCCAGCGCCCGTCCTCCGACAGATCGCCGGGGCGCGCGGTCAGAACCGAAAGCTCGTCGCCGATCTCGCTGACCTTGGTCATGAACTCCCAGTCCCTGAAGTTCGCCGGATCGGCGGCATAGGCGATGAGATCGTCGATCCGCTCGCCGAGAGTGCGCAGGACGAGGGGCACCGCTGCGGGGGCGTCCGCCGCGGCGTCGTCGGGCGCAACGTCGTTCCCTGTCACCTCTTCGGGCTGCGGGTTTGCCGCAGCCTGTTCGAGCTCGCGCAGGAACACGGCCGTTCGCGAGACGACGCGCTTCGGCAGGGGCGACGCCGCCGGGGCCGGCGCCTCGTCTCCGGGCCCCCGGCCGTCTGCCGGCGCGGCGGGCTCGGGAGGACTGGCCACCGGCGGTGCCGGTGGCGGGGCGGGCGGTGGTGTCGCGGGCGGGGGCGGATCGGCGGCATGCTGTGCCGCCCGACGCCGCAGCGAGAAGGCGGCCGAGCGTGTGGCGGACCGCGCCGTCCACGCCTCGATCGCGGCATGGCCGGCGGCGGCGAGCTCGCGGGCGGTCACCAGATCGGTGCTCCTGACCGCCCGCGCGGCGGACAGCAGGGCACCGACCAGCGCCTTGCCACCGCTCAGGTCCCAGCTAGCGGCGTCGAGGACCTGGCCTGCAGGCGCCGCCGCCAGCGCCTCGAGGGTGGCGACCGCGACGACCTCGCGAAACTGCCCCTTGGTCAGCTGCGACAGCCGCTCGGAGACCGGCGAAGTGCCACCCGCGCCGCGGCGCAGGTCGTAATGCGTCGCGACCAGCACGCTCTGCTGCTGGAGCCGCCGCGGAACCAGCGACCACAGCTGCCATTCGTCTTCGCCCCAGGGGTCCACGGCGTTGGTGCACCACAGGATCGTGTCCGCCCGGCCCGATACCCAGCGCATCTGTTCCTTCTGCGCGTTCCAGTCGGGGGCGCCCGGCAGGTCGAGGAAGCTCAGGACCTGCAGGACGGGGTTGGGCAGCCGGATCTCGATGTAGTCCGGGTTGTGTTCGGCGGCGCCGGCCATGTCGACGCCGTCCTGCGGGATCTCGATCCCGCTCCACCAGCCGGCAAGGCTTTCGGCCCGCGTGCCGTAGCGCAGGATCAGCGGATAGCGCCGCTCGCGCGGCGATGCGGCCGGCAGGCCATGCCCGGACAAGAAGCGCCCGAGGGTCGACTTGCCGCGCCCCGGAAGGCCGACCAGCGCCACCCGGATCGGGTTCGAGAGGCGGATGGCCAGACGCTCCGCGCGCGCCCGGAGCTCGCGCAGCTCGGGGTCGTCCGCGGCGCCCGCCGGCAGCTCGACGCTGAGGAAGCCGTCAAGCTCGGCAAGTTCGCGTTCGGCACTCTGCAGCGGGCTCATCGCCGGCGCCAGCCCCTCCTTCGGCAGACCGCATGACGGCGCGAATGCGGCGCCGGGCGGTGCGGGCCCTAGCACTAGCCTGCCCGCCGCCGCGCCGCAATGTTTCCGCGTATTATCTGAGCCGGATGACCGCCAGCGACACGTTGTCCTGATCGGGCGAGCCCAAGTCGCTCACCGCCAGCAGAAGCGCCTCGGCGATCGCGGCGCTGCCCTTGTCCTTGGCGCCGGCCAGAACCTCGGCGATCTGCTCGTCGGACAGGAACTGAAGCCCGTCGCTCGCGAGGATGACGACGTCCTCGGCGGTCAGGGCGAAGGCCTCTTCCCGGCAGTCGATCAGCGGGATGCGGCGGCCCATGACGACGGATGTCAGCGAGTTGCGGTCGGGGTGGGTGCGGGCGGCTTCCTCGTCGAGCTGGCCGGTCCGCACCATGAGGTCGATCTGCGGTGCGAGCGAGTGATCCTCGTTCAATTGCCGGACCGCGCCGTCGCGGTAGAGAAACAGGGGTGAATCGCCGATCGAGAGCCAGTAGAGACGCTCCTCGAACAGAAGGCAGGTCACCAGCGTGGCGCCCATGCCCCGGGTATCGGGCTCCTGCTCGACATGCGCCTCGATGCAGGCATTGGCGCCATGCGCGACACTGCGCAGCACGTCGCCCACCTCGCGCTCCAGCGTCTCGGGGTCGCCGGACTGCAGTTTCAGTTCGCTGAAAACCTCGGTGACGACGATCTTGCTTGCGACGTCGCCGGCGGCATGGCCGCCCATGCCGTCGGACAGCACAGCGAAGCCGAACGCCGAGCCGATGCTGAAATCGACCGCGATCGCGTCTTCCTGGTATTCCCGCTGGCCTCTGCCGATGGCCGTGGCAACGTCATAGGTCATGTCGTTTCTTATTGTATCGTGCCTGCATGTTCCACCGTCTCGCCCCACGAGAAACCCCGGCCGCAGGTCGCGACCAGGCGCAGGGTGGTCTCGCCGAGGGCGATCTCGTCGCCATGCGAGATGGGCTGCGTACCCAAGAGCCGCCGGCCGTTCAAGATGATCGGGTTGGGGCTGCTTCCCGGCCCGACGAAGAATGCCGCCTGTTCCTCGTCGTAGGCGAGGGCGGCGTGGTTCTCGTTCGAGATCGCGTCGTCGCCGAAGTTCAGGCGCACCTGCTGGCTTTCGCCGCGGCCGATCTGCGACACGCCGGCGGCAAGCGGGATCGCGTTGCCGCGCCCCGGGCCGGCGACCACGACGACAAAACCGACCGAGAAGCGCGGGGCGCGCGACAGCGCGCTGAGCGAGCTTCCGGCGCCCGGTGTCGCGCTGAGAAGGCGTGTCTTGACCCGGCCCGACCGGCGGTCGTGCGGGCCGGCGCTGTCGGCTTCCGGCGGCACGGCTGCCTGCTGCGGGGCGGCTGGGGCGGGGGCGGGCATGACGGCCTCCGGCTGCCGTGCCGATGGCGGCACCAGCGGCGGCGGCAGGTCCATGTCGTCCTCGGTGAGCATGTTCCACATGTTCACGGTCGACCGGGCCGAGCCCGCGCCCTGGCCGCGCGGCGGCAGCGCCTCGGCGGACGGGCGCAGCGCGTCGGGACGCGCCACGACGGCTGCCGGCACCTCCGGACGGGCCCCGAGGTTTTCCGTGCCACCCGGCTGCGACGCCATGCGTGCCCGGATCGCTCGCAATCTCTGCATCATCGACATGCTGGCCTCATTCGCTCGGGGGTGGCAGGAGGGCGCCGGCCGCAGGGGCGGACACGGGCACGGCGCCGGCAGGTTCCGTCATCGCCGCCGCTGCACGCGCAGAGCCGAAAACGACGTAGATGATGGCGGCGAGGACGAGCAGCGCGACGCCGAGAAGCATCATCTTGGACGGGCCGCCCCGGCTGTCGCGCCTGCCGGGCGCGCCTGGCGCAATCTGTGCTGCGGCGGCCGGCGCGGCAGCCGGGGCGGCTTGAAGCGGCGCGTCCGGCGCGGGCTGCAGGATCGAGGGGATCGGCGGCGCAAGGCCGCGTGGTCCGCCGAGCGGGATGACGTTGATCTCTGGATGGGTGGAGATCCGGGCGAGCCATTCCCGCGCTGTCTGGATCCGCTCCTTCGGGAGCACCTTCAGCGCGGCGTCGATGGCCTCGAGGAAGGCCGCAGGATAGCCCTCGGCCAGGCCGGCGATCGGCCGATACGGGTCGGCCCCGCTTTCGGCGAGCCGGACGAGCCGCGCCTGGCTGTTGGGCGGCACCTCGCCGGTGATCAGATGATAGAAGGTGGCGGCCAGCGAGTAGAGGTCGCTTGCGCCGCTCTGTGTCACGCCGCCGATGTAGAACTCCTGCGGCGAGTAACCGTCCTTCACGACGCGCAGCGCCGAGAGGGCGCGGCCGCCGATCCGCGTCGCCTGCTGGCGCGCGGCGCCGAAGTCGATCAGGATCGGCTCGCCGCGGTGGTCGATCAGGATGTTGTCCGGAGAGATGTCGCGGTGCAGCATCCCGTGTTCGTGGATGAAGGCCACGGCGCCCAGCAGCTTGCGCAGCATCATCATCACCATCGACGGCTGCAGCGACGTGCGGTCGGTGTCGATGATCTTCTGCAGGTCGTGGCCGTTCACATAGTCGATCGCCATGTAGGCGGTGTTGTTTTCCTCGAACACCTGGTGGACGCCGACGATGTTCGGATGGATGAGGCGCGAGAGGCTCTTGGCTTCCTGCACGAACAGGCGGACGATCTGCCCGAACTCGCTTTCGTGGGCCCGCGACCGGGCACCGACCATGAAGCGGCTCCGGCGGCAGAACGAGCCCGGAAAGCATTCCTTGATGACGACATCACGGTCGAGCCCGTTCTTGGCAAGATAGGTGATGCCGAAGCCGCCCGCCGCGATGTAGCGGACAATCGTGTACTGCCCCTGAAGGAGCTTGGTGCCGGGCTTGAGTTCTTCCGTGAACTCATCGGGGGCTTCGGCTGTCATCTCTCTCGGCATTACCAGGCAAGTCCACTCACTGCACAGGCCGACTCGGCCACGGACCCATGCTTGTCCGCGATAGAGCATGCAAATGGTTGCAATCAATTTATTGTTCGAATGTGGCCCACAATATGGCACTTGGCGAGGTGCGGCGGCGCAATCGACGGTTGTCCATGGCCATGGCGACGAAACTTTGGCACCGTCGCCGTGGCCAAAGCCGCCCCGTCGGAGTGGATTGGCCGGCTGGGGCCAGCGAACATGGGCCCCGGTCCCGCCGATTTTGTTTCCTTTATGGAAACGCTCAGGGGTGGCCGTCGGCGCTGCAGAAACGGCACCCTGCGATGCGGAAGGTTCCGCGCCCCCCGGCGCGTCCGCGGCTCACGCGGCGCGCGCTTCGGGGGCCGCGGATGTGCGGGTCAGCTCGGGATTTCGCCCGCCATGCCTTCGACGTAGAAGTCCATTGCCACAAGCTGTTCGTCGGTCGCGACCTCGCCCTCGGCAAGCCAGGCCGACCCGTCCTGCTTGTTGATCGGGCCGGTGAAGGGGTGATATGAGCCCGCCGCGATCTGGTCGCGCATGGCCTCGGCCTCGGCCTTGACCTCGGCCGGAACGGCCTCGGTGATCTCGCCGATCACCACCTCGCCGTCGGCGATGCCGCCCCAGGTGTTCGTGCTCTCCCACGTCCCGTCCAGCGCGGCCTGGACCCGCTTGATGTAGTAGGGCGCCCAGTTGTCGATGATCGACGATACCCGTGGCGTGGGCATGTAGGCCGCCATGTCGGACGCCTGGCCGAAGCCGATGATGCCTTCGGTCTTTGCCGCCTCGGCCAGCGGCGCGGTCGAGTCGGTATGCTGCAGGATCACGTCGACCCCTTGTTCGATCATCGCCTTCGCGGCGTCGGCCTCCTTGGCGGGGTCGAACCAGGTATAGGCCCAGATCACCACCATCTCGACGTCGGGGTTCACCTTGCGGGCGTGCAGGAAGGACGAATTGATGCCCTGGATCACCTCCGGGATCGGGAACGAGGCGATGTAGCCGATCTTGTTGGTCTTGGTCATGCGGCCGGCGATGGTGCCGATCACGGCGCGGCCCTCGTAGAAGCGGGCGTCGTAGGTCGCGACGTTGTCGGCGCGCTTGTAGCCGGTTGCGTGCTCGAACTTCACGTCGGGAAACTTCGCCGCGACGTTCACGGTGGCGTCCATGTAGCCGAACGAGGTGGTGAAGATCAGCCCGGCGCCGCCCAGCGCCATCTGCGTCAGCACGCGTTCGGCATCGGCTCCCTCGGGCACGCTTTCCTGGTAGATCGTCTCGACCCGGTCGCCGAACTCCGCCTCGACGGCGAGCCGGCCCTGGTCGTGCTGGTAGGTCCAGCCGCCATCGCCGATCGGCCCGACATAGACGAAGCCGATCTTGAGCGGCGCGTCCTGCGCCCGCACCGGCAGCCCCAGCGCGGCAGCGGCAGCCGCCGCGCCGCCGCTTGCCAGAAGGGTTCTTCTTTTCATGTCCGTCACTCCCTGTTCTGCCCGGCAAACGGCCGGGGGATTGCTGCGCCTCAGCCCGAGGCGTGGAACACCCGGCCGAGCGCCGCCGGCGCGTTCAAGGCAGCGCGAGAGCGGTCGGCCGACATGATGACCAGCACGAGGATCGTTACCAGATACGGGCTCATCGACAAGATTTCGACGGGAACCTTGAGGCCGGCGGCCTGAAGGTTCAGTTGCAGCACGGCGATGCCGCCGAAAAGATAGGCGCCGAGCAGCAGCCGCCACGGTCGCCAAGAGGCGAAGACGACGAGGGCGAGCGCGATCCACCCCGCTCCGGCGGTCATCCCCTCGGTCCACTGCGGCACGCGGATCAGGCTGATGTACGCCCCGCCGAGGCCGGCGCAGGCGCCGCCGAAGGCGATCGCCATGAGCCGGATGCGGACCACCTTGTAGCCAAGCGCGTGGGCCGCATCGTGGCTTTCGCCCACCGCCCGCAGGATCAGGCCGGCACGGGTGAAGCGCAGGAACGCCCAGACCGCGGCGACAAGGAAGACCGAAAAATAGAGCACCGGATCGTGGCGGAAGAGGATCGGACCGACAATCGGGATGTCGGACAGAAGCGGCACGTTCCAGTCGGCGAGGATCGGCGCCTTGATCCCGACATAGCCCTGCCCGACGAGCGCCGAGAGGCCGAGCCCGAAGAGCGTCAGCGCAAGGCCCGTCGCCACCTGGTTCGAGAGCAAGAGCTGCGTCAGCACGCCGAACAGCATCGACAGCACGGCGCCCGCCACCGCGGCCGCCGCGAAGCCGGTCAGCGGGGCGTCGGTGTTCACCCCCACGGCGAACCCCGCGATCGCACCGAAGATCATCATGCCCTCGACCCCGAGGTTCAGCACTCCCGCCTTCTCGACCACCAGTTCGCCCAGCCCGGCCAGAAGGATGGGCGTCGCCGCGACCATCAGCGAGGCGAGCAGCAGGACCCAGTTGATCGATTGAAGCACGTCCATCACGCCGCCTCGCGCCGCCCGGTCCGGATGCGGAAGTTCACCAGCACCTCGAGCGCCAGCAGAAAGAAGAGCAGCATCCCCTGGAACAGCTGGATCGCCGCGGCCGGGATGCCGAGGTTGGTCGAGGCGTTGTCGCCGCCCACATAGGTCAGCGCCATCAGCAGCCCGGCGAACAGGATGCCGATCGGGTGCAGACGGCCGAGGAACGCCACGATGATCGCGGTGAAGCCGTAGCCGCTCGCAAAGTCGATCGAGATCTGCCCTGCGGGCCCGGTCGCCTCGAACAGTCCCGCAAGCCCGGCCAGAGCCCCCGACACGCCCAGGCAGAACAGCACCAGCCGGCCGGGGTCGACGCCCGCGAAGCGCGCGGCGCGCGGGGCCTGCCCGGCAAGCCGGATCTGGTAGCCGAGGAGATGGCGGCTGAGCAGGACATGGGCGGTGATCACCGCGAGGAAGGCCGCAACGACGCCCCAGTGCATGCCGGTGCCGGCGACGAGCTCGGGGTTCGCCGACGAGGGCCATTGCGAGAGGTTGCGGCTGCCCGGAAAGCCCGCCCCGTCGGGGTTCCGCAGCCAGTTCGTGGCGGCGCTCGCCAGCACGAACTGCGCGACGTAGACGAGAAGGAGCGACACGAGGATCTCGTTCGTCTGGAACCGCACCTTGAGAAGCGCCGGGATCATCGCCCAGAGCCACCCGCCCGCGGCGCCGGCGACGACCATGAGAACGAAGATCGCGCGGCTGTCGGCGGGATAGAGCGCGAGCCCGGCGGCGGCGCCGACGATCGCGCCCAGGATGTACTGCCCCTCGGCCCCGATGTTCCAGATCCCGGCCCGGAAGCCGAGTGAAAGGCCGACCGCGATCAGGACCAGCGGCCCCCCCTTCACCAGGAGCTGGCCGCGGAAGTAGAAAGCAAATTCGCCGAACACGGGATCCCAGAAGATCGTCCGGATCGCGACGACCGGGTCCTGACCAAGCAGCGCGAACATCGCCCCGCCCGCCATCATGGTCAACGCGACGGCCAGGACCGGGGTGGCCCAGGTCCAGGCCCGGGACGGCGACGGCCGCTTCTCCAGCCGGATCATGCGGGCCCCCCTCGGGCCGTCGGGGCCGGGGCCGGCGCGGAGGGTCCGGTGCGGCGGACGCCGGCACCGGCACGCCCCGGGGGCGGCCGCCCGACCCTGTGCCCTGCGTCAGAGCGCATCGGCAATCACCTCGTGCATGCCATGCGCGCCGCCCAGCATCAGCCCGATCTCGTCGAGCGTGAGGCCGGGGGTCGGGCGCGGCGCCGAGAGGCGCCCTTCGCTGAGCGCGGCGAACCGGTCCGATATCTCGAGCAGTTCGTCGAGGTCCTGGCTGATCGCCACCACGGCCGCCCCGCCCGCCGCGAGATCGAGGAGCGCCTGGCGGATCGCCGCGGCCGCTGCCGCGTCGACCCCCCAGGTCGGCTGGTTGACCACCAGCACCTTCGGCGCCTGCAGCACCTCGCGGCCGATGACGAACTTCTGCAGGTTTCCGCCCGACAGCGACCGCGCAGCGCTGGCCGGCCCCGGCGTGCGGACATCGAACGCGCCGATCACTTCCTCGGCGAAGCGGCGGGTGCGCGGCCAGTCGAGGAAGCCCCGCCGGGCAAGTCCCTTGCGGACGATCCCGGTCAGCGCGGCATTCTCGGTCAGGCTCATGTCGGGGGCTGCGGCATGGCCGAGCCGTTCCTCCGGCGCGGCGCAGAGGCCGAGGCCCCGCCGTGCCACCGGCCCGAGACCGCCCACCGGCCGCCCGTCGAGCAGGATCGCGGCCGCGGGCGCCCGCGCCTCTCCCGACAGCGCGGCAAGCAGTTCGTCCTGGCCGTTGCCCGCGACCCCGCCGATCCCGAGGATCTCGCCCGCGGCGACGGAGAAGCGGACCGACTTCAGCGAGGTGCCGAACGGGTTCGCCGAGACGAGCGAGAGGTCGGCGACCTCGAGCACCGCTGCGCCCATCGCGGCGCCGGCGCGCGCCGGCGCCGCGAAGCTGGCGCCGACCATCATCTCGGCCATCGCCCGCGCCGAGGTCTGCCGCGGGTCGCAGGTCGCGACGACCCGGCCGCGGCGCAGGATCGTTGCACGCTCGCAAAGCGCGCGGATTTCCTCGAGCTTGTGGCTGATATAGAGGATGGCGGTGCCTTCCCCGGCGAGCGTCCGGAGCGTGTGGAACAGGATCTCCACCTCCTGCGGGGTCAGCACGCTGGTCGGCTCGTCCATGATGAGCAGCCTTGGGCCCTGCAGCAGACAGCGCACGATCTCCACCCGCTGCCGCTCGCCCGCCGAAAGCTCGCCCACCATCCGGTCCGGGTCGAGCGGCAGGCCATAGGCCTCGGACACTTCGGCGATCCGCCGCGACAGGCTGCGCATGGAGGGCGGCCGCTCCATCCCGAGGGCGACGTTCTCGGCCACGCTCAGCGCCCCGAAGAGCGAGAAGTGCTGGAACACCATGGCGACGCCCGCGAGCCGCGCCGCCCGCGGCTCGGCCGGCGCGTAGGCCGCGCCGTGCAAGACCATCCGGCCGGAATCGGGCCGCACGAGGCCGTAGATCGTCTTGACCAGCGTCGATTTGCCGGCGCCGTTCTCGCCGAGCAGGGCGTGGATCTCGCCCTCGCGGATGTCGAAGCCGATGCCGTCGTTGGCGATGACGCCGGGATAGGCCTTGGTCAGCCCGTCGACCGAAAGAAGCGTGCCACGCCGGTCCGTCACCCTGCGCCGTCCCTTGCGGAGCGTCGCGCCCCGTCCGCCCGTAGTAGCGAGGCGGCGACCGAGATGGCAATGGCCTGCGGATGCTTGCCGAGAGCGGGCTCGCCGATCGGGCAGTCGATCCGGGCAATGGCGGCGGGCGCGTGGCCAAGCTCGACCAGTCGCCGCCGGAACCGCACCCATTTCGTCGCCGACCCGATCAGGCCGCAGCGCGCGAAGCCGCGCCCGAGCAGCGCGTGGCAGAGCGCGAGATCGAGCGCGTGGCTGTAGGTCAGGACCAGATGCTCGGCGTCATCCGGCGCGAACCGCACCAGCGTCGCCGGATCGGCCGCCACCAGCCGGTCCACCGCCGCGGGCATGGCGGCGGGGAAGCGGTCGGCTGCGGTGTCGACCCAGCTCAGCGCGACATCGGGCAGCGGCGCGAGGACGCTTACGATGGCGCGGCCCACATGGCCGGCGCCCCACACCCAGATCCGGCGCGACGGGCGGAGCAGCGGCTCCACCAGCCAGCCGTCGACAAGCGTCGTCGGTCCGGCGATGCCGGACCCCCGCGCCGCCTGCAGACGCCGGCGGACGGCGAGCGGTCGTTCCGCCGGCCCCGCGACGCGGCGCACCGCCAGCCCTGCCTCCGGCTCCAGCCGGCCGATCGCGGCCGCGTCGAACACCTCCGTCACCAGCACCACGCTGCCGCCGCAGCACTGCTGCAATGCGGGCCCCAGCGCGCGGCGGTCAAGCTGCGTCCCGCCGCGCGCGAGCATCGCGCGCGCCTGCGCGGCGGCCTCCCATTCCAGCGCGCCGCCGCCGATCGTGCCCTCCTGTCCGTCCGCCCAGACGAGCATCGCCGCCCCGGCTTCGCGCGGGGCCGAGCCGCGGATCCCGGCCACCACGACCCGCGCGACCCGTCCCCGTCTCGCGACGGCCGCGACGAGCGCATCGAGGTCGAGGCTCATGGGTCCTGCCCCCGCACGCGCCTGACCGCCCACAGTACCCGCTCGGCGGTCGCCGGTGCGTCGAGCGCCGGGTAGACCGAGCCGTCGCCGCAGGCCGCCACCGCGTCGGACAGGGCGAGGAAGGCCGAGATGCCGAGCATCAGCGGCGGCTCGCCCACCGCCTTCGACCGGTAGATCGTGTCCTCCCGGTTCTCGCCGTCCCACAGCGCGACGTTGAAGACGCGCGGCCGGTCCGAGCAGGCCGGGATCTTGTAGGTCGACGGGGCGTGGGTGCGCAGCCTGCCCTGGCCGTCCCAGACCAGTTCCTCGGTGGTCAGCCAGCCGGCACCCTGGACGTAGCCGCCCTCGATCTGGCCGATGTCGATCGCCGGGTTCAGGCTGCGGCCGCAGTCGTGCAGGATGTCGGTGCGCAGGATCCGGTTCTCGCCGGTCAGCGTGTCGATCACCACCTCGGTCACCGCCGCCCCGTAGGCGAAGTAGAGAAACGGCCGGCCGCGTCCGCGGATGCGGTCCCACTGCACCTTCGGGGTGGCGTAGAACCCTGTCGCCGACAGGCTGACGCGGCCCATATAGGCCTTCGCCACCGCCTCGCCAAAGCCGTAGTCGGCCTCGCCGACAAGGACCCGCCCGTTCGCGAAACGCACCTGCGCCGGCTCGGTCTGATGCTGCTGCGCCAGGAATGCGGCGATGCGGTCGCGGATCGTGTCACAGGCGGCCCTGACCGCCATGCCGTTCAGGTCCGAGCCCGATGACGCGGCGGTGGCGGAGGTGTTCGGCACCTTGCCGGTATCGGTGGCGGTGATCTTCACCGCGGCGATGTCCACGCCGAATGCCGTCGCGGCCACCTGGGCTACCTTCTGGAACAGGCCCTGTCCCATCTCGGTGCCGCCGTGGTTGAGGTGGATCGAGCCGTCCTGGTAGACATGCACGAGCGCCCCGGCCTGGTTGAGATGGGTCAGCGTGAAGCTGATCCCGAACTTGACCGGCGTCAGCGCGATCCCCTTCTTCAGGACCTCGCTGGCCTCGTTCCACGCGCGGATCGCCGCGCGCCGCGCGCGGTAGTCGGCCCGCATCTCCAGCTCCGCCACCAGCTCGTGCAGGATGAAGTCCTCGACCGGCATGTGATAGGGCGTGAGCTGCACGCCCGGCGGCGTCGGTACCGGCGCCGGTGCCCCGGCGTCCGGCGGGACTGCGTCGGCGGCCCCGCGCGAGGCGAGGTCCGCGTGCCTCGGCGCTTCGCGAATGACTTCCGGGCGGCTCGTCGCGGGCCCGCCGGGAGAGGACGGCCCGCCGGCGCCGCCCGGCGGGCGGTAGAAGTTCAGCCGCCGCACCTCCAGCGGGTCGCGCCGCACCGCCTGGGCGATGTGGTCCATCACCCGCTCGATCCCGAGCATCCCCTGCGGGCCGCCGAAGCCGCGGAAGGCGGTAGCGGACTGGGTGTTGGTCCGCAGCCGGTGGCTCACGATCCTCGCCGCCGGCAGGTGATAGGCGTTGTCGGCATGCAGCATCGCCCGGTCGGCGACCGGCAGGCTCAGGTCCTGGCTCCAGCCGCAGCGGGCGTATTGCTCGAAGATGATGCCGAGGATGCGGCCTTCGGCGTCGATGCCCGCGCGGTAGTCGATCCGGAAGTCGTGGCGCTTGCCGGTGATGACCATGTCGTCGTCGCGGTCGTAGCGCATCCTGCAGGGCCGCCCGGTCAGCCGCGCCGCCACGGCGCAGGCCACCGCCAGCGCGTTGGCCTGGCTTTCCTTGCCGCCGAAGCCGCCGCCCATCCGGCGCACCTCGACCCGCACCGCGTGCATGTGCAGCCCCAACGCCTCGGCCACCTTGTGCTGGATCTCGGTCGGGTGCTGGGAGGAGGAATGGACGACCATGTCGCCCGCCTCCTGCGGCAGGGCGAGCGCCGCCTGGCCTTCGAGGTAGAAATGTTCCTGCCCGCCGATCTCGATCCGGCCGCCGATCACCTGCGGCGCGGTCGCAAGCGCCGCGTCCGCGTCGCCCCTGCCATAGATCCGCGGCCCCTCCTCGAACCGCGAGCCGGCGGCGAGCGCCTCGTCGATGGTCAGGACCGGCGTGCGCTCCTCGACATCGACCCGGCCGAGCCGGGCCGCCTTCCGCGCGGCGAGGTGGCTTTCGGCGACGACGAGGAACAGCGGCTGGCCGACATGGAAGATCTCGCCCGAAGTCAGCAGCTCCTCATGGAACTGCGGCGTCGGCGACACGTCATTCGCGCCCGGCAGCTCGGCGGCCGTCAGCACGGCGGCGACACCCGGCGCGGCGCGGACCTCGCCGAGGTCCATCGCCGTCCACCGCCCCGCCGCCACCGTCGAGAGCCCGAAGGCGAGGTGCAGCGCGCCGGCGGGGACCGCGATGTCATCGACATAGCGCGCCGCGCCCCCGACATGGAGCGCGGCCGCATCGTGCGGCAGGGGTTTCGACACGCTCACGGCGCGACCTCGAGGACGCTGACCGGCTTGCCGCGGAGATCGAGGAAGTAGCGCACCAGCATGTTCCGCGCCGCCTCGATCCGGTAGCCGGCCGAGGCGCGCATGTCGCTGATCGGGGCGAAGTCCTCGGCGAAGGCCGGCAGCGCAGCCTCGACCGTCGCGCGTGTCCACGTCTTGCCGATAAGCGCGGCCTGAACGGCGCTCGCGATCCGCGGGGTCGCGGCCATGCCGCCGAAGGCGATGCGGGCCGACACCACCCGGCCGCCCTCGACGGCGACGTTGAAGCAGCCGCAGACCGCCGAGATGTCCTGGTCGAACCGCTTGGAGAGCTTGTAGCAGCGCAGCGCCGGCGCCTCGAGCGGAAGGCTGACCGCCTCGACGAACTCGCCGGGCCGGCGGTCCTGCCTGCCGTAATCGAGAAAGAAGCTCTCGAGCGGCATCTCGCGCCGCGCCCGGCCGCGGCGCAGGTGCAGCGTGGCGCCCATGGCGATGAGCGCGGGCGGCCCGTCACCGACAGGCGAGCCGTTGGCGATGTTGCCGCCGATCGTGGCGGCGGCACGGACCTGTTCCGACCCGTAGCGGCGGAGCAGTTCGGCGAAGGAGGGATGGCTTGCGGCCAGCGCGGTGCGCAGCGCGGCGATCGTCACGCCCGCGCCGACCCGCAGGCGGTCGCGCTGCCGGTCGATGCGCTGCAGGTCGTCGCACCCGCCGAGGAATGCCACCGACGGCAGGTCGCGGAGCGCCTTGGTCAGCCACAGGCCGACATCCGTCGCCCCGGCGATCAGCGTCGCGTCGGGGCGGGTCACGTACCAGTCCGCCAGCTCGTCCGCGTTGGCCGGGCGGAAGGCCCCCTCCGCGCGCGGCAGCCGCGGCGGCGGCGGCATCGTGCGCAGCGCCTCGGCGTCGGCCTGCATCCAGTCGGGCACCGGGGCGTCGGCCGCCGCCTCGGCGGCGCGGACGATCGGGGCATATCCGGTGCAGCGGCAGAGATTGCCGGCCAGCTGGTCGTCGTGATCCCGGCGACCGTTGAGGTGCGCGACGGCCATGGCGACGACGAAACCGGGGGTGCAGAAGCCGCATTGCGAGCCGTGATGCGCGATCATCGTCTCCTGCACCGGATGCAGCCGGCCTTCGGGGCCGGCGATCCCCTCGATCGTGCGCACCGCCTTGCCGTGCACCTGCGGCAGGAACAGGATGCACGCGTTGAGCGCCCGGGAGCCGCGCCCGTCGGTGACCATGACGGTGCAGGCGCCGCAGTCGCCCTCGTTGCAGCCCTCCTTGGTGCCGGTCAGCGCGCGGCGTTCGCGCAGCCAGTCGAGAAGCGTCCTGGTGGGCGGCTCGTCGCCCACACGCACGGCCTCTCCGTTGAGAAGAAACGCGACCTCCATGTCCTGTGACCTGCCGCGTTACCTGATCCCGGTTCGCCTGCGCGCCGTCGATGCGGCGTAGACCGCGCGCCCCTTGTCCGGACACCGATCAAACCGGCGCAGGCGCGGCAATGCAAGTTCTTTTGCGTCGCAGTCGCGGTGCGCCGGTTGACGCGGGGTCAGGAAAGCCTGACCTGACCGCGGCCGCGCCGGCTGCTAAAGCCGGGGCATTGCCAAGTCCTTCTCATTTCATCATCGAGCCGTGTCATGGACCTATATTCGATCCTCAAGTTCTTTCATGTCGCCGCCGCCATGGTCTGGGTCGGTGGCGGCTTCGTCCTGATGCTCCTCGGCGTCTTCGCGCAGCGGGCGCGGAACGCCGAGGACCTCCTCGCCGTGGTCCGCCAGGTCGCCGTCGTCGGGCCGCGCGTGTTCCTGCCGGCCAGCGTGCTCGCCCTCGGCTCGGGGCTCGGCACGGTCTGGGCCGGCGGCTGGGCGTGGGAGGCCTGGGTCATCCTCGGCCTCGGCGGCATGCTTTTCACCGCGCTCTTCGGGCAGTTCGCGCTGAAGCCCCGGGCAGACCTCATCGTCGCTTGGCGCGACGATCCCCGCCGGCGCCGGGACACCGTGCGCGCGGCCACCGAACTGCTCGCGCTCGCGCGGATCGACGTTGCGGTGCTGCTCACGGTGGTCGCCCTGATGGTGCTGAAGCCGGGCTGGGCCGACCTGCCGGTCTTTGCCACGATCGGCCTGGTGCTGGCCGCAGCGGCAATCGTCGGCCAGTTCGGCCGGATCCGGGCCGCCGTCTGAAGACCCCCCTTTTCCCGGGCGGCCCGCCGGGGCTAGGGTCGGCCGCATGACGCCCGGCCCGAAATTCATCCATCTGCGTGTCCACACCGAATACTCGCTGCTCGAAGGGGCGGTGCGGGTGAAGAAACTGCCTGACCTGGCGCGGGCCGCGGGGATGCCGGCGGTCGCCGTGACCGACACGAACAACATGTTCGGCGCGCTCGAATTCTCCGTCGGCGCCATGGCGGCGGGGGTGCAGCCGATCCTCGGCTGCCAACTGTCGGTCATCACCGAGCCGCCCGATCCGGCCGCCCGGCCGAAGCCGGCGGCGCCCCTCGTGCTGCTGGCGCAGGACGAGGCGGGCTACCGCAACCTTCTCAAGCTGAACTCCTGCCTCTACCTCGCCGAGGCGGGGCAACTGCCGCATGTGACGCTCGGGGATCTCGAGGCCCATGCCGACGGGCTGATCTGCCTCAGCGGCGGCCCCGACGGGCCGGTCGGCCGGTACCTGCAGGCGGCCCAGCGCGCCAAGGCCGAGGCGCTGGTCTCGCGCCTCGCCCGCGCCTATCCGGGGCGGCTCTATGTCGAGCTGCAGCGCCATCCGGGCGAGGGCGGGGCGTTGCCCTCGGCCGAGGTCGAGACCGAGCGCGGCCATGTCGAGATCGCCTACGCGATGGACCTGCCGCTCGTCGCGACGAACGACGTGTTCTTTCCCCAGGCGGCGATGTACGAGGCGCACGACGCCATGGTCTGCATCGCCGAGGGCGCCTATGTCGACCAGCAGGCGCCGCGGCGGAGGCTGACCGCCCAGCACTACTTCAAGTCGGCGGACGAGATGGCGGCGCTGTTCGCCGACCTGCCCGAGGCGGTGGCGAACAGCGTCGAGATCGCGCGGCGCTGCGCCTTCGCGGCCGAGAAGCGCAAGCCGATCCTGCCGCGCTTCGCCGAGAACGAGGTCGAGGAGTTGCGCCGGCAGGCGCAGCAGGGGCTCGCGCGCCGGCTCGCCGTCATCCCGAAGGCCGCTCCCGCCGAAGAGTACGAGCGCCGGCTCGACTTCGAGCTTGGCGTGATCGAGCAGATGGGTTTTCCGGGCTACTTCCTGATCGTCGCCGACTTCATCCAGTGGGCGAAGCGCGAGGGCATCCCGGTCGGCCCCGGGCGCGGCTCGGGCGCGGGCAGCCTGGTGGCCTTCGCGCTCACCATCACCGATCTCGACCCGCTGCGCTACTCGCTCCTCTTCGAGCGGTTCCTGAACCCCGAGCGGGTGTCGATGCCCGACTTCGACATCGACTTCTGCATGGATCGCCGCGAGGAGGTGATCCGCTACGTGCAGGACAAGTACGGCCGCGACAAGGTCGGCCAGATCATCACCTTCGGCGCGCTGCTGTCGAAGGCGGCCGTCCGCGACGTGGGCCGTGTCCTGCAGATGCCCTACGGGCAGGTCGACCGGTTGTCGAAGATGATCCCGGTCGACGGCGTGAAGCCGGTGTCGATCGAGCAGGCGCTGGCGCGGGAGGAGCGGCTGCGCGAGGCGGCGCGCAGCGAGGAGGTGGTCAAGCGCCTGCTCGACTATGCCCAGCAGATCGAGGGCCTCCTGCGCAATGCGTCGACCCATGCCGCGGGGGTCGTGATCGGCGACCGACCGCTCGACGAACTCGTCCCGCTCTACCGCGATCCGCGGTCGGACATGCCGGCGACGCAGTTCAACATGAAATGGGTCGAGGCGGCGGGGCTGGTGAAGTTCGACTTCCTCGGCCTCAAGACGCTGACCGTGATCCAGAACGCGGTCGACCTGATCCGCGCCGGTGGCCGGAGCCTCCACGTCGCGGCCGATGGCGCGCGGCTCTATGACCCGCCGGACGCCGCCGTCGACAGCATCTTGGCGATCCCGCTCGACGACGCGCGGACCTACGAGCTCTACTCGTCGGCCCGGACCGTCGCCGTGTTCCAGGTGGAAAGCTCGGGCATGATGGATGCGCTGCGGCGCATGAAACCGACCTGCATCGAGGATATCGTGGCGCTGGTGGCGCTCTACCGGCCGGGCCCGATGGAGAACATCCCCGCCTACTGCGAGGTCAAGAACGGGCTCAGGCCGCTCGAATCGATCCATCCCTCGATCGACCATATCCTGAAGGAGACGCAGGGCATCATCGTCTACCAGGAACAGGTGATGGAGATCGCCCAGGTGATGGCGGGCTACACGCTCGGCGGCGCCGACCTGCTGCGCCGGGCGATGGGCAAGAAGATCGCCGAGGAGATGGCGAAGGAGCGCCCGAAGTTCATCGCCGGCGCCCTTGGCAACGGGGTCAGCCGCGAGAAGGCGCGCGAGGTCTTCGACCTGCTGGAGAAGTTCGCCAACTACGGCTTCAACAAGTCGCACGCCGCCGCCTATGCGTTGGTCAGCTACCAGACGGCGTGGCTGAAGGCGAACCACCCGGTCGAGTTCATGGCCGCGGTGATGAACTGCGACATCCACCTCACCGACAAGCTCGGCACCTATGCCGACGAGGTGCGCCGCGGCCTTGGGATCGGCATCGTGCCGCCCTGCGTCAATCGCTCCGCCGCGACCTTCTCGGTGCTGGACGGGCGGATCGTCTACGCGCTCGGTGCCCTGAAGAACGTCGGCGTCGATGCCATGCGCCTCATCACCGAGGCGCGGGGGGCGAGGCCGTTCGCCACGCTCTTCGACTTCGCCCGGCGCGTCGACCTCAAGCGGGTCGGCAAGCGCCCGCTGGAGATGCTGGCGCGGGCCGGCGCCTTCGACGAGCTCGACGCGAACCGCCGCCGGGTGCTCGAGGCGCTCGACGCCCTCGTGGGCTATTCGGCGGCCGTGCACGAGGGTCGCGCCTCGGCGCAGGTCTCGCTGTTCGGCGAGGCCGGCGAGGACCTGCCCGAGCCGCGGATCGCACCGGTCCAGGACTGGCTTCCGGCCGAGCGGCTGGCCGAGGAGCACAAGGCGGTGGGCTTCTACCTCTCCGGCCATCCGCTCGACGACTACATCGCTCCGTTGAAGCGCAAGGGCGTCCACACCTATGCCGAGGTCCGCCAGATGGCCGAGCGGCAGGCCTCGGTCGCGCGCATCGCCGGCACCGTCGCCTATCGGCAGGAACGCAAGAACGCCAAGGGCAACAGGTACGGCTTCGTCGGCCTGTCCGATCCAACCGGGCTCTTCGAGGCGATGGTCTTCTCGGACGTGCTTGACGCCTCGCGCGAGCTTCTGGAGCCCGGGATGAACGTCGTGCTGACCGTGGAGGCGACGGCCGAGGCCGAGCAGCTGCGACTGCTTGCCCGCGCGGTGGTCCCCATCGACTCGGTTGTCGCCGATGCCGGCACGACCGGCCTTCGGGTGTTCGTGGAACGCCCCGACGCGATCGCCGCGGTCGCATCGCTCATGGAGCGGGCGCGCGGCGAGGTATCCACACGGGCGCGCGGGCCGGTGATGCTCTGCCTGATGGCGGCCGACCTTCCAGGCGAGGTCGAGGTCGCGATCGGCGAGGCGATGCCGGTGACCCCCCAGATCAAGGGCGCGCTGAAGAGCCTCGCCGGCGTGGTCACGGTCGAGGACATCTGAGCCCGCGGCCGCGGGCGGCACTGTTCGACGCCCCCGGGGCGGGCCGGACCGCTCCTGCCGACCGGATCATCCGGCGTCGAGCGCGCGGTTCGCTCGGCGCCACCTTGGGCCGGTTGCCGAGACCGTGCCGCGCTGGTCGGGGCCCCGGACTGTCATTGAGCAACGCCGCCTGCCGGGTCGGTGCGCCGATCTTCGCCGGGTCGGTGATCTGTCCCCTCAACCGTCCCGACTTACGTCTTGCGCCACGGTTCCGACGGACCGTCCGCCCACATCGCGGGTATCCGGAGGTGGGGTCGCTCCGTGTCGTGGCGGACCAGCCAAGAGTCCAGATCGGCCTTCAGCGCCCCGACCGGCTCACTCAGCGGGGGTACCTTAACTGTCCAGAGAACGACCAGACCCGGAACATACATCGCCTCTGAGCGAGGATGACGCGGGGTTCAGTTCGCGTGAGTGGAGATCCGCGACCGGTCCGAAGCAAGGGAAGGTCAAGTCCAAGGTAGCAGTCGTCGGATGACGGCGTCCGACGCGTCAGTAGACGCAGCGGAACCCGACGTAGAGCGCGTGAAAGTCGGCAGGCTTCCACTGCGCGCGGCCGTCACGCGCGTTCTCGGGGCCATACCACCACGAGCCGCCGGCCGTCAGCGCCTGGTCGCTGCGCCGATCGGCCATCCACTCCCAGACATTCGCGCCCATGTCGTAAAGGCCGTTGACGCCCTCCTTCGTCGTGCCCACCGCGACGTGCCTTTCGCGGCTGTTGTTCATGCCATCCGGGCTGTCTCCCACCGGGTACTCGTAGGTTCGTCCGGTTTCAAAGCCGCCCGTCGGATCGGGGCGGCTTTCGGTATAGGCGGCGGCGCGCCATTCGTCGTAGGTCGGCAGTCGTCCACCTGCCGCCGTGCAATAGGCCGAAGCTTCCTCCCAGCTGATATGCACTGCTGGCTCGTCGTCGCTCCCCGGCGTGCCGCGGGGCGCGGCATAGGTCCAGCCCGGGCGAAGTTCCCAGCCTGCGCCGAACTCATAGCCGCCGCCCCCGCGCTCTGCCGCAGTCGTCAGATCGGATGCCGCGGCAAAGGCGCGGAACTGGCCGATCGTCACTTCGGTCCGGTCGATCTCGAATGACCCGATGCGCACACGATCGCCGGGCTCGGCCCGGGCCAACTGCGCCGCGGTCGCGGCCAAGCCGACGATGGCCGAAAGATGTCCGATCTTCATGGTCTGCCCTTCATCTCTTCCCTCAACTCCGCTTCGGCCACCGGGCGCGACGTTCGCCCCGCCCGGTGGCATCCGCAGCATCAGCCGCCCAGACGCGCCCGCATCTCGGCCTGCGACCTGCGGATGAGGCCCGCGTACATTTCCTGCTTGCCCGGATACCACGGGGTCGTCGCGATGTCGGCGAAGCCCGGAACCGTCTCCATATGCGCGCGCATCCGTTCGCGCAGGCCGGTGTCCGGCAGGGGGCCGCGCAGGCAGGCGACGTTCTCGGCCGCGTGTTCGGGGTTCGATGTGGCCGTCAGGACGGTCGTGATCCGCGGCTCGGCCAGCACCCACTTGATGAAGTACTGCGCCCAGGTCGTGGCTCCGATCTCGGCCGCGAAGTCGGGCAACGGCACGTTCTCGGTGATCGCGTTCAGCCGGGCCTTTTCCATCACCAGGTTGGTAAACACTGCCACCCCGTTCGCCGCCGCGGCGGGCAGAAGCCGGTCTTCGATGCCGCGGTTGAAGATCGAATAGTTGATCTGCACCGCATCGATCTGCCCCCTCTCGATCCAGGTGGTCATGATGTCGTGGTAGGCGTTCTCGTGATGCGAAATCCCGACAAGGCCGATCCGCCCCTCGTTCTTCCACGCGTTGAGTTTCGGTACGGCCACGTCGATGTTGACGAGGTTGTGGCAGAACATTGCGTCCATCGTCTCGCGCCAGAGCCGCATCTGCGAGATCGCGAAGCTTTCTTCGGACTGGCTGTCGTCGGCCAGATAGTCGCCCGTGGTCCAGAGCTTGTTCGAAACGAATAGGTTGTCGGTTCCGCCCAGTTCAGCCAGGAACGTCCCGACATTCTGCTCGCCCGTGCCGTAGAGCGGCGAGGTGTCGACCACATTCACCCCCGCCTCCAGATAGATCCCCGTCACCTCGCGCAGGTTCGACCGGTCGGCACCCGGCAGGAGGTCGAAGGTCAGGAACGTGCCGAGGCCGAGTGCGGTGACGTTGCGGTCCGTGCGGCCCGTATTGCGAATGATCGGCTCTTCTGCGGGCGCATCCTGCGCCATCGCGGAGGTCGCTGCCAGCGCGGGGATCAGCGAGGCCCCGGCCGTCACCGCGCCGAGCGCGCCCAGAAATGCCCGGCGGCTTTCCGAGACATCGGCGCCATCGATCTTTTCGTCAGACATCGTGCTTCCTCCGACAGGTTTGAATGTCCTGCGAGATGGGCCGATGAGCGGCCAATGTCGCGCCCGATCCTGCCGCGTTCATCGCGATCCTGCCGCCGCGGGGTTTGAACGGCGCCCGGGCCTGCCTACTTCTCCGACAGATCACGGGTGAACGACATGGGTATGGCGACCGATATCGGCAGGTTGAGCAGTGCCGCCCGAAGCGATCTTGCGGTCGTCTGGCCGGGCGGACGCCTGCAGATCGCGTCCCGTGAACGAACCGACCATGTCGACGGGACGCTCCAGTCTGATCACCACCTGATCATGGCGACCCTGCGGGGCGGAGCCCGGCACCACAGCTATCTTACCGATGATGGCCTGCGCTACGAGGGAAGGGACGCCTGCGGGATGGTCTCGTTCCTGCCCGCCGGCTGCCGCCGGAAGCTTGAGTTGCAAGACGTCTGCTGGACCTGGGCCGCCTTCTGCGTGGCTCCCTCGGACGATGATCCGTCGGACCTGCGGTCGCTGCAGTTCGCCGGCGAGCCGCTGCTGTTTCATCTGTTTCGTGCGCTGGAGGATCTTTCGGCGCGCGACAACCGGCTGGACGGTGCCCTCGCGGCGTCCATGAGCTCGACGGCCTGGGGCTATGTCGTTGCCCGGCACCTGACGCGCGCCCGTCCGGAACAGGCGCCTCTTCTGCCGGCATGGCGCCTCCGGCGGGTGCGCGACTACATCGAGGCCAATCTGTCGGGCCGGATCGCCGTCGCCGACCTGGCGGCCGTATGCAGCCTGTCGGAACGCCAGTTCCACCGGGCGTTGCTGCAGACAGTCGGACAAACGCCGATCGCCATGATCAACGTTGTTCGGGCCGAGCGTGCGAAGCAACACTTGCTGCAGCCCGACGCTTCCATCCTCGAGGTGGCCCGGCGAGTAGGTTTTGAAAGCCCGACGTATTTCGCGCGCGTTTTCCGGGGCGTTACGGGCCTTACTCCAGCCAGATGGCGCGCGCACAACCAGTAGGCTGCCACGCCCGACGATCTACGCCTATCGCAACCGGAACGGGCCGTATCAGGATGCCGCGTCGGGCAGGCCGATGACGGCATCTCTGCCCATCGGCGCGGATGGCCTCCTCCGTCGGGGCCGCGACGTGCACGGCGGATTCGAGCAGGCCCCGGATCAGGGCCTCCGCTTCGGTTTCGAACCGGCCCGGCCCGACCTCGACCGGCTCGGCCGGGATGCCGCGCGCCCGCGCCTCCTGCAACAGGAGGGTGCGCAGAGCCACGGCGTTCGCGGCCTGCCGCCAGGCGATGCCCGGCTTGCCCTTGGGCGCGGCGTGGTTCTGCGCCTCGCGCACGAGTTGCGAGGTTCGTTTGCGGATGTGCGGGCGGCGGCGCGTTCTGAACTTGATCCAGATCATCAAGTAATGAATCATCGTTATAAATGAATGGCTTACGGAAAATTGTCAGTCGTGCGCCCTCGCATCTGCAAGCCGCAACATGAGATCTACCGCGGCGTGCTTGATATTTATCAAGTCAAAGGCCGACACTTGCTGCCGGAGCCTCGTTGCAGGAGCACAAGAGAAAGCGGGCGAACATGCCTGACTCGTATCGGTCGGAAGTTCGTAGCCTCGCGCTCTTCTCCGGCATGGAGGACGGCAACTTCAAGGCGCTCATGCGCGGGTCCTACGTCCAGGACTTCCCGCCCCAGATCCGGCTCATCGCGGAAGGCGGGCGCAGCGATTTTCTCCATGTCGTTCTGGAAGGCTCCGTCGAACTCTTCGCCACGTGGAACGGACGCGAGACGAGCCTCTCGACGGTCCGGCCCGTGTCCACCTTCATCCGCGCGGCGACGATCCGGGATGCGCCCTACCTCATGTCCGCCCGTACGCTCGAGAAGAGCCGGATCGCGCTTGTCCCCAGCGAGGATGTCCGTGCGGTACTCGATCTCGACGGCGACTTTGCCCGCGCCATCGTGACCGAACTCGCGCAGTGCTACCGCTCGGTGGTCAAGAGCACGAAGGATCTCAAGCTCCGGACCGCGCTCGAGCGCCTGGCGAACTACCCCCTGCGTGAGCAGGTGCGCGTCGGTGGCGGCAGCTGTTTCGAGTTTCCGATGGACAAGAAGCGACTGGCCGCGCTTCTTGGCATGACGGCCGAGAACCTCAGCCGGGCCTTCAAGAACCTGCAGGGCTGCGGCGTGCGGATTGACGGGGGAGGCGTGACGATCGTCGATCAAGCGGAACCGGAGCGGTTCGCCAGGCCAGACCGGCTGATCGACGATCACGCCAGCTGATCGCCGCGGCTCTGTTGCCGGCCCCTGCCAAAGCCGCTAGGTAAGCCCCCGACCGACAGCATTCACGGCGGACGGGACCCATGGCTTCCTACCAGTACGTCTACCATATGGACGGCGTCTCGAAGACGTATCCGGGCGGCAAGAAGGTGTTCGAGAACATCCGCCTGAATTTCCTGCCCGGCGTGAAGATCGGCGTCGTCGGCGTGAACGGCGCGGGCAAGTCCACCCTGCTCCGCGTCATGGCCGGCTGGGACAAGGACTTCACCGGCGAGGCCTGGGCCGCCAAGGGCGCCCGCGTCGGCTATCTCCCCCAGGAGCCGCAGCTCGACGACGCGCTGACCGTGCGCGAGAACGTCATGCTCGGCGTCGCCGGCAAGAAGGCCAGGCTCGACCGCTTCAACGAGCTCGCGATGAACTACTCCGACGAGACGGCCGACGAGATGGCCGCCCTCCAGGACGAGATCGACGCGGCCAACCTCTGGGACCTCGACAGCCAGATCGACGTCGCGATGGAGGCGCTGCGCTGCCCGCCCGACGACGCCGACGTCGCCACCCTCTCGGGCGGCGAGAAGCGCCGCGTCGCGCTCTGCAAGCTCCTGCTCGAGGCGCCCGACATGCTGCTCCTCGACGAACCCACCAACCACCTCGACGCCGAGACCATCGCCTGGCTGCAGAAGCACCTCATCGAATACCAGGGCACGATCCTCATCGTCACCCACGACCGCTACTTCCTCGACGACATCACCGGCTGGATCCTGGAGCTCGACCGCGGCCGCGGTCTGCCCTACGAGGGCAACTACTCCGCCTGGCTGGAGCAGAAGGCCAAGCGCCTGGCGCAGGAGGCGCGCGAGGACAAGGCCAAGCAGAAGACGCTCGAGCGCGAGCTCGACTGGATCCGCCAGGGCGCCAAGGCCCGGCAGGCCAAGTCCAAGGCCCGCATCCAGTCCTACGAAAAGCTCGCGAGCCAGTCCGAGCGCGACCGCATCGCCACCGCGCAGATCGTCATCCCGAACGGCCCCCGCCTCGGCGCCCGGGTGATCGAGGTCGAGGGCCTCTCCAAGCACCTCGGCGACAAGCAGCTGATCGAGGGCCTCTCCTTCTCGCTCCCCCCCGGCGGCATCGTCGGCGTGATCGGCCCGAACGGCGCCGGCAAGACCACGCTGTTCCGCATGCTGACCGGCCAGGAGCAGCCCGATGCCGGCACGATCAGCTACGGCGACACGGTGAAGCTGGCCTATGTCGACCAGTCCCGCGACGCGCTCGACGCGAACAAGACGGTGTGGGAGGAGATCTCGGGCGGCGCCGAGATCATCGCGCTGGGCGACGCCACGATGAACTCCCGCGCCTATTGCGGCGCGTTCAACTTCAAGGGCGGCGACCAGCAGAAGAAGGTGGGGCTCCTGTCAGGCGGCGAGCGCAACCGCGTCCACATGGCCAAGCTCCTGCGCGAGGGCGGCAACGTGCTCCTCCTCGACGAGCCGACGAACGACCTCGACGTCGAGACGCTGCGCGCGCTGGAAGACGCGCTCGAGGACTTCGCCGGCTGCGCCGTCATCATCTCGCACGACCGCTTCTTCCTCGACCGGCTCTGCACCCACATCCTGTCGTTCGAGGGCGACGCGCATGTGGAGTGGTTCGAGGGCAACTTCGAGGCCTACGAGGAAGACAAGATCCGCCGGCTCGGGCCGGACGCGGTGGAGCCGAAGCGGGTGAAGTACAAGAAGTTCAGCAGGTGAGGGGCAAATGTGAACGCTATAACTAACGGCGATGCATACATTTCCGTCGACGTGGAGACTGATGGTCCTATTCCTGGGCCGTACTCGATGTTGGCGCTCGGAATGGCGTTCTGTGGGAAGTTCAACGGGCGCTCGATGGAGTTAACCCCTTTTCCCACCAAGACGTTCTATGTCGAAATCAAGCCAATCAGCGACCAGTACGAGTATGAAGCATTACATGTGAATGGTCTTGATCGTAACCGTCTACTTCAAGAAGGCAATCCACCGGAGAAGGCCATGGAAATGGCAAGCCAGTGGATCGATGAGGTTTCCGGTGACAATCGACCGATATTCGTTGCTTATCCAGCTTCATTCGATTGGCTTTGGGTGCACTGGTACTTCACTCGCTTCACAAAGCTCGGTTCCCCATTTGGTCACTCTGGCTGCTTTGACCTGAAGACAGCGGTTGCTGTACGGGGGAAGGTGCCGGTTTCACGAGCTTCCAAGTCTCAACTTCCAGTAGCCCTGCAGTCTGACTTCCAGCACACGCATAATGCGCTGGCCGATGCGATAGAGCAAGCGAACATATTCTTCAAACTGATGGTGTGGGATGACGGCCAACCAACTACGTTCCAGAAGCGATCATTCCTCGAAGGTTCGCACGGAAGCAATGCGCTTGCTCACAGGAAGGATCAGTCAGTGGGCTGATGTTTCACGGCTTGGTGAGCAGGTATGCATATACACGACCGGTTCATTCGGTCGCGGGGATGCGTCCACGCACAGCGACCTTGACGTGTTCGTGGTCTCGCTAGAAGAAGAACTGACAAGGAGCCGACTCCTTACAAACCTTCAAGAGATCGAACTCCTTGCGTCAATTGTTCATGTAAACAGAGAGCTTGAGCTTCCTGATCTTGACGCAGATGGTAACTTCCTGAAGGCTCACGCTTTGTCTGAGTATTTGGTGGGCTTGGGAAAGCCATCCGATGATGCTAATAATACTTTCACCGGACGACTTCTCTTGCTTCTTGAGAGCAAGGTTATCTTTGGAGAAGTGGCATATCAGAGGGTTAGGAGGGAGTGCATAGAGAGGTATTGGACTGATTTCGCAGATCACTCTGACGCCTTTCTGCCTGCGTTTCTTGTGAATGACATCCTGCGATTCTGGAGGACCCTCTGCATCAACTATGAAGCGGGTGGTAGTACTGATCCTGCACGGCGCAGAGCCAAGAACTTCAAACTGAAGTTTAGTCGGCTTCTGACATGCTATTCCGCCGTTCTGGCTCTCCTCTTGGAGTATCAGGAGAGGAGTACGGTTACCCCGGACGCAGCACTTGCCATTCTCGCGCTTTCGCCTACTGATCGGCTAGATAACGCGAGGAGAATCTTAGGGAGAGATCTGAGCGGACTCATTGATGAACTCTATACCTTGTACGATTGGTTTTTGAGTGAGACGGATTGCTCAAAGAGTGATCTTTATCGGAAGATGGAGGACCCGGAGTACTATCGAGAGTCGTTGGGACAGGGCCGCAATTTTGGTGACGCGATGTTTCGGCTGTTTCGAGAGGTTGCTCTCGCCAAAGGCGAGGATAGTGCGGGCTGGCGCTTTTTCCGATACGTTACAATATGATGACCAGCAAGCCGTAGCGTGCGTGCTCGCACGCTCGACGACCACCAACGCCCCGCGGCTACGCCTGTCCCGGTGAACGGACGAATGCGGCCACGCCTCCGGCGAGTCGACCAGCCCGTGCCTGACCGGGTTCCACCAGCAGTATCGGACATGCGCGGCATAGTCCGCCTCATCCCGGATGTGGTCGGCTTCGCCGCCGGGGCTCCGCCCGTTCGGTGCTGAAATCGTGCCAATGGCACGATTTCCGGGCGCACCTCACCCCAGAACCGCCGCTGCCACACCGCCGCTTCGCGTTTGTCATGCCGTAGGCCGGGCTTCAGCCCGGCATACCTCCCCGACCGGATGACCGGCAACTCGGTGGGGAGTTCCGCAACGGCCGGGCTGAAGCCCGGCCTACAGCCCGGCCTGCGCTTGACCGCCCCCTTCTCCCGCACCGCGCGCACGAACCGCGCCTTGATCGCACCCCAACGCACACCAAAATCCCGGTCGCCCGCCGGCAGGGTCCACACCGCATGCAAATGGTCCGGCAGAACTACCCACGCGTCGATGACGAACGGCCGCTCCGCCCGTGTCGCCCTGACCGCCTCCCTGAGCTCGGCGACCTCCCGCACCAGAAGGTCCGACCCGCGCTGCGCCAGCGCCACGGTGAAGAACACCGTCGCTCCCGTGACCTGTGGCCGGACATAGCTCGACATGCGGCGCAGCCTGCTGCGGGTATGGTTGACACTTCCCTTCCGAGGCAGACCGGCGGACCCGCGGCCGCGGTCAACGGCCCGCGGTACCGGCAGGGTGCGCCCCGCCAGTGCACGTTCGGTGCAAGTCCGGTGCATTTGCAAAGATGGGGGGCCGCCCGCCTTGGGCGTAGAATTGGCACCCCGCCCCTCTCACACCTCCGCAATCACCTCGCCCAGCAGTTCCCCGGTCATCCGCGAGCCGTCGTCGCTGCGCAGCTTCTCGCGGACCAGCGCGATCATCTGGTAGGCCTCGTCCCGCGTCCGCTGGTCGGGCCATTCCGAGATCGCCGCGGTGGTCCGCGGGCTGGTGCGGATCACGGTGATGCGGGTCGCGCCCAGCTTCTTCAGCGCGGGCAGGCGCTTTTCCCGCAGGTTGCGCAGGCTCACCTCCTGCGCGACGCCCTCGGGAACCTCCCATGTGGTGATCGTGACGTAGGTCATCGTTCCCTCCCTCGACGGCACGGTCCGATGCGGGCGAGCGTAGCACGAAAACGCCGCGCGGTCCCTCGGGGCCGGTTCCCCCGGGGCCGGTCCCTCACGGCCAGTCCGGCAGCTCGGGCTCGCCCCGCGCCTCGCGCTCGGCCCGCCGGCGCTGGCCGCCCTCCACCAGCTTCTCCCAGGTGCCGTATTGCGGCCGGCTCAGGATGTCCTCGGCCAGCCCCTTGGCGACCACGTCGAGACCCTCCGGCCCGTCCAGGCAGTTCGACAGCTTGAGCTTGAGGAAGCTCCGCAGCACGGCGTTGATCCGGGTCTGGTAGCCCGGCCCGAACTGCTTGCGGAAGAACTGCAGCACGTCCTCGTCCAGCCGCAGGGTGATGCGCCCCTTGCGCGGCGACCGGTCGGCATGGAGCAGCGTCTGCCACTCGTCGGGGATCAGCCGGCCCAGGAAGAACTCGTGCCGCAGGTCCCACTCGAACCGGGCCATGCCGTCGAAGAAGTAGCGGTACTGCAGCCGCTCCTTCGCGGTCATCTTGCTCATCGTCATCGGCGCTGCCTCGCGGGGTGGTCGTCGGCGGCAGGATGGCGCGGAACGGTTAAGGCGGTGCGGCCGGGGCGCGCGGTGCGGTGTACAGGCGGTGTACAGGTTGTGCACGCGTTGTGCGCCGGCGCGCGGGCTTTTGCCGGCGGCGGGCGGGGCGGCCGATTTTTCTTGCAATGACGGCCCTCCCGCTCCATATGCGCTTCGCGACGTTACTTCTGCTCGACCTGACTGTCTCCCTCTGCGGCCACAGTTTCTCGACCTCGAACTGACTGCGCCGGGCTGCCGCATCCTGCGGGCAGCGACACTGAAGGAGACCTCACCATGGCCAATGGCACGGTGAAATGGTTCAATGCCACCAAGGGCTTCGGCTTCATCGAACCCGAAGGCGGCAAGAAGGACGTGTTCGTCCACATCTCGGCGCTCGAGCGGGCGGGCATCCGCGCGCTGAACGACGGTCAGAAAGTGACCTTCGACATCGAGGCCGGCCGCGACGGCCGCGAAAGCGCGACCAACCTCGCGCTCGCCTGAGCCGGCGACGGATGCGGGGCGCGGCGGCCAGCCCGCCGCCCCCAGACCCTTTTTGTCCTGATTGGTCAGTGCGATGGCACCGCCGTCAGCCGACGGCGCGATGTGCCTCCAGCACCTCCAGCGGCACGATGTCAAGCGCGCGGCGGTGCGTCGCGCCCAGCCTGACCTCAGGCGCGCAGCCCTCCTGAACCGCCTGCAGGAACCGCCCCGCGCAGAGGCACCAGCGGTCGCCGGGCCGCAGCCCGGGAAAGCCGAATTCCGGCCGCGGCGTCGAAAGGTCGTTGCCCACGTATTTCGAGAACGCGAGGAACTCGGCCGTCATCACCGCGCAGACGGTATGGCTGCCCCGGTCCGCCGGCCCGGTATCGCAGCAGCCATTGCGGAAGAAGCCCGTGAGCGGGTCGCTCGAACAGGGTTCGAGCGGGCCGCCGAGCACGTTGAGCGAAGGGTCCTGGTCCATGCGCCGAGTCTAGGGCGCCGGCGGCCGCCAGTCGAGCCAGCGGCCATGGAAATCGACGCGGCCGAGCCTGACCGGCGCCCCGCCCGGCCATACCTGCAGCACCAGCCCGGCTCCAGGTCCCGCATCGTCGGCCTCCATGGCAAGCCGCGCGAGCGGGGCGGAGGCCTCGGCACGGCGGCCGGCCGCCTCCAGAAGGCGCTCGCCCCGCAGCCGGGCCGCGGCCGGGAAGTACTGCCAGGCCACCGTGTGGTAGACGAGGTGCAGCTCGCCCGGGCACGGCGCCAGCCGGCCCGCCAGCCAGTCGATGGCGTCACCGCGGTCCACGACCAGATCGGCGGTCGCCGCTGCCACCGCGGCATCGGTCAGCGACCGGCGCTCCGGCTGGTCCGGCCAGAGATAGGCCCGCAGCCGCAGGCGCCCCGCCTCGGTCCGGACGTCGACCGGCGCGAGATCAACGCCCCGCCGTGCGCTGATGACCGGCGCCGCGGGCCGCGGCACCTCGCCCCGCATCTCGGGGCGCAGGACGAGCGCGGCGTCCGCCGGGCCGAGCCGGACGCCGCGGGCATCGAGCGCGAAGCGGTCGAACATCAGGTTCAGGCCGGCGCTGGCACCGAGCTCGGAAAGACGGATCGGCAGGCCGAACCGCGCCGCGAGCAGATGCGCGGCGGCGATCAGCGGCGCCGCCCGGCGCACCTCGTTGGTCTGCGGCGGGCCCTCGATCCAAGCAAGGACCTCGGCCGCGCGATCGTCGAGCGCCGCCGAGACCGCCGCCCAGAGCGCCATGTCGCCTGCGGCGTGCGGCGGATAGACCGCGACGAGCCGCGGATCGCCCCGAAGCGCCAGCGCATGGAGGGCGCCGGCGAGGCGCAGCGGCAGCGACGCCCCGGCGGGGCCGATGTCGCCCTCCCAGCCGAACAGGCGGCTGCCGACCGGACCGTCGGGCCGAAGCCGGTCGGCCGCCAGCCCCATCAGCCGGGCCATGAACGGCGAGCCGAGCGCGCCGCAGGCCTCGGCCTGCCGGCGGAACGCCTCGGGCAGCCTCACCGGAAGCGGTCGGCGAGGCGCTGCAGGACCGAGCGCGCGCCGCGGTCCGGCTCGTCCTCCCGCGCCGGCTCGGGCGTTGCGGGGCCGCGCGGCGCGGGGTCCTTCGGCGCGTCGTCCGGCCGGGCGCCGCCCGACCGCGGCGGGGCGGTCCGCAGCGCCACGGCGTTCTGGAACCGCGCGACATCGCCCCGCGCCAGATCGTCGGCGCCGTCCGAGATGCCCTCCAGCAACGGCTCGAGCCAGTCCCGGTCGGCCTTGGCGAAGTCGTGGAGGACATAGCCCGAGACGAGGTCCTTCCGCCCCGGATGGCCAATGCCCAGCCGGACCCGGCGGTAGCTGTCGCCGATATGCTGGTGCAGCGAGCGCAGGCCGTTGTGGCCGGCATGCCCGCCACCATCCTTGACGCGGCACTTGCCGGGCGCGAGGTCCAGCTCGTCGTGGAACACGACGATGTCGGCCGGCTCCAGCTTGTAGAAGTCGAGCGCCGCGCGCACCGCTTCGCCCGAGAGATTCATGAAGGTCTCCGGCTTCATCAGCAGCACCTTGCCACCGCCGAGCCGCCCTTCGGCCACCTGGCCCCTGAACGCCTTCCGCCAGGGCCCGAAGCCGTGGCCGGCCGCAATCCGGTCGACCGCCATGAAGCCGATGTTGTGCCGGTTGCCGGCATATTGCGCCCCGGGATTGCCGAGGCCGACGATGAGCCGCATCGCACCCTCCTGCCGGCGCCTTGACGCGGCGCCCTTGATGCCCTGAACTGGCGAAGAATGCCAGAGCGCCACGGCTCCAGCCCTTCCCCCGACTGCGCGAGAGACCCCAATGTACCTGACGATGAACCGATTCCGCATCCGGCCCGGCCGCGAGGCCGAGTTCGAGGCCGTCTGGGCCGCCCGCGACAGCCACCTGCCCGAGGTGCCGGGCTTCGTGTCGTTCCACCTGATGAGGGGGCCCGAGCGGGAGGACCATGTCCTCTATGCGTCGCACACGCTCTGGGCGAGCGAGGCGCATTTCCGCGACTGGACGCGATCGGAGGCGTTCCGGGCGGCGCACAAGGGCGCCGGAAGCCATGCCGACCTCTACCTCGGCCCGCCCGAGCTGGAGTGTTTCGGCGCGGTGCAGTCGATCGGAACCTGACGGCGCAGGGCCACGCGGCCCCGCGCCGGTTCCGTCTCCGGCCGGGGCGTCAGCCTTCGCTGCTGTCCTCGGCCTCGGCGCCGCCCTCGTCGGCTTCCGACGAGCGCAGGCCCGACGGCGCCGAGATGTTGGCGACGACGAAGTTGCGGCTGATCGTCGGCTGCACGCCGGCCGGAAGCTCGATGTCGCTGATGTGGATGACATCGCCGATGTCCCGGCCCGCAAGATCGACGGTGATGTGGTCGGGGATCTCGGCCGCCGTGACCTCGAGCTCGACCTCGGGGCGCACCACCACGAGCGTGCCGCCGCGCTTCAGGCCCGGCGCCTTCTCGTGGTTGATGAAGTCGACATGGATGAACAGGTTGATCCGGCTCGTCCGGCGCAGCCGCATCAGGTCGACATGGGTCGGCAGGTCCTTCACGACGTCGCGCTGGACGCCGCGGCAGATGACGCGCACATCGTCCTGGCCATCGACCTTGAGGTTGAACAGGGTCGACAGGAAGCGGCCCGCCTTCAGCCGCTTGAGCAGTTCGTTGTAGTTGATGTCGATCGCGAGCGGGTCCTTGCCGCCGCCATAGACTACGCCAGGCACGTCGCCGTTGCGGCGAGATTGACGGGCGGCCCCCTTGCCTGTCCCCGTCCGTACCGTGGCGATCAGATCGGGGATCTCACCGGCCATGGGTCTTCTCCAAATTGTCAGACGCGGACCTCCTCCAAGGGTGCAGGGCCGCACGAGCGCGTGCCTATAGCGGGCTTCGGCGGCCTTGGGAAGGGGGTTCTCGACGGCTCTTGCACCGGGATCGGCGCTCGGGCAGATCAGCCTGATGTCGGTCTTCCGGTCCATAGCCCTCTGTCGCGCGCCGCTTCCCGCCTTCGCGGTGGTCGGCATCTTCTGGGGCGCGTTCGCCGCCCAGGTGCCCGACATCAAGTCCGCGCTCGGCGCATCGGACGGGCCGTTCGGCCTGGCACTGCTCTGCGGGGCGACGGGTGCGATGACGGCGATGTGGCTCGCGCCCCGGTTCGACGCCGCCTTCGGCGCGCGCGCGCTGCAGGTCGCGGCCGTCGGCACCGCCTGCGCGTTCCTTCTGCCTGGCGTCGCGCCGACGCTGCCGCTGTTCGCGGCGGCGATGTTCGTCGCAGCCGGGTTCAGCGGCCTTCTCGACGTCATCATGAATGCCCGCGTCAGCCAGATCGAGGCGCGGCACGACCGCGGGCTGATGAACCTCAACCACGCCGGCTTCTCGTTTGCCTATGCCCTCGCGGCGGTTGCCACCGGGGCGGCGCGCGAGGCGGCGGTGCCGCCGGTTGTGGTCTTTGCCGCCCTCGGGGTGCTGACGCTGGGCCTTGTCACGCAGATGCGGCTCGCCGCCGAGACGGTGACGGCGGGCGAGGACGATCATCCGGTAGGCCGGGGCTTCCGCACGGTGGTGATCTGGGCGGGACTCATCACGCTTGTCGGCTTCATGTCGGAGAACGCGACCGAGGCATGGTCGGCGCTGCACATCGAACGGACGCTCGGCGGCCGCGCCGCGGAAGGCTCGCTCGGCCCGGCGATCCTGGGGCTGACCATGGGGATCGGGCGGATGGCCGGCCATTTCGTCACGCCGCGCGGCCGCGAGCCGGCGACCATCGTCGGCGCCGCGCTGGTTGCGGCGGCCGGCGCCGCCGTGGCCTCGCAGGCGCCGACGCCGATGGTCGCCTACCTCGGCTATGCCGTGCTGGGTCTCGGGGTGTCGGTGATCGCGCCCCTGGCCTTCGCCATCGCCGGGCAGCGTGTCCGGCCCGCCGACCGGGCGCTTGCGATCAGCCGGGTCGCCGTGATCGGCTACATGGGCTTCTTCGTGGGGCCGCCGATGATGGGCTTCGTGTCCGAGGCGGTGGGGCTGCGCGCCTCGTTCGCGGTCATCGCGCTGCTGATGCTCTGCGTGCCGCTTTTCCTCGCCCCGCTGCGGCAGGGCGCGCCGGCTGCCAGCACCCCTCGAAATCCTGCGGGATGAGCAGGATGTCGCGGTCGAGCGCGCTCACATCCCTGCGGCCGCAGAGCGCCATGGTGGTGTCGAGCTCCTTGCGGATGATCTCGAGCGCGGCCGTCACCCCCCTCTCGCCCATCGCGCCAAGGCCGTAGATGTAGGCCCGCCCGACATAGGTGCCTTTGGCGCCCATCGCGAGCGCCTTCAGCACGTCCTGGCCCGACCGGATCCCGCTGTCGAGATGGATCTCGACCCGGTCGCCCACCGCATCGACGATCGCCGGCAGGGCGCGAATCGACGAGAGCGCGCCGTCGAGCTGCCGGCCGCCGTGGTTCGAGACGACGATCGCGTCGGCGCCCACGTCGGCGGCCATCCGGGCATCCTCGGCATCGAGGATGCCCTTCAGGATCAGCTTGCCGCCCCACAGGTTCTTGATCGCCTCGACCTTCTTCCAGTCGAGCCGCGGGTCGAACTGCTGCGCCGTCCAGGCCATCAGGCTCGACGGGTCGGTGACGCCCTTGGCATGCCCCACGATGTTGCCGAACTGGCGCCGCCGGGTGCCGAGCATGCCGAGCCCCCAGCTCCACTTCGTGGCCAGGTTCAGCATCGTCGCCAAGGTCAGCTTGGGCGGCGCCGACAGGCCGTTCTTGAGGTCCCTGTGCCGCTGTCCGAGGATCTGCAGATCGAGCGTCAGCACCAGCGCCGAGCAGCGCGCCACCGTGGCGCGCTCGATCAGGCGGCGCATGAAATCCTCGTCGCGCATGACGTAGAGCTGGAACCAGAACGGCGTGTCGGTCCAGCGGGCGACATCCTCGATCGAACAGATCGACATGGTGGACAACGTGAAGGGGACACCGAATTTCGCGGCCGCGCGAGCCGCCTTGATCTCGCCGTCGGCGTCCTGCATGCCGGTCAGCCCGACAGGCGCAAGCGCGACCGGCATCGCGACCTTCTGACCGACCATCGTCGATCCGGTCGTGCGGCCGTCCATGTCGACTGCCACGCGCTGGCGAAGCCGGATCAGGTCGAAGTCCGAGGAATTGTCGCGGAACGTCTGCTCGGTCCACGACCCGCTCTCGCAGTAGTCGTAGAACATCCGCGGCACCCGTCGACGGTAGCGGCGCTTGAGGTCCTCGATCTCGGTGATGACGGACATGGGGCCTCCGCGCTTGGGTGGTAAGGACGGGTTACCAATCCGGCCGGGCTGTGGCAACTGCGCAAGTGGCTTGCATATAGTCTGACGTCGTACTATGTAGTGCGATATCGGACATTAGGAGGCCACCATGACCCTTTCCCGCCGCAGGATGCTCGCGCTCGTCGGGGGCGGGGCGGTAGTCGCGGCCGCAGGCGGCTTCGGCCATGCCGCGACCCGGATGCCCCGCACCGCCGCCCTGCCCTGGCGCAAAGCCGGCAGCTATGCCGATCCGCGAATGCGGGCGCTCTCGTGGGCCCTGCTTGCACCCAACCCGCACAATCGGCAGCCCTGGCGCGCCGACCTGCGCGAAGCCGGCGTGGTGACCCTTCGCGTCGACCCCGACCGGATGCTGCCGCACACCGACCCCATGAACCGGCAGATCACGATCGGCCTCGGCTGTTTTCTCGAGCTGATGCGGATGGCGGCGGCCGAAGACGGGCAGCGGGTGCGCATCGTTCCATTCCCCGAGGGTTCCGACCCCGCGCGCCTCGACGGCCGCCCGATCGCCCGCATTGCCTTCGCGGCCGATCCGGGCGTCGCGCGCGACCCGCTCTTCGCCCATGCGCTGGCCCGGCGGTCGAACAAGGAGCCCTACGACACGGCCCGGCCGGTCGACCCGGCCCTGGTCGACGCGATCGGCGCGGCGGTCTCGAACGGCAGCCATTTCGGCGGCACCGTCGACCCGGCGGAGGTCGCCGAGTGGCGCGCCCTGACCCGCGAGGCGCTGCGGATCGAGGTCGAGACGCCCCGCACCTTCCGGGAAAGCGTCGACCTCTTCCGCATCGGCGCGCGCGAGATCGACGCGAATCCCGACGGGATCGACTTCTCGGGCCCGCTCTTCGAGACGCTGCGCATGACCGGCCTCTTCAGCCGCGACGCGGCCGCCGATCCGGCGTCGTTCGCGTTCCGCTCGGGCCTCGATGCGGTGTTCGCCAATACCGACACGGCGATGGGCCACCTCTGGCTGGTCACGCCCGGCAACGGCCGCGGGGCGCAGCTCGCGGCCGGCGCCGACTGGCTTCGCGTGAACCTCGCGGCGACGGCGGCCGGCCTCGGCTTCCAGCCGCTCAGCCAGGCGCTGCAGGAGTTTCCCGAGATGGCCCGGCCCCATGCAGAGGTGCACGAACGGCTTGCGCCCGAAGGCGGCACCGTCCAGATGTTGGCGCGGATCGGCTACGGGCCGGAGGTGGCCGCCAGCCCGCGCTGGCCGCTGGAGGCGAAGATCGTGAATGCCTGACCGCACGCTCGAGGTGTATTTCCGCTTCTTCAACGAGATCGGCATCCTTGCGCAGCTCTCGCGCGCCATGTTCGAGGCCCGGCTGCCGCCGGGCTTCGTGCTGGCGCAGTTCGCCGTGCTCAATCACCTCATCCGGGTCCGGGACGGCCAGACCCCGCTGGCGCTGGCGCGGGCCTTTCAGGTGCCGAAGACCTCGATGACCCATAGCATCGCCGTCCTCGAAGAGGCGGGCCTCGTCACCCTGCTGCCCAATCCCGACGACGGGCGATCGAAGCTCGTGTTCATCACCGAGGCGGGGCGGAAGTTCCGCGAAGAGGCGATCTTAGGGCTCGCGCCCGACATCGCCCGCATCGCCGCCACGATCCCGGCCGAGCGGGCCGAGGCACTGCTGCCCGCGCTCGAGGAGCTGCGCCGCTTCCTCGACGCCGATCGCAACACCCGGCCCTGAGCGTTCAGGCCCGATGCGCGCCGGCGGCAAGCGCCGCGACATAGGCCAGTACCTCGTCCACCGGGCGCCCCTCGCCGATCCGCTGCACGATGGCCGAGCCGACGACCGCGCCGTCGGCGACGCCGGCGATGGCCTGCGCCGCCTCGGGCGTGCGGATGCCGAAGCCGACGATGACGGGCAGGTCGGTCGCACGCTTGATCCGCGCCACCTCGGGCGCGACATCCGCCGCCTGGGCGGCCGCCGCGCCCGTGATGCCGGTGATCGACACGTAATAGACGAAGCCCGAGGTGTTCTGCAGCACCTTGGGGAGGCGGCGATCGTCAGTGGTGGGCGTGGCGAGCCGGATGAAGTCGAGCCCCGCCCGCTGCGCCGGGATGCAGAGTTCTGCGTCCTCCTCGGGCGGGAGGTCGACCACGATCAGCCCGTCGATCCCGGCCTCGCGCGCGTCGGCGAGGAACGGCTCCACGCCGCGGCTGAAGATCGGGTTGTAGTAGCCCATCATCACGATCGGGGTTGTCGCGTCGCCGCGCCGGAAGTCGCGCACCATGTCCAGCGTCCGCTCCAGCGTCTGCCCGCCGGCGAGCGCGCGCTGGCCGGCAAGCTGGATCGTCGGCCCGTCGGCCATCGGGTCGGTGAACGGCATGCCGAGCTCGATCACATCGACCCCGGCGGCCGGCAGGCCCTTCACGATCCGAAGCGAGGTGTCGTGATCGGGGTCGCCAGCCATGACATAGGCGACGAACGCCTTGCGGCGGGCGGCGCTCAGTTCGGCGAATTTCGCTTTGATCCGGTTCATCGCGCGTCTCCCTCCGGCTCCCCCGGCACCCTCTCGCGCAAGGATGCGCCCGATGCAAGGCCGGCCATGGAACCGCAGGGGCGCGGCACCCATTTAGCTGCCATGAACTATCTGCTTGCCATCCTCCTCCCGCCGCTGTCGATCGTGCTGACCGGTCGGCCGATCCTCGGCGTCCTGGTGTTCCTGATCTGGGTGCCCGCGATCATCTTTTCGGGCGGCCTCACGCATCCGATGTTCATCCTGCTTGCCTGGCTGCTGATCTTCCAGTCGCGCGAGCGGGCGGCGCCGCGCGACTGAGGCCGCCGCTTGCGCCCGACCGCGCCGCGGCCTAGAGACACGGCCGCGCCGCAGGAGGGCAGGGCATGGGTTTCAAGACCGGGATCGTCGGGCTTCCGAATGTCGGTAAGTCGACCCTGTTCAATGCGCTGACCCGGACCGCGGCGGCGCAGGCGGCCAATTTTCCGTTCTGCACGATCGAGCCGAACGTGGGCGAGGTCGCCGTGCCCGACCCGCGCCTCGAGCGTCTTGCCGCGATCGCCAAGTCGAAGCAGATCATCCCGGCGCGGATGACGTTCGTCGACATCGCCGGCCTCGTGAAGGGCGCCTCGAAGGGCGAGGGACTTGGCAACCAGTTTCTTGCCAACATCCGCGAATGCGACGCGATCGCCCATGTCGTCCGCTGCTTCGAGGACGGCGACGTGACGCATGTCGAGGGCCGCGTCGACCCGATCGCCGACATCGAGACGATCGAGACCGAGCTGATGATCGCCGACCTCGAGTCGAGCGAACGGCGGCTGGCGAGCCTCGCCCGCAAGGTGAAGGGCGGCGAGCGCGACGCCCTGGCGCAGGAGCGGCTGCTGCGCGCCGCGCAGGCCGCGCTCGAGGCCGGGCGCCCGGCGCGGACCGTCGCCGTCACCGAGGACGACGCGCGCCTCTGGAACGGCCTCCAGCTCATCACCCAGAAGCCGGTCCTCTACGTCTGCAACGTCTCCGAGGCGGACGCGGCCACCGGCAACGCCCTGTCGGACCGGGTCCGCGCGCGGGCGGCCGTCGAGGGCGCCGGCGTCGTGGTGATCTCGGCGCGCATCGAGGAGGAGATCGCCCAGCTCGAGCCGGCGGAACAGGCCGAGTTCCTCGAGACGCTCGGCCTCGCGGAGGCCGGGCTCGACCGGCTGATCCGCGCGGGCTACGGCCTTCTCGGCCTGCAGACCTACTTCACCGCGGGCCCGAAGGAGGCCCGCGCCTGGACCATCGCCAGAGGCACGCTCGCCCCGCAGGCGGCCGGCGTCATCCACGGCGATTTCGAGCGTGGCTTCATCCGCTCCGAGACGATCGCCTACGACGACTACGTCGCCCATGGCGGAGAGGCCGGCGCGCGCGAGGCCGGGAAGCTGCGCATCGAGGGCAAGACCTACGAGGTCAAGGACGGCGACGTCCTGCATTTCCTCTTCAACGCCTGAGCTTGCGCCCGGGCCGCCCCCGGGCCGCCCTGCCCGCCCCTGGCATTTGGCCTTGTGGCCCGCAACGCTGCCCGCTAAAGCGGGCGGTGGAGACGTGGCCGAGTGGTCGAAGGCGCTCCCCTGCTAAGGGAGTAGACCTCAAAAGGGTCTCGTGGGTTCGAATCCCATCGTCTCCGCCATCATATAACATATTGATTTTAAACAATTTTTCGAATCGCGTATTGTGGCGTGTTTTCCGCGGCATGCGAGACGTGCTTCCCTCTAGAGACTTGAAATCACAGGCGAAATAGCCGACCAAAATGGCGGTAGTCTCTGTTTGGCATTTGGCGCGATACGGTTTTCGAGGATGGCATCTGGTGCTCGACTTGACTTTGGGCCATTTCGAAGCTGACGCGGCGGTCCAAAGGGCTGCGGTTGCGATCGCTGAATCGCATCGCAAAGGTGCCAAGCCGCGTCAAAGATACGAGGCTCTGATGATGCATGGCAAAACACACTGAGATTAGAATGCGCCGGTAAGGATTCCCGGCCGCCTGTCAACGGCGGAGATAAAGCCGGCCATTTGGCGGCGCAAATCCCGGCCATTGG
>CAZYBG010000003.1:0-82089 GCA_964645155.1 uncultured Rhodobacterales bacterium | reverse complement strand
GGCCCTCGATCGTCAGCGCGAAGGTGCCCTGCACCTCCTCGCACGCGCGCACGCAGCGGCTGCAGACGATGCACTTGGCGGGGTCATAGGTGAAGTAGGGGTTGCTGTCGTCCTTCGGCAGCCATTGCGCATTGGCCTCGCCCGACAGGTCGCGCGGCGCGAAATGGCTGGCAAGCGCGCCGCCCTGCGGCGCCGTGTAGCGCACGTCGCGCAGGCCGACGGCGCCGGCCATGTCCTGCAGCTCGCAGTCGCCGTTGGCGGCGCAGGTCAGGCAGTCGAGCGGGTGGTCGGAGATGTAGAGCTCCATCACCCCCTTGCGGATCCTGCGCACCGTCTCGCTCTGGGTGCGCACGACCATGCCGGGCGCGACCGGCGTGGTGCAGGATGCCGGCGTGCCGCGCCGCCCCTCGATCTCGACGACGCAGAGCCGGCACGACCCGAAGGCGGCGACGCTGTCGGTCGCGCAGAGCTTCGGCACCGCGATCCCGGCCTCGGCTGCGGCGCGCATCACCGAGGTGCCTTCGGGCACCGTCACCTCGAAGCCGTCGATCGTCAGCGTGACCGGAGCGCCCTCCCGCGCGGGCGTGCCCATGTCGCGGTCGTCCCGGGGGATCACGAAGTCCTTCATTCGGCGGCCTCCTTCCGGCGCGCGAAATCGTCCGCGAAATGGGTCAGCGCCGACATCACCGGGTAGGGGGTGAAGCCGCCGAGCGCACAGAGCGAGCCGAGCTTCATCGTCTCGCAGAGGTCGGTCAGCAGGCCCACGGCCGCGCCGTCGCCCATGGCGATGCGGTCGATCGTCTCGACCCCGCGGACCGCGCCGATCCGGCAGGGCGTGCATTTGCCGCAGCTTTCGACGGCACAGAACTCCATCGCGAAGCGCGCCATCTCGAGCATGTCAGCGGTGTCGTCGAAGACGACGAGCCCGGCATGGCCGATCAGGCCGCCCTCAGCGTCAAACTCCTCGTAGCCGAGCGGGGTATCGAACTTGCCGCGCGGCATGTAGGCGCCGAGCGGCCCGCCGACCTGCACCGCCTTGACCGGCCGCCCCGAGGCCGTGCCGCCGGCGATCTCGTCGACAGCCTGGCCGAGCGTCATCCCGAACGCGGTCTCGAACAGCCCGCCGTGCTTGACGTTGCCGGCGATCTGCAGCGTCACCGTCCCGCGCGAGCGGCCGCGGCCGAAGCCCGCGTAGTGTTCCGCGCCCTTCTCAAAGATCACCGGCACGGTGGCGAGCGAGATGACGTTGTTGACGACCGTGGGCTTGCCGAACAGCCCTTCCAGCGCCGGCAGGGGCGGCTTCGCGCGCACCACCCCGCGCTTGCCCTCGAGGCTGTTCAGGAGCGCCGTCTCCTCGCCGCAGACATAGGCGCCGGCGCCGACGCGGACCTCGATGTCGAACGGACGCCCGGCGCCGAGCACGTCGGGCCCGAGGATGCCGGCGGCGCGCGCCGCCGCGATGGCGCGCGCCATCACCCCGATCGCGACGGGATATTCCGACCGGATGTAGACGTAGCCCTTCGCCGCGCCGACGCCGAGGCCCGCGATCGTCATGCCCTCGATCAGGCTGAACGGATCGCCCTCCATGATCATCCGGTCGGCGAAGGTGCCGCTGTCGCCCTCGTCGGCGTTGCAGACGACATATTTCAGGCCGCCGGGCGCGTTCATCACCGTCTGCCACTTGATGCCGGTCGGAAAGCCGGCGCCGCCGCGCCCGCGCAGGCCCGACCGCGTGACCTCGCCGACGATGTCGGCCTGCGTCATCGCGATGGCGCGGCGCAGCCCCGCGAGGCCGCCATGGGCCTCGTAGTCGGGCAGCGAGAGCGGGTCGATCACACCGCAGCGCGCGAAGGTGAGCCGCGTCTGGCGGGCGAAGAAGGGGATCGCCTCGACCGGGCCCAGCCCCGCGAGCGTGCCGTCGAGCAACGCCGGAACATCGGCCACGGCAACCGGCCCGAAGGCCTCGCGGCCCGCGCCGCGGTCGACCTCGACCAGCGGCTCAAGCCAGACCATCCCGCGGCTGCCGTTCCGCACCACCTCGACCGCGAGGCCGCGCGCGGCAGCCTCCGCGACGACCGCGTCGGCCACGGCGTCGGCGCCGAGCGCCTTCGCCGCACTGTCGAGGGGGACGTAGATCCTCATCCGGCGATCTCCGCCAGCAGCGCGTCCATGCGCGCGGCATCGACGCGGCCGACCGGTCGGCCATCGACCATCGCCGCCGGCGCGCAGGCGCACAGGCCGAGGCAGTAGACCGGCTCGACCGTGACCGCGCCATCGGCCGTGGTGCCGTGCCAGCCGACGCCGAGCCGGGCGAGCGCCGCCGCGGCGACCTCGCGCCCGCCCATCGCCTGGCAGGCCTCGGCCCGGCAGATCTTCAGGACATGCCGGCCGGCCGGCGCCTCGCGGAAGTCGTGGTAGAAGCTGACGACCCCGTGCACCTCGGCCCGGGTAATGTTGAGCGCGGTGGCGATCAGCGGCGTCGCGGCGGGCGGAACGTGCCCGAACACCTCCTGCAGGCCATGCAGGATCGGCAGCAACGGCCCCTCGCGGTCGAGATGCGCCGAGATGACGGCGCCGATCTCGGCGTCGGACGGTGCTGGCGCTTGCGGTCGCATGGCTGGCCCCCGGGGAAGGTCGCGTCCCTACCTCAGCACCGAAAGCGTTTCCGATTCAATATCGCAATTCCGTCATTCGATTGGAAACTTCAATCAATCACCCTCGCGCATCCGCCGCGCCTCGGCCAGCAGCGCGTCGAGCACCGGCGTGTGCGGCTCCCGGTAGGGTGCCACGAGGCCGACCTTGTGGCCTTCGCCGGCGCCGGTGATCGGGACGAGGCGCAGGGGCTTGCCGGCGGCCAGGAACTCCGCGATGTCCGAGGGCAGCACGGTCAGCCAGCCCCCCGCCTCGACATTGGCGACGAGGACCACCGTCGAGTTCGACTCGATCAGCGCCTCGGGGCTCACCCCCGCCTCGCGGAAATGCTTGTTGATGATCCGCCGGTTCTGCATGTCGGGCGTCAGCAGGCAGAGCCGCTGCCCGTCGAGCTCGCGCCATACGACACTGGCGCGGCCCGCGAACGGCGAGTCCAGGGCGCAGACCAGCCGGTAGCGCTCCTGGTAAAGCGCCTCGGTGCTGACGCGGCCCATCGGCTCGTTCTCGAGATACGAGATGCCGGCGTCGATATCGAGGTTCTCGAGCATCGACAGGATCTCGGTCGAGGTCCGCGACAGGATGGTGAAACGGACGTTGGGGTGCTTGCCGCTGAACCGCGCCGCGAGCTTGGCGGCCCAGGTCAGCGCGGTCGGGATCGCGGCGATCCGCAGCTGCCCGGTCAGGCCGTGGCGGGTGAAGCGCATCTCCTCGCGGAGCTGGCGGGCGTCGCCGACGATGCGGCGGGCCCAGACCAGCGCCGCCTGCCCCTCGGGCGTAAGCCCGCCGTAGCGCGAGCCGCGGAAGACAAGCTGGACGCCGAGCTGCTCCTCGAGCTGCTTGATTCCGGTCGAGAGCGTCGGCTGCGTGATGCCGAGGCTGGCGGCGGCGCGCCCGAAATGCGCCTCCTTCGCGACGGCGATGAACATCTCGAGCTTGTCGAGCACGATAGATTATCCGGATCGAAAAGGCCGGTATCGATTAAGAAGCAAGATCTCCTGGCCGGCAAGCGGTCTGCGATGTCAGGCCCGGATGAAGTGCAGCCGGTCAAACGTGCGGCGCCAGGCAGCGACCCGCCCGGCGAGCGCTTCGGGCGCGTTGGACCGCAGCGCCTCGGCGATCAGCCGCGCGAGGTGCGGCATGTCGCCGGGCGTCATCCCCCAGCGGACCAGCTCCGGCGTGCCGAGGCGCAGGCCGTTGAGGTCGCCCGCGACCGGCGCGACCGGAAGGCCGATCCCGCAGGCGAGGACGCCGGCGCGCCGCAGTTTCTGCGACGCGGCCTGCCCGCCGCCGAACGCGGCCGCTTCGACCGCGAACTGGTGCGAGGCGGTGAACCCGCGGGCGGCACCGAAGGCTGGCAGCCCCTCCGCGGCGAGCGCCCCGGCCAGGGCTCGCGCCGTGTCGGCCATCCGGCGCGCATAGGCGGCGCCGTGCTCGCGCCAGTCGAGCAGCGTGACCGCGAGGGCGGCCGACTTCGCCACGTCGAAATTGGCGGTCAGGCCCGGAAAGGCGATTTCTTCCAGCCGCCGGGCGAGGTCGGCATCGTTGGTGACGATCAGCCCGCCGGCCGGCCCGCCGAGGCTCTTGTAGGTGCTCATCGTCATCAGATGCGCGCCCTCGGCGAGCGGGTTGGCGAAGATGCCGCCGGCGATCATCCCGCACTGGTGCGCGGCGTCGAAGAGGACGAGCGCGCCGACCTCGTCGGCGATCGCGCGGATGGCGGCGACCGGGTGGGGGAACAGGTTGAGGCTTCCGCCGATGGTGATGAGCCTCGGCCTTATCGCCCGCGCCTGCAGGGCGAGCGCGTCGAGATCGACGGTGTAGCCGTCGGCATCGACGGGCGCGGCGTGGATCGCCAGCCCGTAGAGCCCCGCGCAGCCGGCGGCGTGATGCGTGACATGGCCGCCGATCGAGGCCGGTGGCGCGATGATCGCGTCGCCCGGCCTCGTCGTCGCCATGAAGGCGTAGAGATTGGCCAGAGCGCCCGAGCCGACGCGGATTTCCGCATGGCTCGCATGGAAGATCTCGGCGGCAAGCTCGGCGGCGATGACCTCGATCTCCTCGATCGCTTCCAGCCCCATCTCGTACTTGTCGCCCGGATAGCCGAGCGACGGGCGGTTGCCGAGGCCGGCGGCCAGCATCGCCTCGGCGGCGGGGTTCATCACGTTGGTGGCGGGGTTGAGGTTGAAGCAGTCGCGCTCATGGATGCGGCGGTTCTCGGCGACGAGCGCGTCGAGCCGCGCGGCGACCGCGGCAGAGGCCGCACTGGCGGTGGCGGCGGCGATTGCCTCCACCCGTCCGGTCGAGGCGGCGGGAAGCCAGGGTCGGTGCGCGAGTGCGGTCATGGCGGTCTCCTTCTCGGCGCGGAGATTGGCGCGATGCCGCGGGTCTGCGCAAACCCGATCTGCGAGGCCGCGCGGATCTCAGACGATCCCGCCGCCCGAGCCCTGCGCCGCCGGCCGTGCGGCCGCGACCTGCGCGCGGTAGCCGGAGGCGCGGAACGCCGCGACGGGGTCGATCGCGCCGCCGGCCTCGAGGCGGGCCATCGACAGGATCGGCTCGACATCCGTCCTGAACGCGGCCTTCAGCGTGGCCGTCGCCATCAGCGCGTCGTTCGACTGCTGGAACGCGTGCAGCGCGTCGCGGTCGACGAGGAGCGCCTGCGCATAGGCCCGCTGCACCTCCATCGCCGACACCATCAGGCTCTCGATCGGATCGGTGACATTGTGGCTCTGGTCGAGCATGTGGGCCGGCCGGATGCCGCGCCGGCCTTCGGCGGCGACCAGTTCGTTGAAGACGAGGAACAGCCGGTAGGGGTCGATCGCCCCGGCGTCAAGGTCGTCGTCGCCATACTTGGAATCGTTGAAATGGAAGCCGCCCAGCCTGCCGGCGTGGATCAGCCGCGCGACGATCATCTCGATGTTGACGTTCGGGGCGTGGTGGCCGAGGTCGACGAGGCAGAAGGCCCTGTCGCCCAGCGCCTGCGCGGTCATCAGGCTGGTGCCCCAGTCCTGCACCACGGTGGAGTAGAAGGCGGGCTCGTACATCTTGTGTTCGGTGAACAGCCGCCAGTCCGCCGGCAACGCGGCATAGATCCGCGCCATCGATTCCAGGTAGCGGTCGAACTGGCGGGTGAAGTCGGTCTGCCCGGGGAAGTTCGAGCCGTCGCCGATCCAGACCGTCAGCGCGGTCGACCCGATGGCCCGCCCGATCTCGATGCAGTCGAGGTTGTGCTCGACGGCCTGCGCGCGGGTCGCGGCATCGGCATGCGACAACGAGCCGTGCTTGTAGCTGAGCCGCTGGCCCGGCTGATCCTGGAAGGTGTTGGAGTTCATCGCGTCGAACCCGAGCCCCACCGCCGCCGCCTTCTCCCGCAGGGCGGCCGGGTCCGCCCGGTCCCAGGGGATGTGCAGCGAGACGGTGGGCGTCGCCCGCGTCAGCCGCTGGATCACGCTGCAGTCGTCGAGCTTGTCGAAGATGCCTCTCGGCTCTCCCGGGCCCGGAAACCGTGCGAAGCGCGTGCCGCCGGTGCCGACGCCCCAGGACGGGACCGCCACGCCGAAGCCGGCGACCTTCGCCTTGATCGCGCCGATGTCCACTCCGCGCCGGTCGAGCCTTGTGCCGAGCGCGTCGTAGTCGTCCCTGAGCGCGGCCTCGGCGGCCGCATTGGCATCGGCGATCCGCGCCTCGTCGATCATCTCGCCCCCTTTCGCGCGGCCCCTTAGGTCCGTGCCGCGCCTCAGCGCGTGAACGCTTCCTTGTTGCCCGCATCGACGTTGAGGATGTTACCGGTCGATTTCGCCGCCAGGTCCGAGGCCAGGAAGCAGACCGCCTCGGCGATGTCTTCGGGATAGACCGACCGCTTGAGCATCGAGCGGTTGCGGTACATCTCCTCCAGTCCCTCTTTGTCGGTGCCGTAGGTCGCCGCGCGCTGGTCGAGCCATTCGCCGGACCAGATCTTCGAGCCCCGCAGCACGGCATCGGGGTTCACGACATTGACCCGGATCCCGTGCTCCGCCCCTTCGAGCGCGAGGCAGCGCGCAAGGTGAAGCTCGCTGGCCTTGGCGGTGCAGTAGGCGGCGGCATCGGGCGAGGCGGCAAGGCCGTTCTTCGACCCGACGAAGACCACCGCACCGCCCATGCCCTGCCGCTGCATCAGCCGGAACGCCTCGCGGCTGACCAGGAAGTAGCCCGTCGACAGGATCTCCATGTTGCGGTTCCAGAGCGCGAGCGAGGTGTCCTCGATCGGTGCGGAGGAGGCGATGCCGGCGTTCGAGACCACGATGTCGACGCCGCCGAAGGCGCGCGCGGCGGCCGCGAAGGCCGCGGCGACCGCATCCTCGCGCGTCACGTCCATCTCGACCGCGCGCACCACGTCGGCCGTGTGCCGCGCGGCGAGTTCGGCCCGCGTCCGCTCCAGCGCCGCGCCGTCGATGTCGGCCAGGACCACGCAGGCGCCGTCCCGCGCCAGCCGGTCGGCGGTGGCGGCGCCGATGCCGCCCGCGCCGCCGGTGACCAGCGCGACCCGGCCGGCCAGGGCCTTCGGTTTCGGCATGCGCTGGAGCTTCGCCTCCTCGAGCAGCCAGTACTCGATGTCGAACGCCTCCTGCTCCGGAAGGCCGCGATAGGTGCCGACCGCGGAGGCGCCGCGCATCACGTTGATCGCGTTGAGGTAGAATTCGGCCGAGATCCGCGCCGTCGCCTTGTCCCGCGCGAAGGTCATGAGGCCGACGCCCGGAACCAGGTAGACCACCGCGTTCGGGTCGCGCATCGGCGGGCTGTCGGGGCGCCTGCACCGGGCATAATAGCCGGCATAGTCGGCGCGATAGGCCTCGATCCCCGTCCGCAGGCTGGCGAGTGCCGCCTCGTCGGCATCGGCCGCGGCGGGATCGAAGTCGACCAGAAGCGGGCGGATCTTGGTCCTCAGGAAGTGGTCGGGGCACGAGGTGCCGAGCCGGGCGAGGCCGGGCATGTCCCGCCCGTTCACGAACTCCAGCACCTCGGGTGCATCGGTGAAGTGCCCGACCATGTGCGCCTGGCCCGACACCATGCCGCGGATCGCGGGCATCAGGCGTGCCGCGACATCGGCCCGGGCCCCGGCAGCGAGGCTTGCGTGCCGTGCGCCGCCGAAGGCCGGGCGGCCGGCCGTCCGCTCCTCGAACCAGGCGATCGCGCGGTTGATCGTTTCGAGGGTGAGGCTGTAGCAGTCCCCGGCATCGTCGGCCCAGGTGAAGAGCCCGTGCGATTCAAGCACCACGCCCTTGGCCTCGGGGTTCTCGCGGCAGAACCGCTCGAGCCAGAGGCCGAGCTCGAAGCCGGGCCGGCGCCAGGGAAGCCAGCCGATCGCGTCGCCGAAGATCTCGGCGGTCAGCGCCCGCGACTCGGCCGCGGCCGCGATGGCGATGATCGCATCGGGGTGGACGTGATCGACGTGGCGCTTCGGGACATAGGCGTGGAGCGGCGTGTCGATCGAGGCCGCGCGCGGGTTGAGGTTGAAGGTGCAGTGCGGCAGGTAGCCCACCATCTCGTCCTCGTGGTCGGCGCCGCGGTAGAGCTCCCTCAGCCCGCGGAGCCTGTCCATGTAGAGCGTGGCGAAGCCGTCGATCCGGATCGAGCCGACGTCGCCGCCCGAGCCCTTCACCCACAGGACCTCGACGGCTGCACCGGTGAGCGGGTCGCGCTCGGCCACCTTGGCCGAGGTGTTGCCGCCGCCGTAGTTGGTGATGCGCTTGTCCGAGCCCAGAAGGTTGGAGCGGTAGAGCAGTTTCTCGGGCTCGCTCATGCCGGCCGCCTTTGCGCCGTCCCACAGGTTCTCAAGCCGGTTTCCGGCGCGTGTCAGCATGGGTCTCCTCCCGGCGCGACGGGGCAGCACCCGCGCTGCGCCCGCTGCCGGATGCTGAAAGCTCCCCCCGCGCGTGTCAACCAGTTTCGGTCATATTCGATCATGCTGCGGTGCAGAATGATCGAAGATGACAGTTTCTGATTGACTTGGGGCTGGAATCGTCGAAGCCTGTCGGATCAGGGAGGCACCGGATGCACGAGAAGGAGCGGCACAGGATCATTCTTTCGGCGGTGCAGGAGCGTCCCGTGGCGACCGTCACCGATCTCGTGAGCCTGACCGGAAGCTCGGAAGCCACGATCCGCCGCGACATCGCCACCCTGCACATCCAGAAGCGCCTGCGCCGCGTGCGGGGCGGCGCCGAGGCGCTGACCCCGCCCAGCGGCCTGCCGGGCCTTGCCGGGCGGCCGTTCTCGGTGAACCAGGCCATCAACATCGCGCAGAAGCAGGCCATCGCCCGCGAGGCCGCCGCGCTCTGCGACGACGGCGAGCCGATCATCATCAACGGCGGCACCACGACGTTCCAGATGGTCCATCCGCTGGCCACCCGACGGCTGCAGATCCTGACGAACAGCTTCCCGATCGCCGAGCACCTCCTGCGCCATTCCAAGAACACGGTGCTGCTGCCGGGCGGCGCGATCTACCGCGAGCAGAACATCATCCTCAGCCCGTTCGACGCCGACATGACGCGCAACTTCTATGCCCGGCGCATCTTCATGGGCGCGCAGGGCCTCGGGCCGCTCGGGTTGATGGAGGCCGACCCGCTGCTGATCCAGGCCGAGGAAAAGCTGATCGGGCGCGCGGACGAGCTTGTGGTGCTGGTCGACAGTTCCAAGTTCGCCGGCCGGTCGAGCCTCGTGCTGTGCCCGCTCGAGCGGATCGACATCGTCATCACCGACGAAGGGATCCCGGACCGGGCGGCCGCCATGCTCGAGGCGGCAGAGATACGGCTGATCGTGGCGCAGGCACGCGCCGCGGCTGAAACGGGGTCATGAACGCCCCGGACATCTGAACGAAGCTCATCAGGGAGGAACGACATGAGCATCACACGGAGACTTCTCGGCGGCGCCGCGCTTGCCGCGCTGGTCATGGCCGGCGGCTCGGCCGGCGCGCAGGACAACGTGCGCATCGCGCTCGTCGTCAAGGCGCTCGGCATCGGCTTCTTCGAGGCGGCCGCCGAGGGCGCCAACGAGGCGGCGGCCGAGCTCGGCAATGTCGAGATCATCTATACCGGCCCGACCGACACCACGGCCGAGGGCCAGATCGAGGTCATCAACGCCCTGATCGCGCAGAACGTCGACGCGATCGCGGTGTCGGCCAACGACCGCGACGCGCTGGTGCCGGTGCTGAAGCGCGCCATGGAACGCGGCATCACAGTCATCAGCTGGGATTCCGGGGTGGCGCCCGAGGGGCGCGAACTGCACCTCAACCCGTCGTCGAACGCGCTGATCGGCAACATGATCATCAAGCTCGCTGCGGATCACCTGCCCGACGGCGGCCAGGTCGCGGTCCTCTCGGCCTCGGCCACCGCCACGAACCAGAACACCTGGATCGAGGAGATGAACAAGGTCATGGGCAACTACCCCGGCATCGAGGTGGTGACGACCGTCTATGGCGACGACCTCGCCGACAAGTCCTACCGCGAGGCGCAGGGGCTGATGCAGTCCTACCCCGACCTCGACGCGATCATCGCGCCCACCTCGGTCGGCATCGTGGCCGCAGCGCAGGCGGTGCAGGATGCCGGCAAGGCCGGACAGGTCAACGTGACCGGGCTCGGCCTGCCGTCCGAGATGGCGGGCGCCATCGAGTCGGGGGCCTCGAAGTCGTTCGCGATCTGGAACCCGATCGACCTCGGCTATTCGGCGGCCTACCTGTCGTACATGCTGGCGACGGACCAGGCCGAAGCCGGGCCGGGCGCCGAGATCCCGATGGGCCGGATGGGCGCGCTCAAGCTCGACGACAATGCCGAGGGCGCGATGGCCGATCCGTTCGTCTACGACGCCTCGAACATCGAGCAGTTCAAGGAGATCTTCTGATCCGTCCTGACGGACCGGCGCGGGGACGATCCCGCGCCGGCCTTTCCTTGCGCGAGACCCGAACCCCGATGCTTGTCCGCCCGAGCCCCGAGCTTGCCCCCGCCGGCACGGCGCCGCCGGTGCTGAGCCTCAGCGGGATCAGCAAGGGCTTTCCCGGCGTCCGCGCGCTGAGCGAGGTCTCGCTGCAGCTCCATGCCGGCGAGGTGACCGCGCTGGTCGGCGAGAACGGCGCGGGAAAGTCGACGATCGTCAAGGTGCTGACCGGGATCTACCGGCCCGATGCAGGCTCGATCCGGCTCGACGGCCGCGAGATCAGCCTGCCGACGGCCGCCGCCGCCACCAGGGCCGGCATCACCGCGATCCACCAGGAGACGGTGCTGTTCGACGAGCTGAGCGTCGCCGAGAACATCTTCATCGGCCATGCCCCGCGCGGGCGGTTCGGGCTGATCGACCGGGCCGAGATGCGGCGCCGCGCCGCCGCGATCCTCGAACGCATCGACGCACGGCTCGATCCCGACGCGCCGCTGAAGGAACTCGGCATCGCCAACCGCCACCTCGTCGCGATCGCGCGCGCCCTGTCGGTGGATGCCCGCGTGGTGGTGATGGACGAGCCGACCGCCGCCCTCAGCCAGAAGGAGATCGAGGAGCTCTACGACCTCGTCGCGCGGCTCAAGGCCGAAGGGCGGGCGATCCTCTTCATCTCGCACAAGTTCGACGAGATCTTCCGGATCGCCGACCGCTACACCGTGTTCCGCGATGGCTGCCATGTCGGCTCCGGCCGGATGTCGGACGTGACCGAGGACGAGCTCGTCCGCATGATGGTCGGCCGCCCGGTCGACCAGATCTTCCCGGCCCGCGCCCGTGCCGGCGCCCCGGCCGCCGGGCGCGAGGTGCTGTCGGTCGAGGGGCTGGCCCACCCGACCGAGTTCGACGGAATCACCTTCACCCTGCGCGCCGGCGAGATCCTCGGCTTCTACGGCCTGGTCGGCGCCGGCCGTTCCGAGCTGATGCAGGCGATCTTCGGCGTCACCCGCGCCTCGGCGGGAACGATCCGCATCGACGGCGCGCCCTGCAGCATCCGCGCCCCCGCCGACGCCATCGCGAGCGGCATCGTCTATGTCCCCGAGGACCGCGGCCGCCAGGGCGCCGTCATCGGCCTGCCGATCTACCAGAACGTCACGCTGCCCTCGCTCGGCACCACGTCGCGGGCGGGCTTCCTCCGGCTCGCCGAAGAGTTCCGTCTTGCCCGTGACTACACCTCGCGGCTCGAGCTGCGCGCGGCCGCGCTCGACCAGGATGTCGGCACCCTCTCGGGCGGCAACCAGCAGAAGGTGGTGATCGCCAAGTGGCTCGCCACCCGGCCGCGCGTCATCATCCTCGACGAGCCGACCAAGGGCATCGACATCGGCTCGAAGGCCGCGGTGCACGCCTTCATGGCCGAACTCGCGGCCGGTGGGCTTGCCGTCATCATGGTCAGTTCGGAGATCCCCGAGATCCTCGGCATGTCCGACCGGGTGATCGTGATGCGCGAGGGGCTGGTCGTGGCCGAACTCTCGGGCGCGGGGCTGACGCCCGAGACCCTCGTCCGCCACGCCGCGGGCATCGGGGGCGCGCCCGCATGATGCAGGTCCTGAAATCGCGCGAAGCGTTGCTCGTCGCGGTGATCCTGGCGCTGCTGGCGCTGATCGCCACGCGGTTTCCGGCCTTCGTCGCGCCGCCGAACCTGCTTCGCGTGTTCAACGATACCGCGCCGCTCGTCATCCTCGCGCTGGGCCAGACGGTGGTGATCCTGACCCGCTGCATCGACCTTTCGGTCGCTGCGAACCTCGCGCTGACCGGGATGGTCGTCGCCATGCTGAACGTCGCGATGCCGGGGCTGCCGGTGGCGGTGACGATCGCGCTCGCCCTCGCCCTCGGCGCGCTGATGGGCGCGGTGAACGGGCTCCTGGTCTGGACCCTCTCGATCCCGCCGATCGTCGTGACGCTCGGCACCATGACGATCTACCGGGGCATCATCTTCCTGATCTCCGACGGCCAGTGGGTGAACAGCCACGAGATGACCGCCGCCTTCACCGGCTTTCCGCGGACCGTCGTGCTGGGCCTTCCGGTGCTCGGCTGGATCGCCGTGCTGGTCGCGGTCTTGTTCCACGTCGTGACGACGCGGACGGCGCTCGGGCGCGCGTTCTACGCGGTGGGCGGCAACCCGCGGGCGGCCGTCTATGCCGGCATCGATGTCGGGCGTACGCAGTTCTGGGCCTTCGTGCTGTCGGGAACGCTCGCCGGCCTGACCGGCTATCTCTGGGTCGCCCGCTACGCGGTCGCCTATGTCGACATCGCCGGCGGGTTCGAGCTCGAGGTGGTGGCCGCCTGCGTGATCGGCGGCATCGCCATCGCCGGCGGCGCGGGAACGGCCGTCGGCGCCCTCCTCGGCGCGATCTTCCTCGGCGTCATCAAGAACGCGCTGCCGGTCGTCAACGTCTCGCCGTTCTGGCAGCTCGCGATCTCGGGCAGCGCCATCGTGGTGGCCGTCGCCTTCAACGCGCGCGCCGGGCGGAGCAGGGGGCGGATCATCCTGCGGCGCGCCGAGGGCCAGGCATGACCGACGCCGCCCGGCAGGTTCCCGACCGGCTGGCATCGCCCGCGATGCGCCTCATGGCGCGGTGGGAAAGCCTGCTGCTTGCCGTCGCGATCGCGATCTTCATCGCAAACAGCCTCGCCTCGCCCTACTTCCTCAACGCCTGGAACCTGTCCGACGCCACCTTCAACTTCACCGAGAAGGCGATGATCGCCTTCGCGATGGCGCTCCTCATCATCGCGGGCGAGATCGACCTTTCGGTCGCCTCGATCATCGCGCTCGCCTCCACGGCGATGGGCGCGGCGGCGCAGGTCGGGGCGGGGGTGCCGGAGCTTGTGCTGATCGGCCTCGCCGTCGGCCTGATCTGCGGCGCGATCAACGGCGTGCTCGTCACCGGGATGGGGCTGCCCTCGATCGTCGTGACGATCGGCACGATGAGCCTCTTCCGCGGGATCTCGTATATCGTCCTCGGCGACAAGGCCTATACCGGCTATCCGCCGGGCTTCGCGTTCTTCGGGCAGGGTTATGTCTGGTGGGTCGTCAGCTTCGAGCTCGTGCTCTTCGCGCTGCTCGCCGGCGCCTACGGCGTTCTGCTGCACCGGACGAACTTCGGCCGCGCGGTCTATGCGATCGGCAACAACCCGACCGCCGCGCTGTTCTCGGGCATCCGCGTCGGCCGGGTGAAATTCCTCCTGTTCCTGATGACCGGCCTGATGTCTGGCGTTGCGGCCATCTGCCTGACCTCGCGCCTCGGCTCGACGCGGCCGTCGATCGCCACCGGGCTCGAGCTCGAGGTGGTGACGATGGTGGTCCTCGGCGGGGTCAGCATCCTCGGCGGTTCGGGCTCGATCCCCGGGGTGGTGATCGCGGCCTTCGTGATGGGGCTCGTCACCTTCGGGCTGGGGCTCCTGAACGTGCCCGGAATCGTCATGTCGATCTTCGTCGGGCTCCTGCTGATCGGGGTGATCGCGTTGCCGCGGCTCTGGGCGATGGTGCGGCGATGAGCGAGAAATACGCCTTCCGGATGCGGCTTAATCCCGGCTGCGCCGAGGAATACCGGCGCCGGCACGACGCGATCTGGCCCGAGCTTGCCGATCTGCTGCGCGCGGCCGGCATCTCGGACTACTCGATCCATCTCGACGAGGAGACGCACAGCCTCTTCGCCGTCCTCTGGCGTACGGCCGATCACGGCATGGCCGGGCTTCCCGCGCATCCGGTGATGCAGCGCTGGTGGGCCCACATGGCCGACATCATGGAGACCGGGCCCGGCAACGAACCGGTCGCGGTGCCGCTCCGGACCGTGTTCCACATGCCATGAGCCGGGTTGCGGTCGTCGATATCGGCAAGACCAACGCCAAGCTCGCCGTTGTCGACACCGACCGGATGGCCGAGATCGACGTGCTGACCCGCCCCAACCGGCCCCTGCATGACGGTCCCTACCCGCATTTCGACATCGACGGGATCTGGGCCTTCCTGTGCGACGGGCTCGGGGCGCTGCACCGCCGGCACGGGCTCGACGCGATCAGCGTCACCACGCATGGCGCAGCGCTCGTCCTGCTCGATCGCGACGGGGGCCTCGCCTGCCCGGTGCTCGACTACGAGCATGACGGGCCCGATCGCCTCGCCGCGGCCTATGGCCGGCTGCGCCCGCCGTTCGGTGAGACCGGCTCGCCGCGGCTGCCCCTGGGGCTGAACGCGGGCGCACAACTCCACTGGCTGCTCGAGACGCAGCCGGGCCTTGCGGCGCGGCTTGGCCGGATCGTGACCTACCCGCAGTTCTGGTCGGGCCGCCTCGCCGGCCCGTGGCACTGCGAATGCACCTCGCTCGGCTGCCACACCGACCTCTGGAACCCCCATGCCGGAACCTTCAGCACGCTGGTTGACCGGCTCGGCCTCGGCCCGAGCATGGCGCCGCTCGAGCGGGCCGCGGCGCGGCTGGGCCCCCTCCTGCCCGAGGTCGCGGCGGCGACGGGCCTGCCCGCCGACACGCCCGTTCACTGCGGCATCCACGATTCCAACGCCTCGCTGCTGCCCCACCTCCTGGCCCGCGATGGGCCCTTCGCGGTCGTCTCGACCGGGACTTGGGTGGTCGCGATGGCCGTCGGCGCCGGTGCGCCGCCGCTCGATCCGGCGCGCGACACGCTGGTCAATGTCGATGCGTTCGGTGCGCCGACGCCGTCGGCGCGTTTCATGGGCGGCCGCGCGTTCGAACTCCTGCGCGGCGAGACCGCGCCTCCCGGCGCGGACGACGTGGCCGCGGCCCTTGCCGGGCGGTGCTTCCTGCTGCCCTCGGTCGAGGGCGCGTCGGGCCCGTTTCCCGGCCAGCGCGGCGGCTGGAGCATGCAGGCCGCCGCGCCGGGCGAAAAGGGCGCGGCGCTGGCCTTCTACCTTGCGCTGATGACGGCAGAGTGCCTTGCGCTGATCGGCGCCGTGGGGCGGATCGTCGTGGAAGGGCCGTTCGGCCGGAACGCGCTTTTCCTCGACATGCTGGCCGCCTCCACCGGCCGGCCGGTCTTCACCTCGGCCACGGCGACGGGCACCAGCATCGGCGCGGCCCTTCTCGGCGCCGCCGACCCCCGGCCGCCCGCGCTGACGGCACATCGGTTGACCGGCGACGGCGCCGCCCTGCGGGCCTATGCCCGCGCGTGGCGCGACGCGGTCGGGCCGGAGCCGGGCGCTACTTCGTCAGGATGAGCTTGCCGGCGCGGGTGATGCGGAGCGTGTAGATCTGCCCGTCGAGGGCGATCTGGGCGCAGACGCCATCGCCGGTCAGTTCCCGCGCGTCGTAGAGCGGAAACGGCGGCGCGGCGTCGATCGGCCGGCGCATGGGATGGGCGTGAGCGTTCATGCCGGCCTCCCTGTCGGGACGGCGGTGGCGCACGCCGTGGCGGCGTCTGGCCGGTTCGTTTCTGGTGCCGATGGCGGACTCGCGGGCATCGCTTTCTCCTCGCGTCGCAGGACGAAACCGGGCTTCCCGCTGGGGTGGCTTGGTGGCGCACTAATGTCGACAGATTCACTCGGATATGTCAATCCCGAAAGCGGCCCGCCGGCGAAGGGACGGTCGCCGGCGGGCCATCCGTGCCCGCCGACGAGGCTTGCCGGCGCGGGACACGAATCTCATGCCGCGACAACACGCAAGGCGACGCTCTTGTTCCTGCAGCCTGCGCCGCCGCGATTGGGGCGGCACGGCACGTTCGGACGGACCTTCGGGCGCAGGATCGGGCCTGCTGTCGTCCGCGGGTGCCGTCTACCGCTCTGCCGGGCCGTTGCCAGTCAGGGCATGGCGGTCGAGAAGCACGAATGCGCCGCCCTCGCGCTCGCCGACGAGCGCGAACTGGTCGAGCGCGAACGGCGCGGGCAGGAGCGGGGCGAGGCAGCGGCCGAGCGCCTGCTCCGGCGGCGCGGGGTCGTCGAGGCGGCCGGTGAGGGTCATGTGGAAGCGGAATTCCTCCATCACATAGGGATAGCCCCAGCGGGCGAGGTGCGCTTCCTGCGCGGGCGTCAGGCCAGCGCCGCGGCGGCGCGCCATCTCGTCGCCGTCGGCCGGCGCGCGGAACCCGTCGAGATCGGCCACGATCCGCGCCGCCAGCGCGGAGAGGTCCGCGGTGGCGCCCGCCGGCAGCAGGGCGAGAAAGCCCCCGAGCCGGCCGAGGACCAGGCCCTTTAGCCGTACCGGGGCGGCGCTGCGGGCGAGGTCGGCCACCGCCGCGCGCAGCGCCGCCGCCGTCGCATCGCGGGCGAGGCGGAAGGGCGGCTTCAGCGTGGCGTGAAACCCATAGCGTCGCGCGCCGGCCGTCAGCACACCGATGTCGAGGCCAGGCAGCGTCATCTGCGGCACCGGCGTCCCGCGGGCAATGTCATGGCCGAGCCAGGCCGCACCGAAATCGGCGAGCGGCCCCGGCGGCGGGACGTAGTAGACCGCATATCTGACATAGGTCTCCATCCGGCCCCCGTCGCTGCGCCGTGCCTGCCTCGCAAGCCGTGCGGCCATGGTCAAGCCGCGTCGGGCGGGGGGCGCAAGCCCCCCGCCGGCACTATCCTTCGGTCGCCGAACCGTTCACGTTGTAAACGAAACGGCCCGACGGTAGGCTCGATCGGGCAGGGTGACTGGGCAGGGCGAGAGATGATGATCCGATGACGCGCGCGGCGGCAGCCAAGGCACCGGTCGAGAGCGATCCCGTGGCCGAAAGCCCGGTCGAGCGCCTCGTCGGCTACAACCTCAAGCGGGTCTACATGCTGATCCGCGCCGATTTCCGCGAAACGCTCGGGCCCGACGGCCTGACGCCGCGGGCGTTCTCGGCCCTGTCGCTGGTGACCGGCACGCCCGGCATCACGCAGAGCGACCTCTCCCGCATCCTCGGGGTCGAACGCTCGGGCCTCGTTGCCATCGTCGACGATCTGGAGGCGCGGGGCTATCTGGCCAGGCGGCCGGTGCCGGGCGACCGGCGCGTGCAGTCGCTGCAGCCGACAGCCGCCGGCGCCGCCGCCTTCGCCGCCACGCTGGCCGCGGTCGAGGCGCACGAGGACCGCATCCTTGGGGTCCTGAGCGCCGATGAACGCGCGGCCCTGCTGGCGCTGCTCAGGAAAGTCAGGAAGGCCGAGGAAGGCGAAGGCTGATGGACCACTGGAGGGATACCGCCGCCATCGTCACCGGCGGTGCGTCGGGCCTCGGCGCTGCCACGGCCGCGGCACTCGCGGCGCGGGGAGTGCGGGTGGCCGTGTTCGACCTGAACGAGGCCGCCGGCGCCGCCCATGCGGCAGCGATGGGCGGCCTCTTCCGGCGCGTCGACGTCGCCGATCCGGCAAGCGTGGCGGCCGGCATCGCAGCGGTCGAGGCGGCGCTGGGCATTCCCCGCATCCTCGTCAACTGCGCCGGCATCGGGCCGGCGGCCAAGACCGTCTCGCGCGGCGCGCCGCACGATCCGGCGCTGTTCGAGAAGGTGATCCGGATCAACCTGCTCGGCAGCTTCTTCTGCGCGAGCCACGCCGCGGCGCGGATGGTCGCCGCCGACCCGCTCGGCCCAGACGGCGCGCGGGGCGTCATCGTCAACACCGCCTCGGTCGCGGCCTATGACGGCCAGGTCGGACAGGCGGCCTACGCGGCATCGAAGGGCGGGATCGCGGGCATGACGCTGCCGATGGCGCGCGATCTGGCCGACAAGGGCATCCGCGTCTGCACGATCGCGCCGGGGCTGTTCCTGACCCCGCTTCTCGAGGGGCTGCCGCAGGATGTGCAGGAGTCGCTCGGCGCGCAGGTGCCGTTCCCGCCGCGGCTCGGCCGCCCGTCGGAATATGCCGACCTCGTCTGCCACATCGTCGCCAACCCGATGCTGAACGGCGAGGTCATCCGCCTCGACGGGGCGATCCGCATGGCGCCGCGCTAGCGCCGCGACCGGCGCGAGGTGGCAGAGGAGGGGGGATGACGACGACCGCCGCCGCCGGGGCCGACCGCTTCTGGACGCCGGAGTTCGACTACGAGCACCGCGCCGACGGCACGGTGCTGATGTGGCAGCGAGCAGCGTTGGGCGACCACCCGCCGGTGCTTGCCGATCACATCGACCACTGGGCCGATGCCGCACCGGACCGCACGTGGATCGCAAGGCGCGACGGTTCCGGCGCCTGGCGGGGGATCTCCTATGCAGAGGGCCGGGCCGCCGCCCGGCGGATCGGCGCGGCGCTGGTCGGCCTCGGGCTCGGGCCGCGGCGGCCGCTGCTGATCCTGTCCGGAAACAGCCTAGAGCACGCGCTCCTCGGCCTTGCCTGCGCCTATGTCGGGGTGCCCTTCGCCCCGGTCTCGCCCGCCTATTCGCTGGTCTCGCAGGACCATGGCAAGCTGCGCGAGATCGCGGCGACGCTTCGCCCGGGCGCGATCTTCGCCGACGACGGCGCCGCCTTCGCTCCGGCGCTTGCCGCGATCGGCAGCGGCCGGCACGTGATCGTCGTGCGCGACCCGCCGGCGGGTGCAAGCCGGTTCGATGCCCTGCGCGCCGCCGCGCCAGATGCCGCCGACACCGCGCGGCGCGGGCTTACTCCGGACACGGTGCTGAAGTATCTCTTCACCTCGGGGTCGACCGGCGCGCCGAAGGCGGTGATCAACACCAACCGGATGATCTGCGCCAGCCAAGCGATGGTCCGCGACTGCTACCGATACATCGCCCGCGAACCGCCTGTTCTTGTCGACTGGGCGCCCTGGAACCATACCGCCGCCGGCAACAAGTCGAGCTACCTCGCGCTGACGAACGGCGGCACCTACTACATCGACGACGGCCGCCCGACGCCGGAGCGGTTCGGCGAGACGCTGCGCAACCTGCGGGAAGTTTCGCCGACCTGGTACTTCAACGTGCCGCTCGGCTACGACATGCTGGCCGACGCGCTCGAGGCCGATGCCGACCTCGCCCGGATGTTCTTCGCGCGCCTCGGGATGCTGTTCTATGCGGGCGCCGGGATGGCGCAGCACACCTGGGACCGTCTGGCCGCCGTCGGCCGGGCGACGACCGGGCACGATGTCCTGATCGCCACGGGTCTCGGGGCGACCGAGACCTCGCCCTTCGCGCTCGCCTGCACCGATCGGCAGGAGAGGGCCGGCAATGTCGGCGTCCCGGCGCGCGGGCTCACGCTCAAGCTGGTGCCGGCGGGCGGCAAGCTCGAGGCGCGGCTCAAGGGCCCGACGATCACGCCCGGCTACCTCGGCGAGCCCGGGCGCACGGCGGAAGCGTTCGACGAGGAGGGCTTCTATCGCCTCGGCGACGCGCTGCGCCCGGCCGATCCGCGGGACTTCGGCAAGGGGTTCTTCTTCGATGGCCGGGTGGCCGAGAACTTCAAGCTGGCGAGCGGCACCTGGGTCGCTGTGGGCGCAGTCCGGGCGGCGTTGGTCGATGCGCTGGGCGGGCTGGTGCGCGATGCGGTGATCGTCGGTGAGAACGAGGCCGAGCTCGGTGCACTCCTCCTGCTTGCCGAACCGGCGAAGGCGATGGACCCGGCCGCGCGCTCCGGACTGCTGCGCGAAAGGCTCGCCGCAGCGGCGAAGGCGGCGACCGGTTCGGCCGCGCGGGTGCGCCGCGCCGCGATCCTGACCCGCCCGCCCAGCTTCGACCGGGGCGAAGTGACCGAGAAGGGTTCGCTGAACCAGTGCGGGATGCGCGCCGCGAACGCGGAGCTGATCGCGCGTCTCTATGCCGGGGGCGACGAGGTGATCGTGGTCTGAAGGGAGGGCGCCCGCCCTTTCAGTAGATCGCCCAGACGAGCGCCAGCGTGATCGCCGGGAAGGCGACGAGGATCGCCACCCGCACGATGTCGGTCAGCACGAAGGGCAGCGCGCCGCGATAGGTCTGCCCCATCGGGATGTCGCGCGCCATGCTGTTGATGATGAAGAGGTTCATCCCCACCGGCGGGGTGATCAGCCCGACCTCGACCACGATCAGCACGAGGATGCCGAACCAGAGCCCGAACTCCTCGGGGCTGAGCCCGAAGTCGAGCGCCAGCATCACCGGATAGATGATCGGCACCGTGAGCAGCACCATCGAGAGCGAGTCCATCACGCAGCCGAAGACGAGATAGAGCAGCAGCACCACGGTCAGCACCAGCCACGCCGAAAAGCCCTGGTCCGACACCCAGGCGGCGGCGACCTGCGGCAGCTGCGTCAGCGCGAGGAAGCTGTTGTAGACGCCGGCGCCGAGCACGATGAAGAAGATCATTGCCGTCGAGGCGGCGGTCGCCAGGATCGCGACCTTGAGCCTTTCGATGCCGAGCTGCCGGGACAGGACGGCGGCGAGGCCGGTGCCGGCGGCGCCCACCGCGGCCGCTTCCGTGGGCGTGAAGATGCCCAGGTAGATCCCGCCGACGACCGTCAGGAAGATCGTCAGGACCGGCCAGGTCGCCGCCAGGGTCCGCATCCGCTCGCCCCACGGCACGCGGGGGCGGATCGTGGCTGCGTTGGGCGACAGCCGTACCCAGACCGCGATGGCGAGGATGTAGCCGAGCGCGGCGAGGATGCCGGGGACCAGCGCAGCGACGAACAGCTTGGCGATGTTCTGTTCGGTCAGGATCGCGTAGATCACCAGGATGACCGAGGGCGGGATCAGGATGCCCAGCGTTCCCCCGGCCGCGAGCGTCCCGGTCGCGAGCGCCCCCGGATAGCCGCAGCGGCGCAGCTCGGGCAGGGCGACCTGGCCCATCGTGGCCGCGGTGGCGAGCGACGAGCCGCAGATCGCGCCGAAGCCCGCGCAGGCGCCGATCGCCGACATCGCGACGCCGCCCCGCCGATGGCCGAGGAAGCTCTCGGCCGCCCGGAACAGCGACGCCGACATCCCCGACAGCGTCGCGAACTGGCCCATCAGCAGGAACAGCGGAATGATCGAGAGCGAGTAGCTCGAGAACGTCCCGAAGGTGAGCGTCTTGAGCTGGTTCATCATCATCGCGGACGAGCCGGTGACGAGCCATGCCCCGCCAAAGCCCACCCCCAGCATGGCAAGCGCGATCGGCACGCGCAGGAAGATGACGGCGAGCAGAACCGGGAACGACCAGAGGGCGAGGTCGATGTTCGACATCAGGAATGGTGCCTGCCCGGCCGCAGCAAGGCGCCGCCGCTCCGCAGCACGCAGAACGCCGCGACCAGCACGAAGGCCAGCGCGCCGACCAGGCAGGCGAGGTAGGCTTGCCAGATCTCGATCTGCAGGATGAACGTCGTCTCGGCGTAGCGGCGCTTGTCGAGCATGCCGAGCCACAGCCGCCAGGCGATCACCGCCGCGGCGGCCAGCATCGCCAGGTCGACGACGACGTCGATGGCCCGGTTCATAGCCGGCGGAAAGGCCGGCTGCAGCAGGTCGACCGCCGCGTGCGCGCGCTGCAGCTGGCACCAGGGCAGGAATGCGAAGATCGCGAAGCCGACGCCGAACTCGATCCACTCGAAGTCGCCCTTGACCGGCGCGAGCCCGAGGGGAACCAGAGCGCGGCCGGCGATCGAGATGCAGGTCATCACCACGAGCGCGATCAGCACCGCGCCGCCCGCCAGCGCCATGCCGTAGGCCGTCAGGTAGGCGAGGCGCGAGAGCGGCGCATACATCGGCAACGGACTTCCCGGCTTGGGCCGCCGGGAGCCCCGGGACAAAACTCCTGGGGCCCCGGCCGCTGCATCAGGCGGCCTTGGCGGCGATCAGCGCCCGGGCCTGGTCGATCAGCGCCCGGCCGTCGATGCCCTGGCCCTGCATCTCGGCGATCCAGCGGTCGACGACCGGCTGCGCGGCCGCCTTCCAGCGGGCGACCTCGGCCTCGTCGAGGGCGACGATGTTGTTGCCCGCATCGACAGCGATCTGCCGCGCCGGGGCGTCGTTCTCGGCCATGATCGTCGCCGCGAACCCCGAGAGCTTGGCGCCGGCCTCGGCGTCGAGCACGGCGCGCAGGTCGTCGGGCAGCGCGTCGTACCTGGCCCGGTTCATCGCCAGCACGAAGGTCGAGGTGTAGAGCGCCTCGGCCCCGCTGAACTCGGTGTGGTTGGTGACAAGCTCGGTCAGCCGGATCGAGGGGGTGACCTCCCACGGGATGACGGTGCCGGTGACGACGCCCTTCGACAGCGCCTCGGGCACCGCCGGCAGCGGCATCCCGACCGGCGTCGCGCCGAGCTCCGAGAGCAGCTCGTTGATGATCCGGGTCGGCCCACGCATCGTCTTGCCGGCCATGTCCTCGAGACTGGCGACCGGTTCCGAGGAATGGATCAGCCCCGGGCCGTGCACCCAGGCGGCAAGGATCTTTACGTCGCCGAACTCGCTGTCCTGGAAGTCGGTCTCGACCATCTCCCAGAACGCCAGCGAGGTGGCGACCGGATCGGTCATCATGAACGGCAGCTCGAAGACCTCGCTGCGCGGAAACCGGCCAGGCGTGTAGCCGGTCAGCGTCATCGACAGGTCGGCGATTCCGTCGCGCGCCTGATCCATCAGGTCGCCGGGACGGCCGCCCAGCGCCATCGCGTCGAAGTGCTCGATCGTCAGCCTGCCATCGCTCGCCGCCGCGAGCGTCTCGGCCCAGGGCTTCAGCACCTTCGAGGGCAGCGTCGCGACCGGGGCCAGGAACTGGTGCAGCCTGAGGCTGGTGGCCTGCGCCCCTGCGCGCCCCGGCAGCACCGCGAGCGCAGCCGCGCCCGGCGCGACCGAGAAGAGAAGTGTGCGTCTGTCCATGTCCGTCCTCCCTGAAGTGCAGCCTTGCCCGGCGCCATCCTAGCCTACCTGAAGCGCGGCGGGCGTTTTTCGAGAAACGCGCTGAGCCCCTCGCGCGCGCCGTCGGTCGTCTGCGCCATCGCCGCGGCGAGGCTCTCGGTGAACAGGCCGTCGCCGCGCGACATGTCGCCGATGCGGCCGATCGCCTGCAACATCAGGTAGTTCGAGAACGGGGCGTTGCCCGCGATGTCGCGCGCGATCTCCAGCGCCCGGGGCAGCGCCTCGCCTTCGGCGACGGCGTAGTGGCAGAGCCCCAGCTGCAACCCCTCCCCGGCGCCGTAGCTTCGGCCGGTCAGCATCATCTCGCGCAGCCGGTCGGCGCCGATCAGGCGGCCGACCCGCACCGTCGCGCCGCCGCCGACGAAGATGCCGCGCCGCCCCTCGGGAAGCTGGAAGCGGACCGAGGGCTCGGCGATCCGCACATGCGTCGCCGCCGCGATCTCGAGCCCGCCGCCGATCACCGCGCCGGTCAGCGCCGACACGACCGGCAGCCCGCCGAACTCGATCAGGTCGGCGACCCGATGCCAGTTGCGCGAATGCCGCACGGTCTCCTCGGGCGAGCGGGCGCGGTGCTCCGAAAGGTCGAGCCCGGCGCAGAAGTGGCCACCCGACCCGGCCAGCACGACGGCGTGCACATTCTCGGGCGGGCTGGAAAAGAACCGGTCGAGCGAATCGACCAGATCGTCGTTCATGGCGTTGCGCTTGTCGGGCCGGTCGAACACGATCACGGCGACGTCGCCGTGGCGCTCGATGCGCGCGACGTCCTGCCCTCTCGCGCCGTCCGCCATCGCGCTGCTGCCCCGACCATCCATGCTGCGCCCGATTCGAAATCGTTATATGCTAAAAACGTTATGCTGTGTAGCGATCATCGTGGTATGCATCGTCCCGAACCGTGACGGGAGGCAGCCTTGGTCGATTTCTCGGCCGTTCGCGCGATCGACTTCCACACCCATGCCGAGGAGCCGTGCAACCACGCGCGCGACGATGGCTACAACGAATTCCAGGCCGGCATGGCGGCCTATTTCCGCAACCCCGCGGGGGCCGAGGGGATGCTGCCGACGGTCGGGGATACCGCGGCCTACTACCGCGCCCGCAACATCGCCGCGGTGATCTTCCCCGTCGATGCTGAGCGCGAGACCGGCTTTCGCCGCTACGGCAACGAGGAGGTGGCGGCGATCTGTGCCGAGAATGCCGACATCCTGATTCCGTTTGCGTCGATCGACCCGCACAAGGGCAGGGCGGGGGCCCGCGAGGCGCGGCGGCTTGTGCGCGACTTCGGCGTGCGGGGCTTCAAGTTCCACCCGACGATGCAGGGCTTCTTCCCGAACGACCGCGGCGCCTACGTCCTCTACGAGGCGATCGCCGAGGCGGGCGCGATCGCCCTTTTCCACACCGGGCAGACCGGCGTGGGCTCGGGAATGCGGGGCGGCATGGGCATGCGGCTGAAGTATTCGAACCCGATCCATGTCGACGATGTGGCCGTCGACTTCCCCGACATGCCGATCGTCCTGGCCCACCCGTCGTTTCCCTGGACCGAGGAGGGGCTCGCCGTCGCCCAGCACAAGCCGAACGTCTATGTCGACATGTCCGGCTGGTCGCCGAAGTATCTCCCGCCGCTCTTCGTGCAGTATGCCAACACCATCCTGAAGCGGAAGATGCTGTTCGGCTCGGACTGGCCCGCGCTGACGCCCGACCGCTGGCTCGCCGACTTCGCGGCCGCGGATTTCCGCGACGAGGTGCGCCCGCTGATCCTGAAGGAGAACGCGATGCGGCTCCTTGGCGCGGCGGGCTGAGGCGGGCGTCAGCCGCCGCCCTGCAGCGCAAAATCGGCGATCAGCGGATAGTGGTCCGACGGCCAGACCGGCCCCAGCCGGTCCCGGAACACGACCGGCGGGCGGACCGGTGCGATCGGGCCGGCAAAGCCGATGTGGTCGATGGCGCCGAAGAGGTTGAGCCCCCTGTCGAGGTGATAGGTGGCGCCGTCGACCGCGACGAAGCGGAGCCCCGCCGCCCGCAGCCGCCGGTGCAGGCCCGAGCCGGCAAGCGCGTTGAGGTCGCCCGCAAGGACCACCCTCTCGCCGGCCGCGATCCAAGGGGCGATCCGCCCCACCACGAGGTCGACCGAGCGGCGCCGATTCTCGCGGCTCGCGTAGTCGAGATGCATGTTCAGCACCCGGATCTCCGAACCGCCCTGCCGGTCGCGCAGCCGCGCCCACGAGGCGAAGGCAGGATACGAGCCGTTGAAGGTGCGCGAGTAGATCAGGTCGGGCGTGTCGGAAAAGAAGAACCAGCCCTGGTCCAGAACCTCGAAACGGTCGCGGCGGTAGAGGATCGGCTGGGTCGAGGGAAAGCTGCGCCAGTCGCCGATAGCCGCGGCCGCGTAGCCCGGGTTGTTGGCGAGAAGCCACTCCCGCGCGAGGTTCAAGCTGTCGTCGTTGCCGCCGGCGAAGGTCTCCATCTCCTGGAACGCCACGATGTCAGCGCCGATGGCGCGGAACGTCGCATCGAGCGGGCCCTTGCGCTCCTCCCATCCGGCAAGCCCCCAGCGCCCTTCCGGCTGGTTGCGCAGGATGTAGTGGACGTTCCAGGTGGCGACCCGCACGGTACCGGGACCGGGGGGCGCCAGTGCCGGGCCCGCCCCGAGCCGCAGGTGCTGGCAGCCGACGAGGAGGCCCGCCAGCAGCAGCAGGCCGGCGGCGAGCGCGAGCGATCGGCGCATGGCGCTAGCCCCCCTGCCGAAGCGGCAGACGGATCGTCGCCCGGAGGCCGCCGCCGGAACGGTTCTCGAGGCTGATGGCGCCGCCATGGGCGGTGACGATGTTGCGCGCGATGGCCAGGCCCAGCCCGGCGCCGCCGGTCTCGGCGCTGCGGCTGCTCTCGCCCCTGACGAAGGGCTGGAACATCGCCTCGAGGTCCTCCTGCGGCATGCCGGGGCCCTCGTCCTCGACGACGATCAGCGCCTCCCCTCCCGCCAGCGACACGCGGGCCCGGGTGCCTGCGCCGTATCTGGCCGCGTTGTCGATCACGTTGCCGATGGCCCGGCCGAGTGCCACCGGACGGGCGGCGACCCTGGCGTCGCTGCCGGCGTCGAACGCGACGCCGCGTTCGGCGCAGAGGCGTGCGAGCATGGGTCCGAGATCGACCGCCTGCGCGACCTCGCTGTCGCCCGCGCCCCGCGCATAGGCGACGAGGCCGTCGGCCATGACCTTCATCTCGTCGAGCGTGCGGATCATCGGCCTGGCCTCGGCCTCGTCGAGCAGCTCGGCCCGGATGCGCAGCGAGGTGATCGGCGTGCGGAGGTCGTGGCCGACGGCGGCGAGCGTCCGCATCCGCTCGGCCTCGAAGCCCTCGATCCGCGACTGCATGTCGTTGAAGGCCGCGGCTGCGGCGCGCATTTCGCGCGGCCCCTCCTCGGCCACCCGCGCCGTCCTGTCGCCCTGCCCGGCCGCGCGGGCGGCTTCGGCAAGCGCGCCGAGCGGCCGCGTGAGACGCCGCACGAAGACAAGCCCGACGCCCAGCACCGCGGCGAGCGAAAGGCCGAGGACGACGAGGAACACCTCCTCCTCGATGCCGGGCGGCCGCGCCTCCGGACTGCGCGAGACGAAGTTGAGCCATTGCGGCGCCCCGTCCGCGGCAAGGCGCACCGACACCGCGATCGTCTCGCCGGTGCCGCGCCCGTCGGACGGCGGCCCGCGGCCGCGGACCAGGACCGCGGCCCGCAACTCGCGGTCGGGCAGCGCCGCGGCCAGATCGCGGGTCAAGGCGGCCGAGCGTGGGGCGGCCGGCACCTCCTCCACCACCGGCGCGGCATCGACCGAAACCCGCGAGAACCGGGTCGATGCGTTGCGGGCGATCTGCCGGCGCGCCCGCGGATCGACCGCCTCCATCGCGGGGACGAGCGACAGCACCCGCTCGATCTCGCGCGCCTCGCGGGCCAGCCGGTCGAGCCGGCCGCGCTCGAGGCTGAGGATGCCGAGCGCGATGAGGTTCGCAGCGACAAGCGCCAGCGTCAGCAGCAGGGCGAAGCGGCCGGCCAGCCCATCGGGGACGAGGCGTCTCATGCCTCTGCCACGCCGGCGGCGAGCCGATAGCCACCGCCCCATTCGGTGATGATCAGGCGCGGCCTTCCGGGGTCATCCTCGATCTTGCGGCGCAGCCGGCTCACGCTGTTGTCGATGGCGCGGTCGTAGGCCTTCGCGTCGCGCCCGGCGGTCAGGTCGAGCAGCCGGTCCCGCCCGAGGACCGTGAACGGGTGGTCGAGCAGCACGCCCAGAAGGCGGCTTTCGCCGGAGGTCAGGGTGACGCGGCGTCCGTCGTCGTGGTCGAGCGTCCGGGTGGCCGGATCGTGGGTCCAGCGACCGAACCGCCGCCGGCCCGACGCGATCCTCGGTTCGGGCGGCGGCGCGCGGCGCAGCACGGCGCGGATGCGCGCCAGCAGCTCGCGCGGGTTGAACGGCTTCACCACGTAGTCGTCGGCGCCAAGCTCGAGCCCGACGATGCGGTCGGTCTCGTCGGCCATCGCTGTCAGCAGGATCACCGGCGGGCCGGGCCGCCCGACGAGCCATCGGCAGAGGCTGAGCCCGTCCTCGCCCGGCATCATGACGTCGAGCACGACCAGCGCGAAGGCGCCCTCCTCGACCGCGCGGCGCGCCTCGCCGGCATTGGCCGCAAGGCGCGTGCGGAAGCCCTGCTTGCGCAGGTACTGCCCGAGCGGTTCGCGGATGTCGCGGGCATCGTCGACGATCAGGATCTGCGGCTCGGCCGGCTCCATGCGCCAGGGTCCTCGCGCTTCGGGTCTCGCCCGCCGATCTACGGGCACTTCCGCCGCTTTTCCCAGCCCCGCCATCGGCGCGCCCGGGTTCTTTTTGTCGCAAGTCGTATCACGGCCGGGCGCCGCGACAGGTCGCGACAAAACCGGCCTCGCGCCGACACACATCGCGGGCGGGGATCGTGCATATCCCCGGCATCGGAGGCGATCCTGCCTCCGCTTGCCCAAGAACGAAAGGATGAGGCAATGAACAGCTCGAAACTCCTCCCGGCCGGCTTCGCCGCCGTGATCCTGGCCGCTGCAGGCGCGATGGTCGCCACCGCCCAGACCACCCCCGTCGTTCCCGAGGCCCCGGCCGCCGCGGCCCAGGCCGAGCGGGTCGATGCCCGCGGCGACCGTGGCGGGCGCGGCCACCGGGGCGGCGGCCATTTCGGCGGCCGCGGCGGCGAGATGCTCCGGACAATCTTCGACACTGTCGATGCCAACGGCGACGGCGCCGTCACACAGGACGAGATTGACGCCTACCGTGCCGCGAAACTCGACGAGGTCGATGCCTCGGGCGACGGCGCGCTCTCGATCGACGAGTTCGAGACGCTCTACCGCGAGTTGACGCGCTCCCGCATGGTCGACGCCTTCCAGGACCTCGACGCCGATGGCGACGGCGCGATCAGCGCCGCCGAGATGGCCACCCGGATCGCACGGACCGTCGAGCGGCTCGACCGCGACGGCGACGGAACGCTGACCCTGCAGCGCCCCGGAACCGGCAACTGAGACCGCGCGGCGCGCGGCATCGCGTGGCCGCTCCCTCGTGGAGGGGTTGCGCGATGCCGCCGGGCCGGCGATCCTGCCGAGACTTGCCCCGCGTGTCGGCGGCACGCCCGGGCACCACCTGATCGGCGGCGATGCCCCACACGCATCCCAGTGTCGGGGCAATCCCGGCGCAACAGTGATCCAGAAGGGAGACCCGGACCATGACAACGCCTGCCCGCAAACGCGCATCCGACTTCGATCCGCGCATCCTCGAGATCTTCGACGGCTACGTGCACGGCAAGATCTCCAAGCGCGCGTTCATCGCGCAGGCGGGCCGCTACGCCGCGGCCGGTGTCACCGGCGCGATGATCCTCGAGCAGCTGCAGCCGAACTACGCCTGGGCGCAGCAGGTCGCCCCCGATGACCCCGGGATCGAGACCGAGACGATCGAGTACCAGAGCCCCGAGGGCCATGGCACGATCCGCGGCCTGATGGCGCGCCCGGCGGGGGCCGCGGGGCCGCTGCCGGCGGTGCTGGTGGTGCACGAGAACCGCGGCCTCAACCCCTATATCGAGGATGTGGTGCGCCGCACCGCGAAGGCGGGCTACCTCGCCCTCGGCCCCGACGGCCTCAGCCCGCTCGGCGGCTATCCCGGCAACGACGAGCAAGGCCGCGAACTGCAGGGCCAGCTCGATCCGGCAAAGCTGATGGAGGACTTCTTCGCCGGCTTCGAGTTCCTGCGCGACCACGACGGCTCGACCGGCAGCGTCGGGGCCGTCGGCTTCTGCTACGGCGGCGGCGTCTGCAATGCGCTCGCGGTCGCCTATCCCGATCTTGCGGCCTCGGTGCCGTTCTACGGCCGCCAGCCCGCGGTCGAGGACGTGCCGCGGATCGCGGCGCCGCTCCTCATCCACTACGCCGCGCTCGACGAGCGCATCAATGCCGGCTGGGAGGCGTTCGAGGCGGCGCTGCAGGAGCACGGGAAGGACTATACGGTGCACTTCTATCCCGATGTGAACCACGGCTTTCACAACGACACGACGCCGCGCTACGACGAGGCGGCCGCGACACTCGCCTGGGACCGCACGCTCGGCTTCTTCGAGACGCATCTGCGGTAGGCCGGCGCGGCCTGCCTCAGGCCGCGACCGGGCGCAGGCCCAGCATCGCCCGCGCCTCGCGCCACGTCGCGACCGGGCGGCCGTGCTTCTCGCAGAGCCCGACCGCCCGCCGCACCAGCGCGGCGTTCGACGGCGCGAGGCGGTCGCGGTCGAGGCGCACGTTGTCCTCGAGGCCCGTGCGCGTATGCCCGCCCGCCGCAATGGCCCATTCGTTGACGACGATCTGGCTTGGCCCGATGCCGGCCGCGCACCATTCGGCCTCTGGCGCGCGCGTCCGCATCGTCTCGACATAGAAGTCGAACACCGTCCTGTCGGCCGGCATGGCGTTCTTCACGCCCAAGACGAACTGGACGTAGAGCTTGCCGTAGAGGCCGCCGGCCCGGTGCCGCGCGATCGCCTGAAGGATGTGGCTGAGGTCGAACGCCTCGACCTCGGGCACCACCTCGTAGGTGCGCATCTCGGCCGCGAGCCAGTCGACCAGATCCGGCGGATTCTCGTAGACGCGGGTCGGGAAGTTGTTCGACCCGACCGAGAGCGAGGCCATGTCGGGGCGCAGCGGCAGCATCCCGCCCCGCGCCCGCCCGGCGCCCGAGCGCCCGCCGGTCGAGAACTGGATGATGAGGCCCGGGCAGTGCCTCTCGAGCCCCTCCTTCAGCCGCGCGAACCTCTCGGGGTCGGACGAGGGCGTCTGGTCGTCGTTGCGGACGTGGCAATGCACGATGCTTGCGCCGGCCTCGAAGGCCGCGTGCGTCGACTCGACCTGCTCGGCAACGGCGATCGGCACCGCCGGATTGTCCGCCTTGGTCGGCAGCGAGCCGGTGATCGCGACACAGATGATGCAGGGCTTCGCCACGGGTGCTCCTTGCCTTCAGACGTCGAAGAACACGGTTTCGCCCTCGCCCTGGAGGCGGATGTCGAAACGGTAGACGGGCGTATCGCCGCGCATCCCGCGGGCTGCGACCAGCGTGGCGCGACGGTGTTCCCACTCGATCAGGTTCAGGACCGGGTCGGCGGCGTTCGCCGCAGCCTCGTCGGCGAAGTACATCCGCGTGTTCAGCCCGAGATTGATGCCGCGCGCCACCAGCCAGAGGTTCAGGTGCGGCGCCTGCATGGTGGCGGTGCGGCCCGCCGTGGGGCCGGGCTTCACCGTGTCGAACCCCCAGGCGCCGGTCGCGAAATCGGTGATGACGCGGCCCCAGCCGCGGAAGCCCTCCTCGACTGGCCGGCCGTCCTCGGGATGGGCGTAGTGCCCGTCGGCATTGGCCTGCCAGACCTCGATCAGCACATCCCTTACCGGCGCGCCCATGCCGTCGATCACCAGGCCCTCGACCCGGATCCGCTCGCCCCGCGCGTGCGGCCCCGCGATGTCGTGGCCAAGCTCGTGCCGGTAGATGTCGAACCCCGCCGCGCCCGGCGCGAGCCCGATATGGACATACGGCCCGGCGGTCTGCGAGGGCGACTCGCGGAGATAGTGCAGCGCCTGCGGCATCGCTCAGTTCCCCTGAAGGCGGTTCTCGAACAGCGTGGAGCGGCGACCGCGCAGCACGATGTCGAACTTGTAGGCGACCGCGTCGAACGGGATCGTCGCGTTGAGGTCGAGCGCGGCGACGAGTTGATCGACCGCCGCCGGATCGGGGATCGTCCGCACGATCGGGCAGTGGCGGATCAACGGGTCGCCCTCGAAATAGCACTGGGTGATGAGCCGCTGCACGAACGCGCTGCCGAAGACCGAGACGTGGACATGCGCCGGGCGCCAGTTGTTCACCCAGTTGCGCCAGGGATAGGCGCCGGGCTTGACGGTGCGGAAGCAATAGGAGCCGTTCGCGTCGGTCAGCGTCCGGCCGCAGCCGCCGAAGTTCGGGTCGATCGGGGCAAGATAGGTGTCCTTCTTGTGCCGGTAGCGGCCGCCCGCATTCGCCTGCCAGACCTCGACCAGCGTGTTCGGCACCGGCCGTGCGTTCTCGTCGAGAACCCGGCCGTGAAGGATGATCCGCTCGCCGATCGCGCTTTCGCCCGGCCGGGCATAGTTGTGGATGAGGTCGCGGTCGAGCGGGTCGATGTCGCCATGGCCGAAGACCGGCCCGGTGATCTCGCCCGACGCGTTCTCCAGGCTGACCGGCGCCTGGCGCGGCGCGCGTGCGACCGAGGTCTTGTAGTCCGGCGTCAGCGCCGGCGGATGCCGGGTCCGGTCGCGCTGGTAGTAGTCGGCCGGCGCCGTCATGTGCCGTCCTCCTCGATCCTGGAATAGGTCTCGCGGGCCAGCCGGATCGCGTGGTTCGCCCGCGGCACGCCGGCGTAGATCGCCACGTGCAGGAAGGCCTGCATCACGTCCGCCCGGCTCGCGCCGGTGTTCAGCGTGGCGCGCACGTGCATCGGTATCTCCTCGAAGTTGCCGGTGGCGGCCAGCAATGCCAGCGTCAGCATCGACCGCTCGCGCCGGGTGATCGTGTCGTCGGACCAGACGGTGCCCCAGGCGCCTTCGGTGATCAGCCGCTGGAACGGCGCGTCGAAGTCAGTCTGGGCGGCCTCGGCCGCGTCGACATGGGCATCGCCGAGCACCGCACGGCGGGTTTTCGTTCCTGTAGCGAACCGGTCCGGCATCTGCGCTCTCCCTGGCTCGGGACAGGAAAGCATGTCTTTCCACCGAACGAAATTGCGTTCTCCGTGGTCCGGCGGCACCGGGGCGTGATGACGCCATCGCTGCGGTGGCGGCCCTGCCGTACTGCGGGGGGAATGCCACAGGTCGGTGCCGCCGGGGCCCCGGGCTGTTGGCCGCACTTGGCGTCATCCCGCGCCGCCGCTAGTTTCTCCGGCAACCGACAAACATTCGAGCATGGTGCAGCCCCAGCGATGTCAGGCGACCCCAAATCCGATCCCTCCCGCGTGGATGAAGAGCTGGCCGCCGCCTTCTCCGAACTCCTGCAGGCCTTCGAACGCAGCGGCGCGCCTGCCGAGATCGTCGACCTCGCCCGCCGCCTCGACGATGCGATCTGTCAGGTGAACCGGGGATCGGATCGCGCCCGCCCGAAGGGCTGAGCGCCGCCGCCGCCCGGCTCTACCGGGGGTTGGAAAGCTCCGGAACTGCTGTCGCGACAACGGCGTTATGCGCGCAACGCCCCCGCTCGGGGGTATCGTCTCTGTCGACGGGTTCGCAACACGTGGTCGAAGCAGCAAGGAACATGCCGGATGTCCGGGCCGATGTCGTGGCGCTCCTGCCGGCGCTCAGGGCCTATGCCTATGTCCTGTGCCGCAACCGCCCCGATGCCGATGATCTTGTCCAGGACACGCTGGTGCGGGCGCTGGCGAACATCGACAGCTTCACCCCGGGCACGCGGCTGCGGGCGTGGCTATTCACGATCATGCGCAATTCGTTCTTCAACACGCTGGCCAAGACCAAGCGCGAGCGCACCGGTTCGGAGGACTGCGTGTCGGGCACGGCATCGAGCGCCTCGACCCAGGAGTGGGTGGTGCGCGGCGGCGAGCTGATGAGGGTGGTTCAGCGCCTGCCGAACCACTACCGCGAGACGCTCGTCCTGGTCGTGATGATGGGCGAAAGCTACGAGACGGCGGCCCGCATCTGCGGCTGCGAGGTCGGCACGATCAAGAGCCGCGTGAACCGCGCCCGCGCGATGGTGATGGCGGAACTCGGCGACCGGGCGATCTGACTGTGCCATCGGACCGGGCCGTGGCCGGGCCGCCGATCGGGGAACAATCGGCGGGCGCTGCGGTTGCCCCTGCCCTGAGGGGCGACAGACGGTTGGCAGTGGTCACCGAGCTGGCGATCGACCCCGCCCCATGAACGACGCAACCCGAAGTCAGGAGGCCATGAATGGCGCTTTTTTCCTATGACATCCAGTCGATGGACGACCTCTACATGCACCAGCTTCGCGACATCTACTACGCCGAGAAGCAGATCGTGAACGCCCTGCCGAAGATGATCGACAAGGCCTCGGAAGGGGCGCTGCGCGACGGACTGCAGGCGCACCTGCACGAGACCGAGCGGCAGGTCGAGCGGCTGGAGCAGGTGTTCGCGCTGCTGGGTGAGGAAGCCGGCGGAACCAACTGCCCGGCGATCGACGGCATCATCAAGGAAGCCGAGGAGATCGCCAGCGAGGTCGAGGATTCGAGCGTCCTCGATGCCGCCATCGCCGCGTCCGCGCAGGCGGTCGAGCACTACGAGATCACCCGCTACGGAACCCTGATCGCCTGGTCGCAGGAACTCGGCCGGACCGATTGCGCCGAGCTTCTGAAGCAGACGCTGGAGGAGGAGAAGGCGGCCGACGCCAAGCTTTCGCGCGTCGCCGAGGAGCGGCTGAACCGGATGGCCGCCTGAGACCGCCGCCTGATACTGCAGTGCCGGGGCGCGCGATTGCGGCCCCGGCGCGTTTCGCTACCGCAAGGGCCCTGCCGCCTTCCTGCGGGCGCCGAGGGAGGCCGCCGCACCGCGCGGCGCCGACACCGCCGCGCCGGGCGAGTGACCGTAGATTGCGTCCAGAGCCTCGGCGAGCGTGACGAGGCCCTCGCAGGCCGGGTCGAAGCCGGCGCCATTGGCGAGTTGCTCCAGCCAGGCCACCGCTGCGCGGCCGCCCCAGTCGTCCGGCGGAACCGCCAGCAGTTGCCGCTCGCGGCCGTGGAGGAGATGGGCCTCGAAATCGTAGAACGAGCCGCCGACATTGGCGAGGACGGCGCCGCCGCGGTCGCCATGGATCTCGGCGCGGATCACCGCATCGCAGCCGGCGGACAGGTTCCACGAACAGGCGATGCGGACGACACCGCCTGCCGTGGTCTCGAGCGTGGCCATCGCGAAGTCCTCGACCGCCGGGTCGCCGACGGAGAGCCTCGCCCCGCCGGAGAAGAGCTGCGCCGAGGTGCAGCGCAGGCCGGGCCATCCGGTCAGCCACAGCGCGAGGTCGACCAGATGCACGCCGAGGTCGATCACGCATCCGCCACCCGAAAGCGCGCGGTCGTGGAACCAGGGCTTGTCCGGCCCGTAGGCGTTGTGAAACGTCAGGTCGAGCGCCAGCGGGCGGCCGATGCGGCCACCCTCCACCGCCTGCCGGATCGCCACCATGCCGGCGGTGTGGCGGTAGGAGAGGTCGGCGGCAAGCAGCCGGTCGGCCCGGCGCGCCGCAGCGACGGCCGCCCGCGTCTCGGCCGCGTTCCGGCCGAGCGGCTTCTGGCAGAACACCGCCGCCCCGGCCTCGAGCGCCGCGACGGCCTGCGCCGCATGCAGCGCCGACGGGGTCGCGATCACCACGCCTTCCGGGCGTGCGGCGAGGACATCGTCGAGCGTCGATCCGAGCCGGGCGCCGGGGCAGGCGCCGGCGCAGGCCGCGACCGCCTCGGGCGCGGTATCGGCAAGGGCGACGACGTCGATCGCGCCGGTGCCGGCCAGCGCCTCGAACCGGTGCCGCCCGATCCAGCCGAGACCGAGGAAGCCGACGCGCGGCCGGGCCATCGCGGGCCGGGTCATCGCAGCACCACCAGCGCCTTGACGAAACCTTCGGGCTTGTCGCGCGTGGCGTCGAGCGCGGCTGCGAGGCGGCCGAGCGAATAGCGGTGCGTCAGCAGCGGTGCGAGTTCGAGCCGCCCGTCGGCGACGGCGGCGATCCCGTCGCGCATCGCCGCCAGCAGCTTGCCGCGGTCGCGCTCATGGGCGTTGACGATATCGAGGGCGCGCCAGTTCCAGAGCTGCATGTTGACCTGCCGCGGGCCGTCCTGGTGGTAGCCCGCGATCACCAGCCGCCCGCCTTCCCGCAGGGCTTCGGCCGCGAGGTCGAGGGGCCACTGGTGCCCGGTGCACTCGATTGCGACATCGCAGGCGCGGCCGCCGGTCCGCTCGGCAAGACGGGCGAGGATCGCGCCGTGGTCGGCCATCTCGATCGTCTCGGACGCACCGCAGCGGCGGGCGAGGGCGAGGCTGCTGGCGCGCCGCGAGAGCGCGATGACCCGCGCACCCGCGGCGGCGGCGAGCCGCGTCAGGAGCGCCCCGAGAAAGCCGATGCCGACTATGGCAACGATTTCGCCGGGCTGGATGCGGGTCCGGCCGAAGATCATCATCGCGCAGCCGATCGCCTCGGCCGGCACGGCCTGCCCCTCGAGCGCGGCGGGCAGCGGCAGCGCCGCGTCGGCCGGAACGATGTCGTGGCTTGCATAGCCGTGGAAGCCGAGGATCGCCACGCGCTCGCCCCGGCGCGCCGGGCTCACCGCTGCGCCGACCGCGTCGATCCGCCCCCAGGCCTCGTGGCCGAGCGCACCCGGCGGCAGCGGAAAGCTCATCCATGGCGGGCCGGACCAGGGGCCGAGGTTCGAGGCGCAGACGCCGCAGCCCTCGATCCGCACCCGCACCTCGTCGGGGCCCGGCTCCGGCAGCGGCAGTTCCACGACCGCGACCCGGCCGGGCCCGGTGACCTGGGCCGCCTCGAGCCGCGCGCCGATCCGTCCACCATCCATTGCAGCCCCCGGGGTTGGTCGCGCCGGGACGCGGCGCGGGGGGCGAACCGGCGCTGCCGGCGCTTTGTTCCCGGTCGCGGCTGCCGTGCCGCCGGCGGCGCCCGACCGGCTGCCGGCGGTCTCCACGGAAGTCATTGATGAAGTTGAAGAACCGGCCCGCTTCCGCCCCCGCTTCCGCCGAAGTCGCTGGAAAGCCGGGAACAAACCCGACCACCTCCGGTTCCGGAACCTCGCGAAACGCGTCGAGGAGCCCCGCCCATGTCCCATGTCCTGATCACCGGCGGCTGCGGCTTCATCGGCCGCCACGTCGCCGCCGAACTGCTTGCCGCAGGGCACGAGGTGCGCCTCTACGACGCGATGATCGACCAGGTCCATGGCGGCAATGCGCCGGAAGTTCCGGACGGCGCCGAGGTCGTCCGCGGCGATGTCCGCGACGCCGGCCGCCTCGGGGACGCGCTGCGCGGATGCGACGCGGTGATCCACCTCGCCGCCGAGGTCGGTGTCGGCCAGTCGATGTACGAGATCGCCCGCTATGTCGGCGCGAACGACCTCGGGACGGCGGTGCTGCTCGAGGCCATCGCCGAGCATCCGGTGGACCGGATCGTGGTTGCCTCCTCGATGAGCATCTACGGCGAGGGCCGCTACGCGCTGCCCGGCGGCGCGCTGTTCGCCGGCGCGCGCCGGTCCGTGCGGGACCTGCGCGGCGGACGCTGGGACCCGGTCGGTCCCGACGGCGCGGCGCTGACGCCGCTGCCCACCGACGAAGCCAAGCGCCCGGACCTCGCCTCGATCTACGCGCTGACCAAGTACGCCCAGGAAAGGGCGGTGCTGATCTTCGGCGCGGCCTACGACATTCCGGCGGTCGCGCTCAGGCTCTTCAACGTCTTCGGGGCCGGGCAGGCGCTTTCTAACCCCTATACCGGCGTGCTGGCCAACTTCGCCGCGCGGATCGGGGCCGGGGCGCGCCCGACGATCTTCGAGGACGGCCGGCAGCGGCGCGACTTCGTGCATGTCCGCGACGTGGCGCGCGCCTTCCGCCTCGCGCTCGAACGCGACGGCGTGGCGGGCGAGGCGATCAATGTCGGCTCGGGGCGCGCCTACTCGATCCGCCAGGTCGCCGAACTTCTGGCCGGCGCGATGGGCAGGCCCGGGATCGAGCCCGAGATTCTCGGCCGGTTCCGTGCCGGCGACATCCGCAACTGCTTTGCCGATATCGGCCGCGCGGAGACGCTGCTCGGCTTCGTGCCCGAACATCCGCTCGAGCACGCGCTGGCAGATTTCGCCGACTGGGTGCGCGGCGCGCCCGGCACCGACCGCGGCGCAGCGATGCGGCGCGAACTGGAAGCGCGGGGGCTCGTGTCGTGACCGCCTTCGGCTTTGTCGAGTGGTTCCGCCCCGGCGACCGCGCGCATGTGGAGGCGGTGATGCCGGGCCTGACCGGTTCGGGCGCCGCGTGGCTGCGCACGCATCTTTCGTGGGCAGAATACCACGCTCCCGGCGGGCGGGAGTGGTTCGACTGGCTGATCCCGCGCCTTGCCGCCGAGATCGAGCTGATGCCCTGCATCCACTACACGCCGCCCTCGCTGTCGCGCACCGGGCGCAGCTCCGGCCCGCCCGAGCGGCTTCAGGACTTCGCCGACTTCATCGACCTGGTGCTGACCCGCCACGGTGACCATTTCGAGCATGTCGAGCTCTGGAACGAGCCCAACAACCTGCTCGACTGGGACTGGCGGGCCGACCCCGATTTCGACCTGTTCTGCGAGATGATCGGGATGGCGGCGCACTGGGCGCGGCATCGCGGCTGGAAGCCCGTGCTGGGCGGTCCGTGCCCGTTCGATCCGCTCTGGCTCGATCTCATGGGCCGGCGCGGGCTTCTGGCGCTGATGCATGCGGTGGGGTTCCACGGCTTTCCCGGCACCTGGGAAAGCGAGGCCGGCCACTGGTCGGGCTGGGACCTGCACCTGGGCGAGATGCGCGCGGTGCTCGACCGGCACAACCCGGCCGCGCAGATCTGGATCACCGAGGCCGGCTATTCCACCTGGCGCAACGATCAGGTCGAACAGGCGCGCCGGTTCGTGAGCGCGCTCGCGGCGCCCGCCGACCGGCTCTACTGGTACGGCTGGCGCGACCTCGCTCCCGACGTAGCGACGCAGGACGGGCTCTGGTTCGATCCGCGCCATTATCACCTCGGTGCGGTCACGTCCGACAACCAGCCGAAACTGCTGGCGAGGATGCTCTGCGACGGCGGCCTCGACCGGCTGCGCGAGGTCGCGGGCCTCGCCGCCCCGGCGCTCGGCCCGGCGGCCCGGCCGGTGGTGGTCACCGGCGGGGCGGGTTTCGTCGGCTCGAACCTCGTCGACAGCCTTGCGGCCGATGCGCGCGACGTCGTCGTGCTCGACAACCTGTCGCGCCCGGGGGTGGAGGAGAACCTCGCCTGGCTGACAGCGCGGCACCCGCGCCGCGTGCACCCGGTTCTCGCCGACCTGCGGGACGATCGGGCGCTTGCCGCGGCGGTGCGGAACGCCGGCGAGATCTATCACCTCGCCGCCCAGACCGCGGTGACGACGAGCCTCGCGGCGCCGGTCGAGGATTTCGAGGTGAACGCGCGCGGCACGCTGAACCTTCTCGAGGCGGTCCGCGCCAGCGGGCGGGAGATCCCGCTGATCTTCGCATCCACCAACAAGGTCTACGGCGACCTCTCCGATCTGGCGATCGTCGAGACCGAGGCCGCCTGCGCCCCGACCGACCCCGCGCTGGCGATGGGCATCGACGAGCGTGCGCCGCTTGCCTTCTGCACGCCCTATGGCTGTTCGAAGGGGGTCGCCGACCAGTACGTGCTCGACTACGCCAAGAGCTATGGGCTGCCGGCGGCGGTGCTGCGGATGTCGTGCATCTACGGGCCGCGCCAGTTCGGCACCGAGGACCAGGGCTGGGTGGCGCATTTCCTGATCGCGGCCCTTGCGGGGCGGCCGATCACCGTCTACGGCACCGGCCGCCAGGTCCGCGACGTGTGCGAGGTGTCCGACGCGGTCGCCGCCTACCGCCTCGCCATGGCGCGCTTCGCCGCCGTCGGGGGCCGTGCCTTCAACCTCGGCGGCGGGCCGGCGAACGCGGTCAGCCTGCGCCATGTGATCGACGAGATCGGCCGCATCACCGGCGGCCCGATGGAGGTGCGCCAGGCCGACTGGCGGCCGGGCGACCAGGCGTGGTTCGTGGCCGACACGGCGGCACTCCGCGCCGCAACGGGCTGGGCGCCGCGTGTCGGCTGGCGGCCGGGGCTGCGGCGCCTGGCCGGCTGGCTCGCAGAACATCGGCTGCCGGTTGCGGCGGAGAGGGTGAGCGCATGAGCACGGCGGTGCTGATGACCGTCGATGCGGTCGGTGGGATCTGGCGCTACGCGATAGATCTCGGCGGGGCACTGGCCGATCGTGGCTGCCGGATCGTCTTCGCCGGCCTCGGCCCCCGCCCGTCGGGCGCCCAGGTCGCCGAGGCCGCGGCCGCCGGGATGCTGGTCTGGGGCGATCTGCCGCTGGACTGGCGCGCGCGCCGTCCGGGCGATCTTGCCGGCGTCGGACGCTGGCTGGCGCTGCTCGTCAGGATGCACCGCCCCGATCTCGTCCAGGTCAACCTGCCGACGCAGGCGGCCGACCTGGCGATCGGCAAGCCGATCGTGGCGGTCTGCCATTCGTGCCTCGGGACCTGGTTCCGTGCGGTCGAGGGCCGGCCGGCACCGGCCGGCTTCGCCTGGCACGAGGCCCTGGCGCGCCGCGGCCTGGCGCGGGCGGCCGCGGTGGTGGCGCCGAGCCGCGCCCACGCCCGCGAGACCGCCGAGGTCTACGGCCTTGCCGACGTGGCGGCGGTCGCGAACACGAGCCGGGTGGAGACGGGCGCTCCCGGCGGCGGCCGCGGCGCCATCGCCTGCGGCCGGTGGTGGGACCGCGGCAAGAACGGCGCGGTCCTCGTCGCCGCGGCGCGGCTCTCCCGCGTGCCGGTCACTCTCGTGGGCGCCACCGAAGCGTATGACGGCCAGCGCCTGCACCCCGCCCCCGCACGCGCTCTCGGGCCGGTTCCGCACGCCGCGGCGATCGCCGCCATGCGCGAGGCCGCGATCTTTGTGTCGCCCTCGCTCTACGAGCCCTTCGGCCTTGCCGCCCTCGAGGCTGCGCGGCTCGGCCGCCCGCTGGTGCTGAGCGACATCCCGACCTATCGCGAGCTGTGGGAGGGGGCGGCGGCCTTCTTCGACCCGCGCGATCCCGTGGCGCTCGCCGCGCTTCTCGACCGGCTTGCCGACGACCCCGAGGAGCGGGCGCGCCGCGGCGCCGCGGCGCAGGCGCGGGCACTTCGGTTCGCGCCCGAGCGGCAGGCCGACGACATGCTGGCCCTCTACCGGCGGCTCACCGTCCGGCAGGCGGCGGAATAGCCGATGCAGTTCGTCTTTCTCACCCATTCGCTGGTCTCTGACTGGAACCACGGCAACGCGCATTTCCAGCGTGGCGTCATGCGGGCGCTGCAGGCGCTGGGGCATACCTGCCGCGCGATCGAACCCGCCGCATCGTGGTCGCGCGGGAACCTCATCGCCGAGGCCGGCGCCGCGGCGCTCGTCGCCTTCGGCCGGGCGTTTCCCGACCTGCGGACCGAACTCCACCACGGCGCCGAAGACGTGGCCGACCGCGTCACCGGGGCCGATGTCGTCGTCGTCCACGAATGGACCGATCCGGCGATCGTCCGCCGGCTCGGCCGCTGCCGGGCGCGGGGCGCGCGGTTCCGCCTGCTCTTCCACGACACCCATCATCGTGCCGTCTCGGCCGACCGCGAGATCGCCGGGCTCGACCTTTCGGGCTATGACGCCGTGCTGGCGTTCGGCGAGGCGCTGCGCGAGCGCTACCTTGCCGCCGGCTGGGGCCGGCAGGTCTTCACCTGGCACGAGGCGGCCGACGACACGCTGTTCCGCCCGCGCCCCGACATCGCGCGCAAGGGCGATCTCGTCTGGATCGGCAACTGGGGCGACGGCGAACGGGCGCGGGAACTGGAGGACTACCTGACCGGCCCGGTCGCCCGGCTCGGTCTCGCCGCCGAGGTGTGCGGCGTGCGCTACCCCGATGCGGTGCGGCAGCGGCTGGCCCGGGCCGGGATCGCCTATCGCGGCTGGGTCGCCAATGCCTGCGTGCCAGAGGTATTTGCCCGCCACCGCGTCACCGTCCACGTGCCGCGGCAGCCCTATGTGGAGGCGCTGCCCGGCATCCCCACGATCCGCGTCTTCGAGGCGCTGGCCTGCGGGATACCGCTGGTCTCGGCGCCGTGGGACGACGTCGAGGGCCTGTTCCGGCCTGAGAAGGACTTCCTGATCGCCCGCGACGGCGCCGCGATGGAGCGCCATCTTGCGGCCGTGCTCGGCGACCCGTCGCTCGCCGGAGAGCTCGCCGCGAACGGTCTCGCGACGATCGCCGCGCGCCATACCTGCCGGCACCGGGCCGAACAGCTTCTCGGGCTCCTGCGCCTGCTCGGGGCCGGCGTGCGGGAGGCCGCCGAATGAAGCTCGCGTTCTACGGCTCGAGCCTGCTGTCCTCGTACTGGAACGGCGCCGCCACCTACTACCGCGGCCTGCTCCGGGCCCTCGCGGCGCGCGGCTTCGAGATCACCTTCCACGAGCCCGACGTGTGGGAGCGTCGGCAGCACCGCGACATCGCGATGCCCGACTGGTGCCGCGTCAACGTCTGGCCCGGCACGTCGGCCGGTCTTGCCTCGGCCGCGGCCTGCGCCGGGGCCGCCGACGCCGTCGTCGTGGCCTCCGGCATCGGGTTCGAGGACGACCGGCTGCGCGAGGCGGTGCTGGCGCAGGCGCGTCCCGACGCGCTCCGGCTCTGGTGGGATGTCGACGCGCCGGCGACGCTGGCCGCGATGCGCGCCGATTCGGCGCATCCGCTCCGGCAGCAGCTTCCCGCCTTCGATCTGATCCTGACCTATGGCGGCGGCGCGCCGGTGGTCCTCGGCTACCGCGCCCTGGGCGCGCGCGACTGCGTCCCGGTCTACAACGCGCTCGACCCCGACACCCATCACCCGGTTGCCCCGAACCCACGGTTCGCCGCCGATCTGGGGTTCCTCGCGAACCGGCTGCCGGACCGCGAGGCGCGGGCGGCCGAGTTCTTCCTCCGCCCGGCCCGCCTCAGGCCCGCCGACCGGTTCCTTCTCGGCGGGTCCGGCTGGGGCGAGGGCCTGCCGGCCAATGTCTTGGCGCTCGGCCATGTCGGCACGGCCGACCACAACGCCTTCAACTGCACGCCCCGCGCGGTCCTGAACGTGGCGCGCGACAGCATGGCCGAGGTCGGCTTCTCGCCCGCGACCCGGGTGTTCGAGGCCGCGGGCGCCGGCGCCTGCCTGATCACCGACGCCTGGGAGGGGATCCCGCTCTTTCTCGAGCCGGGCGCCGAGATCCTCGTCGCGCGCGACGGTCGGGACGTCGCCGAGATCCTCGCCGGCCTGTCGGCCGAGGCGGCGGCGCGGATCGGCGCCGCGGCCCGCGCCCGGGTGCTCGCCCAGCACACCTATGCCCACCGCGCCGAACAGGTCGTCGAGCGCCTCGGCATACTTGCCCGGAGGGAGACCGCATGACTCGCCCGCTCGACATCGTGGTCTTCGGCCTGTCGCTCTCGTCGTCGTGGGGCAATGGCCATGCCACGACCTGGCGCGCGCTGCTGCGCGGCCTCGCCGCCGGGGGCCACCGGGTGCTGTTCCTGGAGCGCGACCAGCCCTGGTACGCCGCGCACCGCGACCTGCCGCGGCCGGACTTCTGCGACTTCGCGCTCTACGACGATTTGGGCGGGCTCGCCGCTTTCCGCCCCCGGCTGCGGCGGGCCGACGCGGTGATCGTCGGCTCCTGCGTGCCCGAGGGCGCGGCGCTGATCGACCTGCTGATCCGGGAGCGCCCGGCGCGGCTGGTGTTCTACGACATCGACACGCCGGTGACGCTCGAACAGCTCGCGGCCGGCGGCTCGAGCCACCTCCTGCCGCGGCAGCTTGCCGCGTTCGACCTCTACCTCTCGTTCGCCGGCGGGGCCGCGCTGAAGACGCTGGAGCGCCTCGGCGCGCGGCGCGCCGAGGCGCTCTTCTGCGCGGTCGATCCCGATCTCTACCGGCCGGAGGGGCTCGTGCCGTCGTGGGATCTGGGTTACCTCGGCACCTACAGTGCCGACCGGCAGCCGGGGCTCGAGGCGCTGCTCCTCGATCCGGCGCGCCGGATGCCGCAGGCGCGCTTCGTCGTCGCCGGCGCGCAATATCCCGAAGGCATCGCCTGGCCGCCGAATGTCGAGCGGATCGAGCATCTGCCGCCGGCCGAGCATGCCGCCTTCTACGGCCGACAGCGCTTCACGCTGAACCTGACCCGTGCGGCGATGCGCCGGTCGGGGCACGCGCCGTCGGTCCGGCTGTTCGAGGCCGCAGCCTGCGGAACGCCCGTCCTGTCGGACCGTTGGAACGGACTTGCTGACCTCTTTCCGGAAGGCGAGGCGATCGCCATCGCCGACAGCGGCGACGACGTCGTCGCCGCACTTGCGATGCCCGAGGCGGAGCGCCGGCGCATGGCGGCCCGCGCGCGCGCCATCGTTCTGTCGCGACATACCGGACCGGCGCGTGCCGAGGAGCTTGCGGTGGCGCTCGCCCGTATCCCGACTGCAACGGAGGTCACACCATGAATGTCGCGTCCTTCCCGAAGACCGCCCTCGTCGCGGGCGGTGCGGGCTTTGTCGGATCGCATCTGTGCGATGCGCTCCTCGCCCGCGGCCATCGCGTGATCTGCGTCGACAGCTTCCAGACCGGCCGCCCCGCCAATGTCGGGCCGCTCCGGAACGACCGGAACTTCCGCCTCTGGCGCGCTGATGTCGCGACCGACGCCCTTCCGGCCGAGCGGATCGACTTTCTCTACAACCTCGCCTCGCCGGCCTCCCCGCCGCACTATCAGGCCGAGCCGATCCGCACGATGATGACCAACGTGGTGGGAACCGGGCGGCTCCTGGAACTCGCCGGGCGGCACGGCGCACGGTACGTGCAGGCCTCGACGAGCGAGGTCTACGGCGACCCCGAGCAGCATCCGCAGGCAGAGGACTACTGGGGCCATGTCAACCCGATCGGGACACGGGCCTGTTACGACGAAGGCAAGCGCGCGGCCGAGACGCTGTGCTTCGACTACCTGCGCGCCGGCAATGTCGATGTCCGGGTGGCGCGGATCTTCAACACCTACGGGCCCAGGATGCGGCCGGACGACGGGCGCATCGTCTCGAACCTGATCGTGCAGGCGCTGGATGGCCGGCCTCTCACCGTCTACGGCGACGGGCGGCAGACGCGGTCGTTCTGCTATGTTTCCGACCTGGTGCGCGGGCTCCTCGCCCTCATGGAGGTGGAGGAGCGCCCGCCCGGACCGGTCAATCTCGGCAACCCGGTCGAGGTGACCGTTCTCGACCTGGCGCGGATGGTGCAGCGCATGATCCCGACACGGTCCGAAATCCTGTTCCGGCCGCTGCCGGCCGACGACCCCCGGCGCCGGCGGCCCGATATCTCGCGGGCGCGGCACTGCCTCGGCTGGCAGCCCCTCGTGCCGCTCGACCGTGGCCTGGCCGAAACGGCGGCCTGGTTCGCGCTCTACCGCGACGGGCCGCCGGACCGCGCCGCGCCGACCGCGGCCGAATGAGGTCGCGCGTCCGGCGCAGCGGCGCGGCCATGCCCACCGGATGATCCCGGGATTGTCCCGGGGGCCAGCGGTCCGGTTGCGCCCGACGGCCGGTCGCCTGCCCTGCCTGCATGTGCTTCGGGGCAGGCGGTGGCGCTTTCAGGCTTCGGCCCGACGCGCGTTCCGCGCTGGCGCCCGCGACGGGCGGGTGCCAGAGTTGTCCGCGCCATCGCCGGCGACACCGTCGCCGCGCACCGGCGCGACCTCGAGTTCGGCCTCGGCCTGGCTCCAGTGCGCGGTGTCGCGGCCTTCGGGCCGGCCCTCCTGCTCCCAGAGTTGATAGGCGCGCCGGCGGACATGCTCCTCGCGGTCGATCTCGTCCATCTTCATGCTCCCTTTCCGATCTGCTCGCGTTGCGCCCCGGATTGCGGCCGGGCGTGGCCGAGGCTCGCCTGCTGCCCCAGCGGTTCCACCCGCTCGCGCACCGAGAACTCCGCCCGCCCGTCGAGCGACGGCCCCGAGGTCCAGCGGCCCTCGGGCGTCGGCGCGTCGAGCGAGGTGTTCAGGAAGTAGTAGCTGTGCTCGGTCGCCTCGTGCTCGGGCGGCGTCGCGTTCGGGATCGGCAGCTGCGCCTGCCAACCGCCCAGCTCCTCCAGCACGGCGAGCCATTGCTGCTGGTGCATCGTGTCGCGCGCGATCAGGAACGACAGCATGTCCTTCATGCCGGCATCGTCAGTCATGTTGTAGAGCCGGCTGGCGAGGACGCGGCCACCGGCCTCGGCGGTGGCGTTGGCCAGCATGTCGGCACCGATGTTGCCGGTGGCATAGACATGGCTCATGTCGAACGGCACCCCGTTCGCGTTGACCGGCATCGCCGCGAGGCCGGCGGACAGGAGATGCCGCGGGTTCATGCCGCCGAGGATCGCATGAACGACGGGGTCCTGCGCGGCCTCGTCCTGCATCGACACCGGCGCACCGTCGAGGTTCAGTGCAACGGCGTGGCCGAGGAACTCGATATGCGACAGTTCTTCGGTCGCGGTCATCATCAGCATGTCGCGGTACCGGGCGTCGCCGTGCGCGCCCATCGCCTGGAAGAAGTACTGCATGGCCACGCGGATCTCGCCCTCGATCCCGCCGATGGCCTGCTGGAGGCACTTGGCGAAGACGGGGTTCGGGCGGTCGACCCGCACCTCGTACTGAAGTTTCGAAGAATGGTGGAACATGTCGGCTCCTCTGTCTTGCCGGGAGGCCCTGCAACCGGGCAGGGCGGCACATGTTCCCCCTTGCGGCCCATCCCGCCGGGCGGAAGCCGGGGTCGCGCCCGGCCGCGCGCCGAGGGCCGCTCGGGAACGTCTGCCCGCCTCGCCGGTTGAGACAGGCCCGGATCGAACCAAGCCCGCGACGGCCGCAGAGAGGGGCCCGGGCGCGCCCCTGCCCGACGCCAGGAAGGGAACCCTGCCATGACTTCGATGATCGACCATGTGACGCTCGCGGTGACGGACCTCGACCGCGCCCGGCGCTTCTACGAGGCCGCGTTCCGGCCGCTCGGGATCGTGCCGGGCGAGGCCAATGGCCGCACCGCGAGCTTCCAGCGCGACGGCCGCGACGACTTCACCCTGATCAGCGCCGTCGACGTTCCCAACGCGCCGTCGCAGACGCACCATGCGTTTCGCGCGCCTTCGCGGGCAGCGGTCCGCGCGTTCCACGACGCGGCGCTGGGCGCCGGGGGCGCCGATGACGGGGCGCCCGGCCTCAGGCCCGAATACGGGTCCGACTACTATGCCGCCTTCGTCCGCGACCCCGAGGGCAACCGGATCGAGGCGGTCGTGCTGGGACCCGAACTGGAGCCCGAGGAGCGCTGACCCTGCGGCATTGCTTCGACGGAAGAACGCCTCCGGCCGGGGCCGGAGGCGTTCGTTGCTTCACGTCGTCGTCCGTGCCTGCGCCGGGCGCCGGTCAGCCGATGCTGCGCCCCGAAGGTCCGCGCATCGGAGGCATCGTGCCCGGCAGGTCGCGATCGGGCTCGTCCGGCGGCGGACGGTCCATCCCGCTTCCATCTGTTCCATCATCGCTGCCGGTCTGCCCCGGCTCGCGATCGTCCATCCGCTGGCCGGCCGATGTCAGCGCCTTGCCGGCCGCGTCGGCGATCTCGCCCGCGGCTTCGCGCCCGGTCTCGACGACGGCCCGACCCGCATCCGCCAGCCGCGACTTCTCCTCGTCGTAGATGCGCCGGGCCTCGTCCATCAACCGGTCCGACTCGGCGCCCATCAGGTCGTCCTCGGTTCGCGTCCGGGGCAGAAGCGCGCCGACCGCCGCGCCGACTGCCATCGCGACCGCGCCCGATACCAGCGGCGCCTCGTGGTAGAAGCCGGCCGCCCGCCGGGTGCCGCGGCGCGCGATGCTTTCGGCCCGCTGCCGGGCATGGACGGCCGCCCGCCGCGCGGCGAGCACCCGCTCGCGCGCCGCGCCCGAGAGGTCCTCGAGACCGTGCTGCATGCGGCTGCGCAGATCGGCGCTGCGCGAGCGCAGACGCCGGGCGGCGCTGCCGGCGCCCGACCCGGTCCAGCCGGCCCCGGTGCTGCCGTTGCCCTGGTCGGCCTCGTCGCCGTCCCGGGCCCCGGCATCCATGCCGCCCAGCTCTTCGCCGGCATACATGCTGTCTTCGAAGCCAAGGCCGGGCGAAGGCCGGTAGGCGCCCCGGTCGGCCACGTCCGAGCGGCCGACGGCCCAGTCGTCATCGTCGTCATCGTCAAAGCGCCGGCCCGACGCCGACATTCCGCGGCCGGCATCCGGGGTGTGAGGCCCCATCATCAGCCATGCGAGCCCGATGCCCGTGAGCGCGACGCCGAGCGGGTTGGCCCGCACCTGGCGGCCCACCGCCCCGGCGATCTCGCCGCTGTTGCTGCGCAGGCTCTCGGCGATCCGCTGGACCGCCGCTTCCACCGAAACGCTCTCGCGGATGTCGCGGAGCGTTCCGGCCAGGGCGCCACGTTCGGCCTCGATCTCGCGTTCGATCTCGGCGCTGCTGCGTTCGTCAGTCATCGTGCTGCTCTCCCGATGGTGGTCGCGTCTTTTTCCAGCGACCGTGCGGTGCGCCTTGGCACCAGGTTCTTCGCCTTCAGCCCCGACATGCCGATGCCGATCAGCACGACCGCCAGGAGCGCGACCGCGCCGCCCACGATCAGCGCCGCCCAGCCCGGCTCGAGGCCGCTTTCGGTCAGGCCGATCACCGCCGCGATCGCGAGGACGTTGAGCGCCACCAGCGCCATGATGGCGCCGACGCCCAGCATCATCGCAGAGCTGGAGAGTTCCCCGGCCTTCTCCGACATCTCGGCGCGCAGCAGGTCGAACTCCTTCCGGACGAGTGTCGACAGGTGCTGCGTGGCGTCGCCGAGGAGGTCTGCGATGCCGCGGCCGGCCGGCTGGATTTCGGGATCGGTCATGCCCAGTCCCCCCGCCGGGGCTCCGCCTCGCGCTGGTCTGTCGCAAGGGCAAAGCGGCTCGCCACGAAACCCATCAGTGCCGCGCCGACGAGGAAGGTCGTCGGATTCTCGCGCGCGAAGGCTCCGACGGTCTTCGCCATGGTGGGCAGGTCCTGGCTTCGCAGCGCCTCGGCGGCGATGCCGACGCGGTCCGCGAGGCCCCCCCAGGCGCGTGCCTGAGGCGAGTCCGGACGCAACTCCTCGCCGCCGCGCTGAAGCGCGCGCGCGATCGCGTCGACGTCTTCCGCGACGCCCTCGCGCGCGGATTCGGCGCGCTTCATGGCATCCTGCTGGACGGCCGCCGCGGCCGATCCGACCCGCTTGCGCACTTCGGCGCCGGCCCCTGCGGCCGCCTCGCCCATGTTCTCGGTCGCGGCTTTGGCGTCGTCGGCCGCGCCGCTGCCGGCCTTCATTTTCTCGTCGCTCGATCTCGCCACCGCGTCCTCCTGCCTTTGGCGCGCCCGATCCGGGCGCCATGAGAACCGACCGAACCGGGAACGCCGCGGATTGTTCCTGCGGACGCCTGGACCGCCGCGCGCTCGCGAGGCGCAGGCGGGAGCGCGCCGGCGCGGTCAGCCCGCCGGATCGGGCGCCCGGATGGGAAAGCGCAGCTCGCAGGTCGTGCCGTCGCCCGCCGGGCTGGTCTGGGCCAGCGTGCCGTCGACCTGCTCGACGAGGGCATCGACGATCGACCGCCCGGAATGGCGGTCGGTCGCCCCGATGCCTACGCCGTCGTCGCTGACCGTCAGCACGGCGCCATCGGCGGTGCGGGCAAGGGCGACCTCGACCGTGCCGGGCGCGCGGCCCGGAAACGCGTGTTTCACTGCGTTGGCGACAAGCTCGATCGCAACCAGCGCGACCGGCGCGGCGATGCGGGCGGAGATGCTGACCGGGCCGTCCAGACGGCGCCGGACGGCAATGCCGCTTTCGGCGGGAACCATGGCCGGGCTGTCGAGGACGCGGTTCAGCAGAAGCGCGAGGTCGACATCGCCGCCCGTCGCCGAGCGGTAGAGCAGGTCGTGCATCTCGGCGATCGCCCCGATCCGCGCACGCAGGTCCACCGCGTCGAGCTTTCCCTTCAGCCGCTGCTGGATGCCGATCATCGACACCACGAGCGCGAGGTTGTTCTTGATCCGGTGATGGGCTTCCTTGAGCAACTCGGCCTGATGGCGCGCGGTGCGCCGGGCGAAGTCGGCCTCCTGCTGCGACAGCCGGAGTTCGTATTCGTGCTGCATCCGCCGCCGGGCCATGACGCTGAGCACCGTCATCAGCAGGATCGACCCGAGGAGGATCGCCCAGACCAGCGCTGCTGACCGCAGCCAGGCCGAGGTGATGGCCGAGACCGGCACGCCGAACGTCGCGTAGAGCGGGAGGTCGCCGACCCGCATGGTGGTATAGAGCCGCTCGACCCCGTCGGTCTGCGCCCGGACGCGGGTCTGCATGTAGCCGTCCTCGACCGCCACGGTCCACGGGCCGGGCGCCAGCCAGGTCGGCTCGGACGGAATACTGCGGACGAGCAGCTTTCCCGCCTCGGTCATCAGCGACGCGGCCTCCTGCGGGCCCGGGGCAGTCTGCCTGAGGAAGTCGCGCAGGATGGTCGTCTCGATCGCCGAGACGATCGCGCCCTCGATTTCGGGCGTGCGGAAACGGCTGGCGATGACAAGGGCGTCGACGCCGTTCGGCTCGGTCCGGATGCGGTCGACGAAGATCACCGCGCCGCCGCGGATCGCGTCGAGATAGTCCCGCGACCCGAACCTCTGCCCCTCGACGGGATAGAGCCGGCTTGACGCTACGATCTCGCCGTCGAAGCCGACCACCGCGGTGCCGATGGTGAAGGGCTGCGCGTCGTCGGTCGCCGCGAGGATCCGGTGGAAGTCGCGCGACCGCAGCCAGCCCCTGGCCCGCGACTGCGCGCCGGCCTCGGCGAAGACGTGGGTCGCGGTCTGCGTCTGGATCAGCCGCTCGACATAGTTGGCCACGATGACGGCGCGGTCATGGGCCGTCCGCTCCGCCTCGTCCCAGGTCTGCTGCCACGCCAGCCAGCCCCAGCCCACGGCACCGGAAAGCGACAGGACGATGCCCGCGCCAAGGGCGTTCAGGTAGCTTTTGTCACGGTCCGGCGCTCGCATCGCAAGGCGCACTCTATCACGTGATGCCGACTGGCATTTCCTGATTCCGTCGGGCGCGTCTCGCGGGGCATTTGCCCCGGTCGCCGCGGCTGTGGCGGTCGCGCCGGGCGCCGGGTTGTGGCAACTGTCGCCGGGACCTCTGGTGCAGGCAGGACGATGACGAACCGCCCCATCGCATTCCTTGCCACGGGCCGGTCCGGCCTTGGGCATCTCCGCCGGGCCGCCGCCATCGCCCGGGCGGTGCGCGCGGCGTCCGGCGCGGCGCGGCCGATCCTGCTCTGCAACGCAGAACCCGACGGGCTGACCGATGCCGATCGGGCGGCGTTCCAGGCGATCCTCGTCGTGCCCCGCAGCGCGATGGCCGCGGCGCTGCGCGACTGCGGGGCGGCCGCCGCGGTGCTCGACACGTTGCGGCTGCCCGATGCCGCCACGCTCGACCTGCCGATGATCCAGGTCCTGCGGGAGACGCCGGCGGCCAGCATCGAGGGGTTCCGCCGGGGCGGCGGCCGGCCGTGGGATGCGGTGATCGTGCCGAACCCGCCCGGTCACTGGATGCCGCCCGCCGGTCCCGGCTTCGCGCGGACGGTCGAGGCGGTGGGCTGGATCGCGCGGCGGGCCGGTGTCCGCGGCCCCGGCGCGCAGCCCGGCGGCGTCGTTCTGGCCACCGGCGGCGGCGGCACCGAGCAGAGCCGCGCGGCGCTCTACCCGCTGCTCGACCGGGTCATCGCGCTGGCCCGCGCGCAGCTCGACGGCGCCCTCTACGTGCGGCAGGCGCTCGGGCCGCGGGCCGCCGGCGCCGCGCTGGGCGAGGCCGACGAGGTCTTCGACCCCGGCCCCGATCTCGATGCGGTGTTCCGCGCCGCCGATCTCGCGATCTCTACCGCCGGCTACAATTCGGTGCTGGAACTGGCGAGCACCGACACCCCCGCCCTGCTCGCGGCGATCCCGCGGAGCCTCGACGATCAGGCGGCACGGGCGCGGCTCTGGGGGCCGCGGCTTGGCCACGCGCTCGACCCGGCGCAGGTGCACGCGGCGGCGGACTGGCTTGTCGGGCAGGTCGCACGGCCGCGGCGGCGTGCCCCGGTGGACCTCGGCCCAGATGGCGCTGCGCGGGCGGCGGCCTTGATCCTGGGCCAGATCCTGGGCCGGGCATGACCGGCTTCGCCAAGCACCACGACAGCCCCGCCCGGGCCGCCGAGGCGCTGCGGCGGAGCCGGGTGCTTCGCGCCCAGGGGGTGGCGACGCCCGAGGCGTGGCGGGGCGCGGCGCCCGGTGCCGTGATCTTCGCCCGGATCGAGGGCGGCAGCGGGCCGGGCATCGTGACCCTGCCGCTCGCCGACCTGCTTGCGCCGCTGCTCGCGCTGCAGCGGGCGGTGGTGCCGGGGCTGCCGGCCTACGACCCCGCACTGCGGATCAGGCCGCGGCTCGAGGGGGCGGTGCCGCCCGCCATCGCAAGGGCGCTCGACAGACCGGTCCCGACCGGGGCGGCGACGCTGCACGGCGACTTTCACCTCGGACAGCTTGTCGCCAGCCCCGGCGGCGAGGTCTGGATCGTCGATCTCGACGACATGGCGCTGGGCCCGGCCGAGGCCGATCTCGCGAACTTCGTCGCGCATCTCGCCACCAGCGCCTGGGCGGGCCCCTCGTTCCGCGGACGGCTCGACCACTGGCGGGCCGCCGTGCCGGCCGCATGGCGGGCGCTCGGCGGCGCCTGCGATGCCGCCCGCTTCGCGCGGCTGCTGCGGCTCGCGCTGATCCGCCGGCACCTCAAGCTGCGGGGGGCCGGGCGCCCCGATTTCGCGGCCGAGGTGCTCGGCGTCCTCAGTGCCGTGGCACCTCGAACTTCTCCATCCGGTAGCGCAGCGTGTCGCGGCTGATCCCGAGGAGCTCGGCCGCCCGCGAGACGTTGCCCCCGGTCCGACTGAGCGCGCGGGTGATCGCGCTGACCTCGAGCGCGTGCAGGGTCGGCATCCCGTCCTCGTCCCCCGGCCCACGGCCGATCAGCCGGACATGGTCGGCCTCGATCGTGCCGTCCGACTGCAGGAGCATGGCGCGCCCGATGCAGTTCGCGAGTTCCGCCACGTTGCCCGGCCAGTCATGCTCGACCAGCCGCGCCCGGGCGGCGGCGCTGAACCGCGGCCGCGCTTCGCCGCGGTCGCGCGCGATGCGGCGGGCTAAGATGTCGGCGATCGGCAGCACGTCGGCGGCGCGATCGACCAGCGGCGGGATGTCGATCCAGCCCACCTGGATGCGATAGAGCAGGCCCGGCAGGAACTCCGGCCCGGGCGTCAGGTGCCCGGTTGTCGTGGCGATCAGCGCGGGCGGATGCTCGGCTGCCTCGAGCGCGCCGAGAAGCGCCGCCTGTTCCTCGGTGCGGAGCGCGGCAACATGGCGCAGCAGAAGCGTGCCGCGCCCTGCGCGGGCCACGGCGTCACCGATGTCGCCGACAGCGAGTGCGCAGTCGAGGACGACAAGCGGGCTATCGGGCGCGCCCTCCTCGTGCAGCGCGGTGGCGGCGAGCGTCTTGCCGGCGCCCTGCGGGCCGACGACCAGCACGCCGGCCCGGGCGCCGTTCGGCGCGGGCCGGCCGAGCTTGCGGACCGAGGTGCGCAGCGCGTTGGCCGCCGAGGACCGGCCGACGATCCGCTCCGCGCCGGTGCGGTCGAGCCCGCCCTGGAACTCGTCCAGCATCAGCTCGCGCGCGATCGACGCTATGGCGGCCAGCGGCGTCGGCTTCACCAGGAAGTCCCGGGCGCCGCGCTTCATCGCCTCGACCGCGACCGCGACATCGCCGTGGCCGGTCATCATGACCACCTGCACCCGCGGGTCGGCGGCGCGCATCCAGGCCAGGAGATCGAGGCCGTCATCGTCGTTCAGCTTGTAGTCAAGGATGGCGAGCCGCGGGCGTTCCCGCTCGGCCAGCGTCCGGGCCGAGGCCGCATCGACCGCATAGACCGCGGAGAAGCCGCGCCGTTCCAGAAAGCTCACCATCGACCGCGCCAGGACGGTTTCGTCTTCAACGATCAGGATGTCACTCATGTCAGGCCCTCGCAGGAACGGTCAGCGTCACTTCCACCCCGCGATCGGGGCGGTTCTTCAGGTCGAGCGTGCCGCCGATCCGTTCGGCGATGCGCCGGCCGAGCGCGAGCCCGACGCCGAGGCCCGCCGCCTTGCCGGTCTGGAACGGCACGAACAGGCGCTTCATCTGCTCGTCGCTCACGCCCGGGCCGGTGTCTGCGATGTCGATGGCAACGCGCCCGCCCGGCACCGCGTGCCAGCCGAGCGAGAGCACGCCGCCCGTCTTCATCGCCTCGACCGCGTTCGACAGGATGGTGTTGAGGATCTGCTCCAGCTCCTCCGAGCGGGCGGCGACGACCGGCGTGTCGGTCGACCCGCTGATCTCGACCCGGATCCCGCGCTTTCTGAGCTGCGTCTGGAAACCCTGGATGCAACGCTGCAGGACCAAGTCGACATGGGCGATGTCGGATGCCGAGGCGGGCGCCTCGCGGGTCCGCTTGAGGAACGAGCGGATCCACGTCTCGAGCCGGTCGACCTGGTTCATGATGTCCAGCATGCCGCGGCGGCTGCTGTCGGGCAGATCGTCCTCGGCCAGCAGTTCGGCGCAGGAGCGGATCGCGGCCAGCGGGTTCCGCAGCCCGTGCGCGACGGCGGACGCCATCTCGCCCACCACTGCGAGGCGCTCGGCCTCGACGAGGCGCGCTTCCTGCCGGCGCAGGATCCGGGTGGAATAGGCAACGACCGCCACCAGCAGCGCGAACAGGACCGCGCCGGCGATGAGCGCATCGATCCACGCCAGCCGCTCGATCCCGCGGATCGCGTCGAGCAGGCTCTGCGGCGCCTTGTAGACCTCGACCGCGCCGACCACGATCCTGCCGTCGCGTGACCAGATCGGGATGTGGAACGTGATGAACTCCTCGACCGTGTCGGGCAGGCCGACATGCTCGTCCTTCCCGACGGGCTCCACCGCCACGATCTCGGGGTGCAGCTCGCCCTTCAGCGTGGCGGCAAGCTCGGCGTTGTCGGCGAAGGTCCGGCCGATCATCTCGGCATCGCTGGACCAGAGCACCCGGCCGCTCCTCGAGTAGACGTTGGCGCGGAACACATGCGGCAGCCGCGCGACGCGGGCGAAGAACTCCGCCGTCGCCGGGGCGCGGATGTCGGCCGTGTCGCCGAAGAAGTCGTCGCTGGCGTCCTCGGCCCGGATGATGGAGTTGAGGAACTCCATCGTCACCTCGGCATCGCGCTGCATCATGTGGCGGGTCATGTAGTTGGCCAGGTATCCGCTGAGCAGACTGGTCGTCGCGAAGATCGCGACGAAGCTCGTGACCACGAAGAGCGACAGCACCTTGGTGTAGTGCGGCGAGTGCCGCAGCGCGAGGATGGTCGACACGTCGAGCAATCCCATGACTGTGGTCCGTCCCCGGCTCATGTTTAGACCCCGGCGCGAGCTCGCGCAATCAACGGAAGGCACAGGCGGCCTGCCCTCACCCTGAGGTATACGATTGGGCCGGCGGCATATTCCCGGTCCGCCAGCCCTGGGGGATATGCCCCAGAAGGTGCCCGGCATTTGCCCCAGCCCCGCCCGTCTGGACGGTCCCGTCCCGGCCTGCGATCAGGCAGGGTCGGGGCAATCGGACGAGGCCCAGATGAAACGCATCCTGCTTTCCGAAGACGAACCGGTGCTGGCCCGCAACATCGCCCGCGCCCTGGCGGGAGAGGGCGTGCACCTGGTGCACGCGCCCACCGCCGCTGCGACCCGCGCCGCCTTGGCCGCCGGGCGGTTCGACCTCGTGATCATCGACATCTCGCTTGGCGACGGCAACGGCCTGAGCGTGATCGGCGAGGCCGCCGAGTGCCTGGCGCAGGTTCCGGTCATCGTGATGACCGGGCAGGACAGCGTGGCAAGCCGCGCCCGCGCCGAGGAGCTGACCGTGGCGGCCTTCCTCGCCAAGCCCTTCGCGCTGTCGCGCCTGCGGGAACTCGCTGCGGCGCTGCTGAACGAGGCCGGGCCGCCGGTCGGGCGGCCGCGGTCCGGGCCCTCGGTCGTGATGTACTCGCACGACACCATCGGGCTTGGCCACATGCGGCGGAACTCGGCCATCGCCGCCCGGCTGGCGGCGCAGGTGCCGGGCCTTTCGGTGCTGATGCTCGTCGGCTGCGCCGCCGGCATGATGTTCGACCCGGTGCCCGGCGTCGACTACGTCAAGCTGCCGTCGCTGGCGAAGCTCGGCCGCCACCGGTTCCAGGCCGGCTCGCTCCGGCTCGATGCCGCCACGACGCGGGCGATGCGCATGGGCGTGATCGACGGCGTGATCGGCGCCTTCCGCCCCGACCTCTTTCTGGTGGACCACGAGCCCCTGGGCGCGATGGGAGAGCTGCGGCCGGTGCTCGAGCGCCTCCGCGACGACGGGCGGACGCGTACCGTGCTCGGCCTGCGCGACATCCTCGACGAGCCCGGGCGGCTGCGCGCCGCCTGGGCCGCCGCCGGCACCGACCGGGCGATCACGTCGCTCTACGACCGCGTCCTCGTCTATGGTGATGCGGGCTTCTTCCCCACCGCCGCGGCGTACGGGCTCGACGCGCTGCTGCCAGGCCGGGTCACGCCCTGCGGCATCGTCACCACCGCCCGCCGCGGCAGGACGCGCCCGGCCGGGCAGGGCGCACCGCGGCGGGTCGTTGTCTCGGGTGGCGGCGGGCGCGACGCGTTCCCGCTGATCGAGGCGGCGATCGGGGCCGTCTCCCGGCTTCCCCGGCGCGGCCGCCCGCAGGTCACCGTGGTGACCGGCCCGCTGATGGACAGCGAGCTGCAGGACGAGGCGGAGGGGCGCGCGCGCGCCGCCGGGATCGACCTGCGCCGGCACGTCGCCGATTTCCCCGCGCTCCTCTCCGAGGCCGACCTTCTCATCACGATGACCGGCTATAACACGATCAACGAGGCGCTCGCCGTCGGCTGCCCGATCGTCACCGTCCCGCGGCTCGGCCCGTCGGCCGAGCAGCGGATGCGCGCCGAGGCGCTGGCGGCGCACGGCCTCGCCCGGCATCTCGACCGCGAGGCGCTGTCCGCCGAGGCGCTGGCCCGGCTGATGCGGACCCCGCCGCCCGTCCCGCGCGCGCTGCCCGATCTCGACGGCGTGACCCGTGCCGCCGGCGTGCTGGCATCGCTGCTGCGCGAGAGCGATCCTCAGGCCGGCGAGGAGGCACCCCATGCCCGCGCCCTCTGACGCCAGCCGCCGCATCGGCTATGTGCTCAAGCGGTTTCCGAGGTTCAGCGAGACCTTCATCCTGAACGAGCTGCTCGCCCACGAGGCGGCGGGGGCCGAGGCGCATGTGTTCTCGCTGCTGCAGCCGCCGGACGAACCGCGCCACGCCCGCCTCGCCGACCTGAAGGCCGAGGTCATCGTGCTGAAGAACGCCGCGCGGGACGCCGGCGGGACGCCTGCGCCGGGCGATGCCGCGTTGTTCTCGGGCAAGACGCCCCGCGAGACCGCGGCGCTGCTGGCGAAGGCCGAGGCGGTCGCCGAGGCCGCGCGCGCACGCGGCATCAGCCATCTGCACGCGCATTTCGGCTCGGACGCGACCACCGTGGCCTGCCTCGCCGCGCGGGCCATCGGCGGCACCTATTCGTTTACCGCGCATGCCAGGGACATCTACCACACCTATGTCACGCCCGAGGCCGACGCGGCGATGCGCCGGGCGAAGCTGCGGCAGGCCGCCTTCGTCGTCACCGTGTCCGACTACAATGCGCGCCACCTGCGCGCGCTCTGCCCCGAGGCGCGGATCGTGCGGCTCTACAACGGGATCGACCTCGGGGCCTTCGCCCCGGCCCGCACCCGCCGGCGGGGGCAACTGATCGCGGTGGGCCGGCTGGTGCCGAAGAAGGGCTTCGAGGTGCTGGTCGAGGCCTGCGCCATCCTGGCGGCGCGGGGCGTGGAGTTCCGGCTGGCGCTGATTGGCGGCGGGCCGGGCGAAGCCGACCTGCGCGCGCGGATCGTCGCGCTGGGGCTGCAGCACCGGATCACCCTGGAGCCGCCGCTGCCGCAGGAGGTGCTGGCCGGGCGCATGGCGCGGGCCGAGGCCGCCGTCCTGCCCTGCGTCGTGACCGATACCGGCGACCGCGACGGGCTGCCGACCGTGCTGCTGGAGGCGATGGCCTGCGCGCTGCCGGTCGTCACCACCACGGTCTCGGGCGGGCCCGAGATCGTCGAGGACGGCGTGACCGGGCAGCTCTGCCCGCCGGGCGATGCCGAGGCGCTGGCCAACGTGCTGACAATCGTGCTCGCCGATCCGGCCCGGGCACGGGCCATGGGATGCGCCGGCCGGGCGCGGGCCGAACTGCTCTTCGATCTCCAAGCCAATGCGGGCGTGCTGCGGCGGCTTCTGCTGAACCCCGCGCTGATCCTCGAGGGAGAGGCCGCCTGATGCGCATCGCCTATGTCAGCGCCGATCGCGGCATCCCGGTCTTCGGCGAGAAGGGCGCCTCGATCCACGTCCAGGAGATGATGCGCGCCTTCGCGGCGCTTGGCCACGAGGCGCGCGCCGTCGCCGCGCGTCGCGGCGAGGGGCTGCCCCGCGGGCTGATCGTCGAGGAAGTCGGCCAGACCGTCGCCGGAGCCGGCCGCGGCGACAAGGAACGCGCCGCGATCGCGCAGGCCGACGCGATCGCGGCGCGCCTGGTGGCGCTGCATGCGGAGTGGCCCTTCGACCTGATCTACGAACGCTACTCGCTCTGGTCGGCCGCGGGCATTCGCGCCGGGCGCCGGCTGGGCGTGCCGGCGGTGGTCGAGGTCAACGCGCCGCTCCGCCTCGAGCAGGCGGCGTTCCGGAGCCTCGTCTGCGAGGCCGAGGCCGCGGCGATCGAGGCCGAGGTCATCGCCGGGGCAAGCGCGCTTGTCGCCGTCTCGGGGCAGGTCGCGGACTGGCTGCTCGGCGCCGGCGCGGCGGCGGGCCGCGTCCATGTGGTCGGCAACGCGGTCGACACCGCGCATTTCCGCCCCGATGTGGCGCCGGCCGATCTGCCGGGCATCCCCGCGGGGTCCTTTGTCGTCGGCTTCACCGGATCGCTGAAGATGTGGCACGGCGTCGATGTGCTGATGGAGGCGTTCCGCGGCTTTCGCGCGGCCGAGCCGCGGGCGCATCTCCTCGTCCTCGGCGACGGGCCGAAACGCGGCTGGATCGAGGGCTTCGTCGCCGGCGCGGGAATCGCCGGGGCGATGACACTGGCGGGGTGGGTCGACCACGCCGCCCTGCCGCCGCTGATCGCGCGGATGGATGTGGCGACCGCGCCCTATCCCGCATCGGAGACGCACTATTTCTCGCCGCTCAAACTCTACGAATACCTCGCCATGGGCCGGCCGGTGCTGGCCAGCGACATCGGCCAGACGTCGGAACTGCTCAGCGGCTCGGCCGCCGCGGTCCTCCTGCCGCCGGGCGATGCCGGCGCACTCGCGGCCGAGATGCTGCGCCTCTCGCGCAGCCCGGCCGCATGCCGCCGGATGGCCCGCGCCGCCGCCGCCGAGGGCGCGCGGCATGACTGGACCCGCAACGCCCGGGCGGTCCTGCGGCTCGCCGCCGCCGAAAGCGCCGCGGCATGAGCGGCCGGCGGCGCGCGGTCGAAGCCGGGGCGCTGGTGCGCCTCTTTCGCCGGATGGGGCCGCATCTGCGCCCCCACCGGAGGAAGCTTGCGCTGGGATTCCTCGCAATGATCGCGGTCGCCGTCGCCGAGGTGCTGCGGCCCTGGCCGCTCAAGGTCGTGTTCGACGGGATCCTGCTTCCGCAACCGCAGCCCGACCCGGTGACCGGCTGGATGATCGCGACTTTCGGCGCCGGGGACGGCCTGCTTGCGGCCTCGGCCGGCGCGATTCTCGCCATCGCGCTCGTCGCGGGCGCGGCGGGCTTCGCGCAGGCATACCTCATCGCCGCCGTCGGCCAGAAGGTCGTGGCCGAGATCCGGCTCGACCTCTACCGGCACGTGCAGCGGCTGTCGCATTCGTTCCACGACACGGCCTCTTCGGGGGATATCATCTCGCGGCTGACCGGCGACGTTCGGATGATGCGCGACCTGCTGATCGACGCGGCGGTGTTTTTCGCCGCCCGGACGCTGGTGATCGGGTTGACAGTCGCGGTGATGGCCTGGCTCGACTGGCGGCTGACGCTGGCTGCGCTGGCGATCCTGCCGGCGCTGTGGCTGGTCGCGCGCCATTTCGGCACGCGGATCCGAGGCGCGGCGCGCCGGCAGCGCCGAAAGGAGGGGAAGATCGCGGTGGTGATGACCGAGGGCATCTCGGCGATCAACGTGGTGAAGGGCTTCGCGCGCGAGGCGCACGAGGAGGAACGCTTCGCCCGGCAGAACAACTCCTCGGCCGAAGCCGGGGTCGTGACGACCAAGCTTGCCGCGAACATGGACCGGGTGACGCAGGTACTCCTGGCGCTCGGGACCGCGCTGGTGCTGTGGTACGGCGTGATGCGGGTCCGCGGCGGCGCGATCAGCCCCGGCGACCTGCTGGTCTTCACCGCCTATCTCGCGACGCTCTACAAGCCGGTCCGCAAGATGGCGGCGATGATGGCGCGGGTCGCGAAGGCAACCGCGTCTGGCGAGCGCCTGCTCGAGATCTTCGACCTCGCGCCCGACGTGGCCGAACGCCCCGACGCCGTCGCCGCGCCGCGGTTCGAGGGCCGCGTGAAGGTGGACGACGTGACGTTCGCCTATCCCGGCGGTGCGCCGGTCCTGCGGGGCGCAAGCCTGGAGGTCCGCCCCGGCGAAGTCGTGGCGCTGGTCGGCCCCAGCGGCGCCGGCAAGTCGACCGTCGCGCGGCTCCTGATGCGGTTCTACGACCCCGCGGCGGGCAGCGTGCGGATCGACGGGCGGGATCTGCGCGACTTTACGCTCGACAGCCTGCGCAACAACATCTCGGTCGTGCTGCAGGACAGCGTTCTGTTCGGCACGACGGTGCGCGACAACATCGCCTACGGTCGCCTCGACGCGACCGAGGAGGAGATCGTGGCCGCCGCGCGGGCGGCCGAGGCCGACGGCTTTGTCCGCGCGCTGCCCGACGGCTACGAGACGGTGCTCGGCGAACGCGGCGAGACGCTGTCGGGCGGCCAGCGGCAGCGCATCGCCATCGCCCGGGCGATCCTGCGCGATGCGCCGATCCTCATCCTCGACGAGCCGCTCACCGGCCTCGACGGCGCCACCGCGCAGAGCCTGCTCGCCGGGCTCTGCCGGGCCGCGGCCGGGCGCACCACGCTGCTCGTCGCCCACGACGCGCTGTCGCTGTCGCTGGCCGACCGGGCCGTGGAGCTGCGCGACGGGCGCTTCGCCGACCGCCCGCCCGAGGGGGCACGGAAGGTCGGGACATGACTGCGCCCTGCATCGGTCGGCGCCGCGGCGAGGGCGCGCTCGCCACCGTCCTGCGGCAGGGGCCCTCGACCGAAAGCCTCGCCGCGCATCTGGGCGAAGCGCCCCTCGGGCTGGTCCTCGAGCGGACGCACTTTCCCGGCCACCGCCCGGTGCAGTTCCAGTTCCGCGCCCGGATGCGTGACGGGCAGCAGCGGATCGTTCTTGCCGAGCATGTGCCGGACGACCCCGAAGGCCATGCCCGGCAAGAGGCCGCAAGCCTTCGCAAGCGGCGCAACGGCCAGCGCGAGGGTCTGGCCGCGACGCCGGTCGTCGCCGATCCGGCCCGCGGGCTGGTCCTGCGCGGGCCGGGGCTCGACGCGCGGCTGCCGGGGCTGCGGCTGCTGCACGACGCGGGCTTCGCGCGCGAGGTTCTGGCGGCACTTCTCGGCCGGGATCCGGGGCCGGTGCGCGTCACGCTGGCCGCCCACCGCCTGGGCAGGCGCGCGGTGCTGCGGCTCGATCTGGGGGCCCGCGTACTCTATGCCCGGCTCCGCACGGTCAAGTGCGGCGAGGCCGCCGCGCGTGCGCACCGGCACCTCGCCCTCTGGCGCGCGCTGGCCGACGCGCCGGTGCTTCGCATCCCGGAGCCTCTGGGCCAGGTCGAGACACTGGGGCTGTCGCTGATCTCGGCACTGCCGGGGCAGGCGCCCGCGGCCTTCGACCCCGCTGCCGGCGCGCGGATCGGCGCGGCGATCGCGGCGCTGCAGGCGCTGCCGGTCAGCGACCTGCCGCGCCATCAGGGGACCGACGAGGCGGCGCTGCTCGGCCAGTGGCTGGCGCGGACGGCGGCGACCTTTCCCGATTTGGCCGTGGCGCTGCGCCGGCCGGTGGCGGATGTCTCGGCGCGGCTGGCGGCGGCGGGTCCGCTCGCGCCTTGCCACCGCGACCTGCACGAAAAGCAGCTCCGCGCGACGCGGAGCCGCATCGGGGTTCTCGATTTCGATACGCTCTGCCTCGGCGATCCGGCGCTCGACGCAGGGAACTATCAGGCGCATCTTGTCCTCGCCGGGCTGATCGGCCGGACCCATACCGCTGCGGCCGCGGCCGCCCTCGCCGGCACACTGCCGCGCCGGGCGCGGCCGGGGCTCTGGCCCTGGCGGCGGGCGGCGCTCCTCCGGCTTGCCATGATCCATGCCTTCACCGGGATGTCCGATGCGGTGCTCGGCTCCCTGCTGCGCGAGGCGCTGCGCGATGATCGCGATTGACGACCCGGCGCTGCCCGGGCTGAGCCGCCTTGATGCCGCCGCGCTGCGCCGGATCGCGGCGGCCGAGCGGGTGGAGGTGATGCGGCTGCGCTATCGGGCCGGACAGCGCGCGATCGTCCAGCTCTCGATCGGCGGGCCGGGGCAGGGGGTGGCCGGCCAGGGAACGCTCTGGCTCTTCGCCGGCGACAAGGCCAGCCGGCTGGCTGATCGGAACCGCGCCGCAGTCTTCGACCGCGACACCCGCGCGCTTTTCGAGCCGTTCCCGCAGGATCACCGGATGCCCGAGATCCGCGCGTTCCTCAAGACCTACCCCGAGGCCGGTGCGGCCCTGATCGGCGGCGCGCCGGCCGGCGTGCCGGTCCTGCTTCGCTACCGGCCGGGCCTCTCCTGCACGTTCCGCTGCGCCCGGGCCGATGGTGCGGCCGCCTACGTCAAGCTGATCCGCGACGAGCCGGTGCAGGCGCTTGCGCAGGTCAACGCGGCGCTGGCCGATGCGCTGCGCCGCACGCCCGTGGGCGTCGCGCCAGTCACCGGGACCGACGCCGCGCTGGCCGCCATCGGCTACGGTGCGGCGCCCGGCATCCCGCTCGAGGCAGCGCTTGCTGCCGCCGGCGACCCCGCGCCGATGGGCCAGGCCATCGACGCGCTCGCCCGGCTCTGGCGGGCACGGGTCACCCCGGTCCGCACGCTCGGTGCCGCGGCGCTCCTGCGCCGCGGGCGCGACTGCCTCGACCTCGCCCGCGTCACCGTCCCCGCCGCGCTGGCGCCGATGAAGGCCATCCTCGCCCGCCTCGAGGCACGCGTGCCCCGCCTCGCCCTCCGGCCGATCCATGGCGACATGAAGCTCGAGCACCTGTTCCTCGACGGCCGGCGAAGCGTGCTGATCGACACCGAAAGCCTCGCGCTCGGCCCGCCCGACTACGACCTTGCGCAGCTTTACGGGCGGCTCTGGCAGGCCGAGGCCGACGGCGCGCTGCCGACGGCGACCGTCGCGGCCGCCGCTGCCATGGTGCGGGCCGCTGCGGGACCGGGCTTCGACTGGTGCCTCGGCGCGGTCGCGCTGCGGCTCGCCAGGTTCCATGCCCAGCGCCCCGGCCCCGCCGCGGCCGGCCGCGTCGCCGCGATCCTCGAGCGCCTGGCCTGACGTTGCCGCCGGCCGCCCCGGCGTGCCGCGCGCCGGGCGGCTGCACCCGCGCCCCGCTGGCGGGCCGGCGGCTCAGCCGCAGATCGTGGTGAAGACGGTGGGCAGCAGCGTCCAGCCGGAGGCAACGAGCGCGGTCAGCCAGAGCGGCAACGCAAGCTTGGCGGCCGGGTCGGCGCCGGCCGGGTCCCGCGCAGCCAGCCGGAACAGCCCGAGCTGCAGCAGGATCGCGAGCGCAGCGGCTCCGACCAGCACCGGGCGGGCCTCGAGCCCCGGCGGCCAGTGGCGCGAGCAGGCCAGGCCCTGCAGCCCGTAGACGGCGCTGAAGCAGGCGAGCCACAGCGACAGCGGCAGCGAAAGGCGCAGGATCAGCGTCATGCCGCGACCCCCGGCGCCCAGCCGGCGGCAAGCCCCGCCAGCGCCGTCACGGCCGCCCAGTCGGCCCAGAGCCGCAGGATCCGCGCCTCGCCGATCCGTGCGGGCGAGGCGTAGCCGCGCGCCACCCGGGCGATGAGGTAGAGGTGCATCAGGCCCGCCAGCGCGGCGTGGAGCACGATGTAGCCCGCGATCGCCCAGAGCGTCGCGCCATGCGCATGGCCGGTCGGATCGGCGGCGAGCGCGAGCGTCGCCGCCGCGCCGCAAAGCGCGCCGCAGCCGGCGAGCCCGAGGACCAACCCCGGAAACGCCCCCCGGACCGCCCCCCGAACCGCCCCCGCCCGGGTGCCGCCGCCGCGGGCGATGGCACCGCCGGCAAGCCGGGGGCCCGCCGCCGCGGCCGCGGCACCCGCCGCGGCGAGCGCGAGCCCCAGCGCCTCGGGCGCGGGATAGGCGGGCGGCGGCCAGTTCGGGGCGACCGTCCAGAGGAAGGCATAGCCGAAGAGAAGCGCGCCGAAGAGCACGGCATCGGCCAGCAGAAGGAACAGCGAGCCCCACCAGCCCGGCGGGTCCGGCGTCTCGGAGGCGAGCGGCAGACGGAGGCCCATCCCGGCATCGACCGGCCCCTCGTCGGCGGTGGTGCCGAGCTGCCAGGCCCAGTGCATCGCCAGCGCCGCGATGCCGAGCACCGCAAGCGGGATGAGCCAGTAGAGCTTGAAGAGCACGCCGGCGAAGAAGCTGCCGGTGACCGCCGCAAGCAGCATCGGCAGCGCGGTGTTGCCGGGAAAGACCACGACCGCCGCGGGCCGGCCCGTTGCCACGCTGACCATCAGCGTCTCGCGCCGGCCGCGCGCCGTATCGCCGAGCAGGAACTCGCCACGCGCGATCCTGAGGCCGATACCGGGATCGTCCGCCAGCGGCTCGCGGCCCTGAACGCACGGGATCGAGGCGAAGTTGTAGGCCGGCGCCGGTGTCGGCTGCGCCCATTCGAGCGTTCCGGCGCGCCAGGGGTTGCGGCGGCCGCGCACCGCCACCGCGGCGTTCAGCACGATGTCGAGCAGCACCACGCCGAAGCCGATCGCGGTCACGAAGCCGCCGACCGAGGCGATCAGGTTGATGACCTCCCAGCCCTGGCCCGGTTCGTAGGTGAAGGTACGCCGCCGCTGGCCCATCAGCCCGACCCAGTGGACCAGCAGGAAGGTCAGGTGGAAGCCGGCGAAGATCAGCCAGAACGCCACTTCGCCCAGCTTGAAGAAGCGGCGCCGGCCGGTCAGGTGCGGCAGCCAGTGGTAGAGCCCGGCGAGCATCGGGAAGACGAAGCCGCCGACCAGCACGTAGTGCAGGTGCGCGACGATGAAATGGGTGTCGTGCACCTGCCAGTCGAACGGCACCACCGCCACCATGACGCCGGTCAGTCCGCCGATCACGAAGGTTGCGAAGAAGGCCAGGATCCACATCATCGGCAGCCGCAGTTCGGGCGCGCCGCGCCAGAGCGTACCGATCCAGGCAAAGACCTGCACCGCCGTCGGCACCGCGACCAGCGTCGAGGCCGCCGAGAAGAAGGCGAGGCCCATGTGCGGGATGCCGGTCGCGAACATGTGGTGGACCCAGATGCCGAAGCTGAGCACGCCGAGCGCGATCGCGGCCGCCACGACCCAGCCGTAGCCCACGAGTTCGGTCCGCGCCATGACCGGCAGGACGGTGGAGACGACGCCCGCGGCAGGCAGGAAGATGATGTAGACCTCCGGATGGCCGAAAAGCCAGAACAGGTGCTGCCAGAGCAGCGCGTCGCCGCCGCGCGTAGGGTCGAAGAACGGCAGGCCGAAGGCCCGCTCCAGCTCGAGCAGGACCGAGCCGAGGATCAGCGGCGGGAAGGCGGTGAGGATCATCACCGCGACCACCAGCAGGTACCAGGCCAGGATCGGCATCCGCGACAGCGCCATTCCGGCCGCGCGGAAGCGCAGGATCGTCACGGTGATCTCGACCGCCGCCGCGACGGCAGAGATCTCGACGAAGGTGACGCCCAGGAGCCAGACATCGGCATTGATCCCCGGGCTGTAGGTCGACGAGGTCAGCGGCGGGTACATGAACCAGCCGCCGTCGGGGGCGAGCCCGGCCACCATCGCGCCGAGGAGGAACGTGCCGCCGAAGGCGTAGCACCAGAAGCCGAAGGCCGAGAGGCGCGGGAAGGCGAGATCGCGGCTGCCGAGCAGCTTCGGCAGGAGGTAGAGCGCGAGGCCCTCGATCAGCGGAATGGCAAAGAGGAACATCATCACGGTGCCGTGCATCGTGAAGACCTGCGCGTAGGCCTCGGCGCCGAGGAAGGCCGATCGCGGCGAGGCGAGCTGCGCCCGGATCAGCATGGCCAGGATGCCGCCGACCAGAAAGAACACCGTCGAGGTGACGAGGAACATCCGCCCGACATCGGTGTGGTTGACCGTCGTGAGCCAGCCGCGCCAGCCCGGGTCGGAGGTCCAGATGCGCGTCAGCGCCCGGTGGCGGCGGAGCGCGGTCATCGGGTGGCCTCCGACAGTGCTGCCGGCCACTGCGCGGGGTCGTGCGCGATCACCGCGAAGCCGTGGTCGAGATAGCCCGGCCCGCTGTATTCGCTGCTGACGCCGGCATATTCGCCGGGCCGGTCCGCCTCGATGCGCAGGACGTTCACGTGGCCCGGTACCGCGTCGAGCTTACCGGCGAGCCGCGGCACCCAGAAGGAATGGATCACGTCCTGCGAGGTGATCCGCACATCGACCGGCCGGCCCGCCGGGATATGGAGGACGCCCTCGGTCGCCAGCCCCGGCGCGTCGGCATAGGTAAAGCGCCACGCCCATTGCCGGGCCTCGGCGCCGACCGTCACCACGCGGTCCGACGGGCGCGGCCGCAGCCGCTCGCCCACCGTCAGCCCGTAGGCGGTGAGCGCGGCCAGAACGACGAGCGGAAAGGCAAGCCCCAGGCCCCAGAGCCAGACACGCTCGCCCGCCTGCGCCGGGCCGCGGCCGGCACCCGGCCGCGCCCGCAGCGCGAGCGCGAGGAGCAGCATCACGAACAGGAAGATCAGCGCAGCCCCGCCGAGCAGGATCCACCACAAGGTCGCGATGGTCGCCGCCGCCGGTCCGGCCGGATGCAGGGCCGACAGCCGTTCGGTGCAACCGGAAAGCGCGGTGAGCGTTAGGGCGGCAGCGGACGGGTAAAGGGCAGGGCGATGGCCGACAAGATGGTGCAGGATCGCGACGAGACGCTGATCGACCCGATCAGCATGCGCGAAGGCTTTCACGAGACGGAATCTCGGCTGGCCGTCTGGGGCCACCCGATCCACGCCATGACGGTCGCGTTCCCGGTGGCGCTGACCTTCTGCACCTTCGGGGCTGATGCGCTCTACTGGTGGTCGGGCAGCCAGCAATGGGCCTGGGCGGCGCTCTGGGCGTCGGGCACGGCCTTTCTCTTCGGCCTCGCGGCGGGGGCCTCGGGAACCATGGAACTGCTGATGGTGCGGGGCATCCGCGCGCGGGCTGCGGCCTGGACGCACTTCATCATCGCCGTCCTGCTGCTGTCGCTCCTCGGCCTCAACTGGGGCTGGCGGCTCACCGGCTACGAGTCGGCGATCCTGCCGTGGGGCATCCTGCTCTCGGGCTTCAACGTGCTGGTGGTGGCGGTGACCGGCTGGCATGGCGGCAAGCTCGTCTTCGACTACCGTCTGGGAACCGCGAAGGGGAGCTGACCTCCCCTCGGCTCGGTCAGCCAGTCCGGCATCGCGATCTCGTCGAGTTCCGGTTTCGCCAGCACCAGGCCGAGCACGCCCGCCACCAGCACCGTCAGGATGAGCGAGGGCAGCAGCGGCTCCGGCGGGTCGTGTTCGCCCTCTGTCTCGGCGACCTTGACGAGGGTGTGGCCGAGCCACGCATGGAAGACGACCATCATGGCCACGAGCACCAGCTTGGCCATAAGCCAGGGAAAGAACGCGCCCCGCAGGAAGATGAGGAGGGTGCCGGAAGCGACGGCGATGACCGCGGCCGGGGTCATCAAGGCGGTGTAGCTGAAATGCGTCGCCCGGCGGATCCGGGCGTAGTCGTCCTGGCCGATCGCCGGATCGTGGCGCGCCAGCATCGCCGGGATCGCGAAGAGCGCCGCGACCCAGATCGCGAGCGCGGCGATATGCAGCGCCTTCAGATGCGGGACCAGGGGCTCGATCGCCATCATGCCGCGCCGGCCTGCATCGCGCGCCACGACCGCCGCCCGAGGACGAGACCCATCACCGCGTAGGGCAGGGCCGCGGGCACCCACATCAGAAGCCCGCCGAGCTGCTGGTCGGCGAGCGGGAGCAGCCCCCAGTCGAGCGGAGCGACGCGGTGGATCGCGTAGAGCGGCACCGGCGCGAAGGTGAGAAGCGCGCCGAGCAGCCCCATCGCCATGTAGGCGCCGAGCACCCAGAGCGCCCCGGCGCCTGCAGGGCGCGAGAGCGTGGCCCGCCAGAACCAGACACCGGTCCCGAGCAGCGTGAGCTGCATCAGCCAGTAGGCCGCGACGTTGCCAAGGGCCAAGTCGTAGGCCGCCGGCGCGTGCCACGCCCAGAGCGCCGCCGTCGCGGCGAGAAACGGCAGCCCCGCGGCCACCGGGCGCGATGCCGGCAAGGCGAGCGCCAGAAGCGGCGCCGCGACGGCGACCAGCAGGACGTGATGGGCGGCCCGCGCGGCGAAAAGCGCGGCCGACAGCGCGCAGAGCGGCGAGATGAACGCCACCGCAAGTACGAAGACCCCCGCAAGCCCGGCGACCGATCCGCGCACCAGCCACACCAGAGCAGCGAGGCCTGCGATCGGGACGGGATCGAGGTTCCAGCGGAGCCAGAGCTCCGACGGCAGGGGCGCCGGGCCGCAATAGATGCCCTCGAGCGCGATCATCGCCGGTGGCCGGCGGTCACGCGCGGTGAGCCGGGTTGGCGGCAGATCCTGCCGGAGGTCGCTCCCGGGTCTGCTGCCGCCTGCCGATCGCCCATGTGCCCGCCCATCGCTCCAGTGCCACCCGCGGTCTCTGTCGGGGGTGTCGCAGCGTGGAACGTCCGGGTGCCGAGATCGTTCCGCGGGAACCTTGGCCTGCACGGCGCGGTTTGTCCGGCAGCAGGCTAGGCAGCGGACGGAAAGGGATTTGTCATGGGCGCAGCACGGGTGATGACGCATCGACAGGCGGTGGCGACCACCGCCTGGCGGGACGAAGGCCGTGTCCACCGGTTCCACGCCCTCGCAGCCGTGCCCGCGCTCGCTGGCGCCGGCCTTGGTGCTTGGGCCTACCTCGTCGAGGAAACGGGCGTGACCGGTACGCCGGGCGCGCTCCTCGCCTTGGTCGGCGCAGTGGCCGTCGCGCTCGGCGCGCTCCTCGCGGCGGTGCCCGCACTGCGCGGCGGCCTTCTTACGCTGCTGGAGGTGCTGGTGGTGGTCGGCGCGCTCCTGACTGCGCTGGCCGCCTACTTCCTGATGCAGTTCCTGATGTGCGGGGCGATGCTGCTTGCCGCGGCGGTTGCGCTCGGCGCCGCGGTCGCGCGCCGGAGGGCGGCATCGTGAGCTGCCGGCCCCTGCTGCCCGTTCCGCTCGCCCTCGGCATTCTCTGCGCGGCATCCGCCGCTGGCGCCGACCAGCCCGTATGGGACACCTACAACGGCGACCTCGCCGCGACGAAGTTCGCCGATGTCGAAGGCTTCACGCCGGAAAGCGTCGGCCGCCTCGAACGCGCCTGGGAGGTGCGGACGGGCGATGTGTCGGACGGTTCGGGCGAGCTGCCCGAGACGGTCTGGTCGGCGACGCCGATCTACGCCAACGACACGCTCTACCTCGGCACGCCGTTCTACCGCATCCTCGCGCTCGATCCCGCGACCGGGGCGGAGCGGTGGAGCTACGACAGCCAGTCGACGCTCGAGCCGCTGACCCAGCCGGCGCTGAAGAACCGCGGCGTGGCCTATTGGGAAAGCGGCGCCGAAGGTGCCTGCGAGAAGCGGGTCTACCTCGGCACGATGGATGCGAGGTTGCATGCGGTCGATGCCGATACCGGCACCCCCTGCGCCGATTTCGCCGAAGGCGGGGTGCTCGACGTCAACCAGTGGAACACCCGGAACACGCGCTTTCCGTTCTCGCTCCTGCAGCCGCCGACCGTGGTGGGCGACACGCTGCTGCTCGGCTGGGCGGGGATGGACTGGGAGTACTCCGTGGCGCCGCCGGGCAACCTCATGGCGATCGACGCGCGCACGGGCGAACTGCTCTGGGACCTCGGCTTCATCCCCGAGGACCTGATCCCGGTGACCGGCACCGCCAATATCTGGGCATCGATGGCCGCCGACCCCGAACTCGGCCTCGTCTACGTCCCCGTCTCGTCGCCCTCGCCGAACTACTGGGGCGGCAACCGGATCGACCCGATCCCGCTCGCCACGTCGGTTGCGGCGGTCGATGTCGCGACGGGCGAGCTGCGCTGGAACTTCCAGCATGTCCGCCACGACATCTGGGACTACGACACGTCGGCCGCGCCGCAGCTTGTCGACATCACCCGCGACGGGCAGATCGTGCCGGCGCTGGTGCAGACGACGAAGCAGGGCTTTCTCTTCGTCCTCGACCGCCGCGACGGCACGCCGCTCTTCCCGATCGAGGACCGCCCGGTGCCGCCGAGCGACGCCGACGGCGAGGTCGCGGCCGAGACCCAGCCCTTCGCGCTGGTGCCGCCGCCGACGAACGACCCGTTCGAGATGCCGGCGGTAAGCTGGCTCGGCGACACGACAAGCCTCGGTCAGTGCTCGCGCGAGCGCGAACAGTACCGCTACGAGGGCATCTTCACCCCGCCCTCCGAGGTGGGCACGATCATGTATCCGGGCACAGCCGGCGCCAACAACTGGGGCGGCGCGGCGGTCGATCCGCGCACCGGCATCCTCTATGTCAACTCGATGCGCGTGGTGCAGATCGTCCGCCTGATCCCGCGCGACGAATACGAGGACGGCGGCAGCGGCAACGAGGCGGGCTTCTACCCGCAGGAAGGCGCGCCCTATGGGATTGAACTGACCGAATGGCGCAACCGGCTGGGCCTGCCCTGCTGGGCGCCGCCCTACGGGACATTCTCGGCCTACGACCTCACGACGGGCGAGCGGCTCTACGAGGTGCCGTTTGGCCGGTCGCAGCAATGGGGCTTCTACGGCCCGTCGTCCTGGGGTTCGCCCACGCTCGGCGGTCCGGTGGTGACGGCCGGGGGCGTGGTGTTCCTCGGCGCCTCGATGGACGCCCGCGTCCGCGCGCTCGACGCGGCGACGGGCGAGGAACTGTGGTCGGACCTCGTGGCCGCCCCCGCGGTGGCGATCCCGGCGGTCTATACCCACGAGGGGGTCGACTACGTGGCCTTCGTGGCGGGCGGCAACTCGATCCTGAAGCCGCAGGTGGCCGATCAGGTCGTGGCCTATCGCCTGGGTGACTGACGCGCCTCCAGCCGGCGTGGTCGGCCGGCCCGGTGACGACGTCCCTTGTGTCGGGTCCACCCGGCGCATGGCCGAGGACCGGCCGGCCACCGGAAGCTGCCCGCAGGCCGGCTAGCGGCGCCGGGCGGAGAGTTCGGCCCTCTCGATCACGGCGCCCCCCGTGGACTCGATCAGCAGCTGGTCGCGACGTGGGGTGCCGGCGAAGGCGAGGAAGCCGAGGGGCCGGCCGTTCACCGCGCCGAAGATCGCCGCGCCGTCGATCAGGAGCTCGATCTCGATCCGGTCCGCCGGCGCGATCCTCCCCTCGACGATCGCCGCGCGGTGCAGCGGCAGCGTCGGCCCGACGGTGTAGTCGAGGCGCACCATCCCCGTCCTTGCATCGACGGTCAGCTCGGCGACCGGGCCGCCGCCCGGCGCGGCCCTGAAGCCGAGGCGGACCGCGCCGCCTGCGGCCGCGGCGACCTCGGCGCGAAGGACGACAGGTGCGTCGCCGGCCGGCAGGCGGGCCCGCGTCGTGCCGCCCGCCATGTCGCCGGCGGCAGCGACCTCGCGGTCGAAGGCGGCGGACAGCGCCGGGGCGAAGCGCTGGCAGAGGGCCGCGGGATCGTCGGCACAGCGGCTCAGGACGGTGGCCGGCGTCAGCACGTGCACCCAGCCGGCCTGATGCCGCTGCCGCTCGCCGCGGATCTCGTCGGCGATGATGCCGACAGAGACCGTCTCGCCCTCCGGGCCGCGGGCCAGCGTCGGGGCGCGGTAGGTGGCAAGGATGTCGAGCTGCCGCGGCTCGGGGTCGTCGGGAACGAAGCGGCTGCCGTCGAACTGGCCGAACCAGTAGAGCGTCCGCGCCGGCACGCCCGCCACCACCGGCGTGCCGAACAGCAGCCAGCGGTCGTCAAGCTGCAGCAGCATCGGCAGTTCCCAGTACTCGCCGGGGATCCGCGCGCCGCCGGTGTCGAAGCGGCCCGAAGGCTCCCAGGTTTCGCCGTCGTCGGAGCGGTAGCTGTAGACGAAGGCCTCGTCGGCATCGCGACGCCCGGCGCCGATCAGCATGAGCCAGCCGTCGCCGGTGCGGATGACCCAGGGGTCGCGCATGTCCTGGTATGCGCTCGGCGTGTCGTGGGCGATCACCCGCACCCGCCGCAGCGCGCCGTTGCCGTCGGCCTCGGCCAGCCCGATCCCGGCCCACTGGCCGTTGACGCCGGTATAGACGACCCGCGGCGGCTCGTGGCCGGGGATCCAGTTTCCGACCCAGACGCCGCGGCGGTCGAACCCGGTGCCGGGGATCAGCGCGGGTGGCCGGCCCCGCCATGTCACGAGGTCGGCCGAGACCTGGTGGCCCCAGACGATGTGCCGCCAATAGGCGCCGTTGGGGTTGGCCTGGTAGTACAGGTGCCACAGGCCGTCGCGCCAGGTCAGGGCATGCGGCTCGTTCGTCCAGCCCGCCGCGCCGAGCGGGAGGATGCGCGGGCGGTCGGGGTCGTCGGCATACCATTCTTCCGGCGCGCCGAGATCGGGCGCATCCTCCGGGGCCGCGCCGGGGGTGACCGGGTCCGCGCTGCGGCGCAGGGTGACCTTGCCGAGGATGCCGTTGAGGGCGCCGAGCGGGTGGATGCCTTCCTGGAAGCCCGCGTCGAGGGCCCGGCCGATCGCGAGGCGGCCCCGGAGCGGTGCGCGCACCTCGCCCTCGGCCTCGGCGACGACCACGCCGTTCACGCGCAGACGCAGCGTCTGCCCGTCGTAGTCGCCCGCAAGGTGCACCCAGTCCGACAGCGGCAGCGGTGCCTGCGCCTTGGCCCGGAGCGGACCCAGCCGGATCTCGGGCTGGAGCCAGCGGTTGAGCCCCAGGAACAGGCCGCCCTCGGCCAGATGGATGACCGCCGCGTCGTCGCCCGGCGGCGCGGCCAGCGCCAGCCAAGCGCCCGCGGCAAGGCCTGCGGCGGGGTCGAGCGTCACCGGGCCGCCGGATTCGAGCCAGTTCGAGTTGCCGTCGAACCTGAACCCTCCCGGCGGCCCAGCGACGGGAAGAAGCGCGCGGTGCGCATGGGGGGCCGAGAGCGCGAGCGGGCCGAGCGTGAACCGCGCCCCGTCCAGTGCGAGGATGTCGGCAGCGGCGGGCCAGCCGAGGAGCAGGGCAGCCGCGAGGGTCGCGCACCCTTGCGCGACCGGCCGGCGGTCAGTCATCCCGCGCGGCCGTCGTGTCGTGTCCGTCGATCACTGCGGTGTCGTCGTCGAGGGCGATGCGGAACAGCGGCGCCGGGGCGCCGAACATCTCGCGGCCCTCATACTCTGGCCGCTGCCCGAAGCCCCAGAGCACGTTGAGATAGCTCATCACCTGGCCGTCGGGCAGGACGAGGAAGGAATAGACCTGCTCGGGCGCCTCCACCGGGTTCGCGGCCACCAGGCCATGGCCGTTGAGCGGCGTGAGATGGCCCCTCAGATCGCCCGAGGCGGAGCGGAAGCCGTAAAGGCCGCGCGGACCTGCAACATCGGGCGCGAAGGTGAAGTCGTGCGTCGAGAAGAACAGGTAGAGCCCGTCGTCGCGGGTCACCACATGCGGCCGCTCGAGCTGGGAGTTGACCCCGTTCGCGACGAGGATCGGAGGTTCCAGTTCCCAGTTGTCGCCATTGCGCGTCATCAGCCCGACCGCACCGTTGTAGGGCCCGGGCAGGCCGGCCGCATTGCCGGTGAAGAGGATGTGCTCCTCGCCGGTGCGCGGGTTGCGCCAGTATTCCGGATCGCGGAACCCGTAGACCGCCTCGCCCATCAGGTAGGTGTCGTGGGTGTCGTACCAGAACCCGTCCGCCTCGCCGATGATGCGGTGGTTGCCGACGTTCTCGAAGGCGATGCCGTCGTCGGTGACCGCGACGGTTGCCGTGGCCGCGGCCAGGCGCTGCACCGTCGAGGGCCGGCCGATCGCCTCGTTGAAGATCGAGACCGGGCGCGGCGCGGGATCGTCCTCCACGCCCGGCGCCTCGGGGTCGCCGACGGCGGTGTAGTAGAACGTGACCTCGCCGGTCTCGGCGTCGTGGACTGCCGATCCCGCCCACTGGCGCGAGCCCAGGCCGTCGGCGCGCGAGAAGATCGTGCCGCCGGGCCGCCAGTCGCCGTCGCGGGTGTACCAGTAGCGCAGTTCGGACAGCGTATAGAAGGCGTTCCCGGTCTCCTCGACCTCGTTCCACCCGGCGCTGAGCGCCACCATCACGACCCACCCGTCGAACTCGGATACCGACCCGTCGACATCGCGGATCGGCCAGGCGTCCCAGACATAGGTGCCCTCGTCGAAGTCTTCCTGAGGGTGGATCATCAGGGGCACGGTGACATGCACGTCCTGAGTGATCTCCGCGGCCACCGCCTTCGGCCACTCCGCCGCCATCGCACCGTCGAAGCGGAACGCGCCGGGCGTGGCGAGCGCCTCCTGATCCTCGGCGACGGCGGGCTCCTCGCTGCCCTCGGCAGGCTCCGTCGTCGCGGGCTCCTGCTCCGGTTGCTCGGTCTGCGCAAGCTGGAACGCGGCTGCGCTGTTATCCCACGCCGGTCCGGGCGAGGCCGCCGCGGCGGTGGTGAACACGAGCCCGAGGGCGGCCATAAGGGTGGAGGAGTGGTTGCGCATTCGGAGGTCCCGTCAGGTTGCCGTCGGGTAAGGGGCTGATTGCCGTTGGGTAAGGGGCTTCACTGGTTGAACAGTCGGGGTGGAAGAAGGTTCCACGCCCAGCTTCCCGGCGCCCCAAGGCGAGGGCTCCGCGGCGCCACGGCTCGCGCTGTGTTCGTGAGGGCGGCCCGGGCGGCCTGCCGGGCCCCCTTGCCTCACCAGGCGGGCGGTTCGTTCCCGGTGTGCAGCGCCCGGTCGGCCGCGCTGAAGCGATCGACCGCGAACTGGCCCTGGTGCCAGTAGGGGTAGATCAGCGGCGGGCGGCTCACCTCGTTGAGCCGCGCCAGTTCGTCCTCCGTCAGCTTCAGGTCGACGGCGGCGAAGTTGTCGGCGAACTGCGCCTCGGTGCGGCCGCCGACGACCAGCGAGGTGATGCCCGGCCGCGTCAGAAGCCAGGCGAGCGCCACCTGCGCTGCCGAGACGTCGCGCGCCGCACCGATCGCGACCAGCACCTCGACGATGTCGAAGAGCCGCTCGGCGTCGCGGATCGGCGGCTCGGTCCAGCCCGCGAACTGCCGCGTGCCCTCTGGCGTGGGCCGGCCGCGCCGGTGCTTGCCGGTCAGGAGCCCGGCGGCGAGCGGCGACCAGACCTGCACGCCCAGCCCCTGATCGACGGCGACCGGCAGAAGCTCGTACTCCGCCTCGCGCGCCTCGAGCGTGTAGTGGATCTGCTGCGCGACGAACCGCACCCGATGGTCCCTGTCGGAGGCCATGAGCGACTTCATCACGTGCCAGCCGGAATAGTTGGAACAGCCGACATAGCGGACCTTGCCCTGCCGGACGAGGGTGTCGAGCGCTTCCATCGTCTCCTCGGCTGGGGTCGTCCCGTCCCATTCGTGGACGTAGTAGAGGTCGATCCAGTCGGTGCGCAGGCGCCTCAGGCTGCGCTCGCATTCGCGGATCAGGTGGACGCGGCTCGCGCCCTCGTCGTTCGGCCCGGGTCCGGTCCGCATCCGGGCCTTGGTCGTGATCAGGACCTCGCCGCGGCGGCCCTCCAGAACCTCGCCGAGGATCTCCTCGGAGCGGCCGCCGGAATACATGTTCGCAGTGTCGAACATGTTGACGCCGTGGTCGATCGCCTGATCGACCAGCCGGCGCGCCTCGGGCACGCCCTGGTTGCCGACGCGCGCGAACGGGCCGACCCCGCCGAAGGTGAAGGTGCCCATCGTGATGGCCGAGACCCTGAGGCCCGACCGGCCGAGTGTTCTGTAGTCCATCCGAAGTTCCCTTTCCCTGCCGGGCCTGCCTTGCGACTCACCTGCCCGCGCGGTCGGGGAACAGGGCTGCCAGCCCCTCGGCCGTCGGCGGCGCGACGCCGCGTTCGGTGACGAGGCCGGTCACGAGGCGGGCCGGCGTCACGTCGAATGCGGGGTTGACGGCCGGCGTCCCCTCGGGGCTGATCCGGAGCCGCGCGACGCTGCCGTCGGCCAGCTTGCCCTGAACGAAGCTGACCTCGTCGCCGGACCGCTCCTCGATCGGGATGCCGGCGATCCCGTCCTCGACGCGCCAGTCGATCGTGGGCGAGGGCAGCGCGACATAGAACGGTACGCCGTTGTCGCGGGCGGCGAGCGCCTTCAGGTAGGTGCCGATCTTATTGGCCACATCGCCGCGCGCCGTCGTGCGGTCGGTGCCGACGATCACCATGTCGACCTGCCCGTGCTGCATCAGGTGCCCCCCGGCATTGTCGACGATCAGCGCGTGCGGGATCCCGTGGCTCGCCATCTCCCAGGCGGTGAGATGCGCGCCCTGGTTTCGGGGCCGCGTCTCGTCCACCCACACATGCACCGGGATGCCGGCGCCATGGGCCTTGTAGACCGGCGAGGTCGCGGTGCCCCAGTCGACCGTGGCGAGCCAGCCCGCGTTGCAGTGCGTCAGGATGTTGACCGGCGCGCCGCCCTTGCGGCGCGCGATGTCCTCGATCAGCCGAAGGCCGTGGTCGCCGATGCCGGAATTTATCGCCACGTCCTCGTCCGCGATTTCGGCCGCCCGCTGCATCGCCGCCACGTGGCGGCCCGAGGGCGCGAGCGGCGCGAGGCAGCGGCGCATCTCGTCCAGCGCCCAGCGCAGGTTCACCGCCGTCGGGCGGGTGGCGTAGAGCAGGTCGTGCGCCCGGGCGAGGCCGGCATCCGAAGCGTCCTCGCGCATCGCGAGCGCCATGCCGTAGGCTGCGGTGGCGCCGATCAGCGGTGCGCCGCGCACCCACATGTCGCGGATCGCCGTCGCGGCATCCTCGAGCGCGGGGAGCGTGACGACGACGAACTCGTGCGGCAGCCGCGTCTGGTCGATGATGCGCACCTCCCCGCCCTCGACCCAGATCGAGCGGTACTGCCTGTCTCCCACCTTCATCGCGCGACGCCTCCGTCGATCTCGGTCGCCAAGGCTGGCAGATCGCCCGGCGAAAGGGAATGCCGCAGCGTGGCGATCAGCCGCCCCGCCTCCAGCGCGCGGGCCTCGCACGGCGCCCGCCGCGCCGGATCGGCGATCGCCTCCAGATCCTCGACATGGGCGAGGCCGAGTATCCTGCGGTGCATCTCGACCCCGCAGAAGGCAAGCGCATCGGTCCAGATGCCGTGCAGCACGGCGGCGAGGGCGGCCTCCGCGCCGGCCGGATCGCCCGCTTCCTCGTAGAGACTGCGGTCATAGAGGAGGCCGGCGCGCTCGGTCCGCCAGAGATGCCGGAACTCGGCCGCGAACACCTCCCAGAACTCGGCCGCCTGCCCGAGCAGCCAGGCGCGGCAGGCATCGCGTGCGCCCGGCGCCGCCTCGTGCCCGGACTGGGCATGGAAGGCGAGCAGGAGGTTGGCGAGGAACATCCCCACATCGAAGCCGAACGGGCCGTAGAGGGCGAATTCGGGGTCGATGACCTGGGTGTCGTCGTCCGTCACCATGATCGAGCCGGAATGCAGGTCGCCGTGCACCAGCGTCTCGGTCTTCGAGACGAAGGCGTGCTTGGCCTCCTGCGCCGCGACGCGGAGCGCCCGGTCGCCGCGGAGCGCGGCGATCCACGGCTCCAGCCCCGGCGTGTGGCGGTTGCGCGGCGCTTCGAAGTAGGGGTCGGTGAAGACGAGTCGCTCGGTGATGTCGGCCAGGACGGTGTTGTCGGCGAAAAGCGCCATGTCGGCGCGCAGCGCGGTGCCGTCCATCGCAAGGCCCGAGCCGCGGAACAGCGTCCGTGCGGCGAAATGGCCGACATGCCGGGCGAGAGCGGGGTGGCAGCGGCCGGCGACGATCGATTTCCGCAGGATCGCGTGGGGCGTCAGGTAACGCATCACGCTGAGCGCCTGGCCCGCATCGAAGTGATAGATCTCGGGCACCCGGCCCGGGTCGCGCGCCGCCTGGCGGCTCAGGGCCTGGTACTCGAAGAACGACCGCTTGAGCGGCAGCGGCCAGCCCTCGCCGACGAGGCGCAGGTAGGGCAGCGCCTGCTTGACGACCGCCTGACCCGCGGGGCCGGTCACGATGAAGACCAGGTTCAGGTTGCCGTCGCCGACCTCGGCCACCCGCCAGCGTCCGGGATCGCCGAGGCGGGCGGCGAGGGCGGGCCCGAGCCGGCCGGCCAGCGTCGCAGGCGTCAGCGGGGCGTAGTCCGGCCGGGGGTCGCCTGTGTCAGCCATCGGTGTCAGCCACCATCGCCTGCCTCCTCCAGAAGGCGCGCGCCGAGTGCCTCGTCGACGATCAGCCGGTCGACGAAGCCGGCGCGAAGGACGGCGCCCGTGGCCCGCGCCTTTCCGGGGCCGGCCGCCAGCAGCGCGACGTTCGCGCGCCGGAGATCGTCGAGCGTGATCGAGGCGGCGCGGTCGTTGAGGCCGGTCGGGGCGAGGGTTCCGTCCGCACGGAAGAACTTGCCCGTCGAATCCGCCACCGCGCCGGCGGCGGCAAGCTCGGCCGCGTCGGCCGCGGTCAGCACCCCGCTGAGGCTGAGGAGCGCGTCGGGCGTGCACTCGCCCAGCGAGACGATCATGTGGCGGGCCGATCTCGCGACGCCGAGCGCCTCGCGCACCATGCGCTGGCCGAGGATCCTGCGTGCATCCTCGGCGCTGTCGGCCAGGAACGGTGCCGGCATGAACACCGCCCGCCCCCCGGTGAGCGCGGCAAGGCGCACGCAGACATCGAGCGGGCTCGTCGCCGAGGCCTGCGTCATCGACCCCATGAGCGAGACGAAGACGAGGCCGGGATTGCGCAGCCCGCTCAGCGCCTCGGCCATGGCCGCCACGGTCCGGCCCCAGCCGACGCCGATGGTCACCGCGCCGTCGCCGCCGATCCGGGCGAGGTAGCCGGCGGCAAGCTGGCCCACCGCGCGGCGCGCCGACGCGTCGTCGCTGCCGGCATCGAGCGCCACCTGCACCTCGGTCAGCCCGTACCGCTTGGCGAGGCTGTCGGCCAGCGCCAGGGTCCGCGCCGTCTCGTGTTCGATGGTGATGCGGACGAGCCCGCGCTCGCGCGCCTCGGCCAGCAGGCGGAGGACCTTGAACCGCGACAGGCCCATCCGGCGGCTGACCTCTTCCTGGCTCATCCGGCCGATGTGGTAGAGCCAGGCCGCCTCGGTCAGATCGTCGTTGCCCCTGCCACCCTGGCTCATCGCGCCCCGCCGTCCCTCCGCGCCGGCATCTAGCCACTTGACCCGAGGCTTCGTCAACGACTAACAACAATTGTGCGCTCACTGCACAATATTGCAATCGCAGCATTGCAGGCGCAGAAAACAGGTCGGACCACGTGGCCCCCATCACCGGCATCGCCAGCACAACGGCGCCCTCCGCCCCCGAGGGCGGTCGTGCGGCAGCCGCGGCTGCCCGGCCCGCGGGGCCGCGCCTGTCGGGGGCCGGGGGATGAACGCGCCGAAGCCCCCCGCGAACACCGCGCTTCTCGACCGCTACCGCACGATGCGGCGCATCCGCTCGTTCGAGGAACGGGTGGGAGAGCTGTTCCTCAAGGGCGAGAGCGCGGGTTCGATGCTGCACCTCTCGATCGGCGAGGAGGCGGTCGTGGGGCTGGCCGATGCGATGCGGCCCGGCGACAGCTTCACCACCCATCACCGCGGCCACGGCGTCTTCCTCGCGCGCGGTGCCGATCCGCGCCGAATGATGGCCGAAATCGCGGGCAAGGCCGATGGCTACTGTCGCGGCAAGGGCGGGTCGATGCACATCGCCGACCGGGCGCTTGGCCATCTCGGCGCGAATGCCATCGTCGGCGGCGGGATCCCGCATGTGGTGGGCGCCGGGCTGAGCTACCGCAACCAGGACGGCGGCGCGATCTCGGTCGCGTTCTTCGGCGATGGCGCGATGAGCCAGGGCATCCTCTACGAGGCGCTGAACATGGCCGCGCTCTGGCGGCTGCCGGTGATCTTCTGCTGCATCAACAACCAGTACGGGATGGGCACCCGGGTCGACCGGTCGGCCGGCAGCCGCGACTTCCCCGCGCGCGCCGCGGCCTTCGGGCTGAACGCGGCGCGGGCCGACGGCGCGGATGTCGAGGCGGTGGCCGAGGCCGCCGCCCCGCTGGTCGCCGCCGCGCGGTCGGGCCGGCCGGGCTTTCTGGAGATCGACGCCTACCGCTTCTACGGCCATGCGCGCATGGACAAGTCGCCATACCGGACGGCGGGGGAGGAGGCCGAGGGCCGCGCCCGCGACCCCGTCGCGAACGCGCGCCTGCGGCTCCTCGACATCGGGCTCGCCCCCGCGGCCGAGCTCGACCGGATCGACGCCGCGGCCGGGGCCGAGATGGATGCGGCGCTGGCCCACGCGATCGCCGCCGACCCGCCCGAGCCGCGCACGATGTTCGAGGACGTCTACGCCCCCGCCACGCCGGCGCCGCGCCCGCAGGCCGCCCGGCTTGCGGCGATCCTCGGGGAGGGCGCACGCGCATGACCGTCACGACCTACCGCGAGGCGATCCGCCAGGCGCTGATCGACGGGATGGAGGCCGACGCCTCGGTGGTTCTGATCGGCGAGGAGGTCGGGCTCTACGGCGGCGCCTACGGGGTGACCAAGGGGCTGATCGACCGGTTCGGGGCCGACCGGGTGATCGACGCGCCGATCTCGGAGCCGGCCATCGTCGGCGCGGCGATCGGCGCGGCGATGACCGGCCTGAGGCCGGTGGCGGAACTGATGTATGTCGACTTCGCCGGCATGGCGATGGACCAGATCGCCAACCAGGCGGCCAAGAGCCGCTACATGTTCGGCGGCCAGATCGGCGTGCCGATGGTGCTGCGCACGCAGGGCGGAACCGGGCGGTCGGCGGCCGCCCAGCACAGCCAGAGCCTCGAGGCATGGCTGATCCATGTGCCGGGCCTTCGCGTCGCGATGCCGGGCACCGTGAACGACGCCTACCACCTTCTGCGCCATGCCCTGACCGAACCCGACCCGGTCATCTTCATCGAGCACAAGGGGCTTTACACGGCGAAGGGCACGCTCGACACCGCCCGCGCCGATGGTGCCTGGGGCGTGCCGCTGGTCCGGCGCGAGGGGCGCGACGTCACCATCGTCGCCTACAGCCGGATGCTGCACGAGGCGCTGGCGGCGGCCGAGGCGCTGGCGGCGGACGGCGTCGCCGCCGAGGTCGTGGACCTGCGCTGCCTGAACCCGCTCGACGAGGCGCCGCTGGTCGACAGCGTCCGCCGCACGGGCCGCGCGATGGTGGTCACCGAGGCGCCGGTCGTCGGGTCCGTCGCCTCCGAGATCGCGGCCCGGCTGGGCGAGCTCTGCTTCGACTGGCTCGAGGAGCCGGTCCTGCGGCTGGGCGGCGAGGACATTCCGATACCGGTCGCCCCGGCGCTGGAGCGGGGCGCGATCCCCTCGGCCGCGCTGATCCGCGACACGGCGCGCTGGCTCGTGACCCGGGAGGCGCCGGAATGGGCCGCGTGACGATCCGGTTGCCCCGCCTCGGCGAGACGATGGAGGAGGCCAGGGTCCTCGACTGGCTCGTTGCCCCGGGGGCGGCGTTCCGGCGCGGCGACGTGCTTCTCGAGGTCGAGACCGACAAGACCGTGGTCGAGGTGCCGGCGCTGTCCGACGGGGTGATGGCGGCGCATCTCGCGGCGCCGGGCGAGACGGTCGCGCTGGGCCAGGCGATCGCCGAGGCCGAGGCCGAGGAGGCGGAAGGCAGTCCGGCAGCGGCGTCCGACGCTGCACTGGCGCCCGACGCGGGGGCGGCGCATGGCGCTGGCGCGGCGCGCCCCGACCCTGCCCGCGGCCACGCCGTGC
>CAZYBG010000002.1:0-89070 GCA_964645155.1 uncultured Rhodobacterales bacterium | reverse complement strand
GTCGGCGCCGCGGGCATAGCCCCAGGCAACGGCATCGTGGCGCACGGTCCCTCCGCGGGGTTGCAGCAGGCCGCCCTTGATCGGGAAGCGGGCGCTTTCGAAGTTGAGGAAGGGCGCGAGCTTGCGCACGCCCTCGGTGTCGAGGAGTTCGGCATCCACCCCGTTCAGGCGCATCGCGTTGCCGCGGCGGCGGTAGGCATCGCGCTGGGCGTCGGTGTGGCAGAGGTTCAGCACGCCGCGCTGGCTGACCATCGCGTTGAAGTTGAAGTCCTGCTCGAGCCCCTCCCAGAGCTTCATCGAGAATTCGTAGAACGGCTCATTGCCCGGCAGCATGTAGTTCGAGCGGATGATGGTGGTATTGCGGCCGACATTCCCGCCGCCGATCCAGCCCTTTTCGAGCACGGCGATCCGCGCCTGCCGGAACTCCTTGGCGAGGTAGTAGGCCGTGGCGAGGCCATGCCCGCCGCCGCCGACGATCACGATGTCATAGGAGGCTTGCGGCGCGGGGTCGCGCCAGGCGCGGGTCCAGCCCTTGTGGCCGGTCAGCGCCTCCCTGATCACCCTGAAGCCCGAATAGCCCATCGCGGCCCTCATCCGTTCGACTGATCCGCACCCTGTCGCAGTGGCAGGGCGTCGGGAAGGCCGGATCGGACAGCGAGGTTGCGGTTTCCGACATTCCGGCCCGTCACGGCGCGGGTTCGGCCCCGGTCGTGTCGGATGTGCCGTAGCGCCGGCGGGCGGCGCTCAGCCCCAGCAGCCAGTCCGCCACCTCGCGGCAGCCTGCCGATTGCACCCGGTCCTCGGGGATCAGGAGGTGGTAGCCATGGGTGGTGCGGACCTGCGCGGCCCCCAGCGGCCGGATCAGCAGCCCTGCGTCGAGAAGGTGGTCGACAAGGTGTCCCCAGCCGAGCGCCACGCCCACACCGTCCACCGCCGCCTGGATCGCGAGCGGGTAGGTGTTGAACATCGTGGTCTGTTCGAGGTCGACGCGGCTCAGCCCGTTCTGGCCCAGCCAGTCACGCCAGGTCATCCATTCGGTGTGCGGGCTCGTCACCTCGATGAGCGGGGCATCGGCGAGGTTGCGCAGGTCGGTCGAGGCGGGGTGGTCACGCAGGAAATCGGGGGCGCAGACTGGAAACACGGTCTCGCCGAAGAGCATGTGCGCGGCATAGCCCGGCCACTTGCCGTCGCCGCGCAGGATCGAAAGATCGACGGTATCGGCAAGGCATTCCTCGTCGTTGTCGGACGAGACAAGCATGATCTTGAGATGCGGGTTGGCCCTGCGGAAGGCGTTGAGCCGGGGGGTAAGCCAGAGCGAGGCGACCGAGTTGGTGGCGGCCAATGTCACGGGGCGGTTCTGGCTGGTGCGCAGGGCGTCGTCGGCGGCGTCGCGGATGGCGTCGAGCGCGGGCCGGATGCGGCCGAGGAACTCGCGTCCTTGGGGTGTGAGCTCGATCGAGCGGTGGCCGCGCCGGAAGAAGCTGAGGCCGAAGTGCTGTTCCAGCAGCCGCACCTTCCGGCTGATGGCGGTTTCGCTGATGTTGAGCCGCTTGGAAGCGCCTGCAAAGCTCGTGCATTCCGCCGAAGCCTCGAAGGCGATGAGGTAGTCGAGCGGCGGCAGGCTGCGTCGCCGCAGCGGTGTCCGTCCCGTCGGTGACCTCGCCATGTGCCGTCCCTCCTGTGCCGCGCCGGACAAGCCGCGCCAGCTTAGGAACTGCAAGGGGATTTGGCATCAGAAATTCGAGGCAACGGCGGTGAAAACTCTTCGCTTGGAAAACGGGCGGCCGCGCCAATATGGCAAGCTGAACGGGGACGGGCATCAGTCCGGACCGTTGAGCATGGGAGGTGCGCGCGATGACCGTTTCCCGCGAGAGGTCCGCCCCGAAGGCCGGCTCGGCGCGTCGGGAGGGGGCGCGATGAACACCCGTCCCCTGTTCGAGCAGCCGGCCGAGCGCGCGGGTGTCATCACGCCCGGCCTGCCGGTCCTGCCGCCGGGTGTCGAGCGGCACCCTGTGCCGGGCGGCGGCAGCCGGGCCGTCGAGATCCGCAAGGGCGACGAGATCACGGTTCAGGACCGCGAGGGCCTCCAGCCGGTCGAGGTGGTGTTCTTTGGCCCTGACGGGCGGTCGGATGCCGCGATGATCGGCGCGACGGGCGGGCGCGACCCCGCGGGCCTCAAGGCGTCGCTCCTGCGTGAGCCTTCGGGCAAGCGCGTGGTGCGGGCGCTGGAGAAGTCGGGCTTCGATCTTGGCAGGGCAGATGGCACGGTGCTGTTTGCCCAGGGCTCGCGCGCAGGGGATTACGAGACCTTTACCGCCACGCAGGACGGCCTTCTCATCGTCTGTGCCGCGGGCGAGCCGATGGAGCCGCACGCGCAATGGGCACCGACCGAGGTGGTGCTCTATGTCCGTCGTGCGAACCCCGTGCCGCTAAAGGGCGGGCTGCTGCCGCCGCCCGACCCGCTGGCCGACCCGCTGCGCGACGACAACATCCAGCCCGGGCAGGCCATAGCCTATGAAGTGAAGGCCGGGCAATTCATCCAGATCCTCGACGTGCAGGGCAGGGAGTGCTCCGACTTCCAGGCCTTCTCGCTGCGCGCGCTCGACAAGGGGCTTGAGCGCGAAATCGACCCGACGACCACGCGCTCGCTGATGGGGTCGCTCTACCCGATGCCGGGGCTGCACGCGAAGTACTTCAGCGTCGACCACGAACCATTGATCGAGATCGTGCAGGACACGGTGGGCCGGCACGACACCTTCGGGCTGTCTTGCACCGCGCGCTATTACGAGGACCTCGGCTACCCGGGCCACATCAACTGCTCGGACAACATGAACGCGCAACTGGTGAACTGGGGCATCCGGCCCCGCGCGGGCTGGCCGGCAATCAACTACTTTTTCAACACACTGCTGGATGCCAGCCACGCCATCGCGATGGATGACCCCTGGTCGCGTCCGGGCGACTACGTGCTCGTCCGCGCGCTGACCGACCTTCTGTGCATCTCCACTGCCTGTCCCTGCGACATCGACCCCGCGAACGGCTGGAATCCGACCGACATCCAGCTTCGGGTCTATGACAGGGGCGAGGACTTCCCGCGCTCGATCGGCTGGCGCAAGACACCGGGGGCTGACTTGGAACAGACGAAGAAGACCGGCTTTCACGAGTGTTTCGCGCGCCATACGCGGAACTTCGTCGAGTACAACGGCTACTGGCTGCCGGCCGAAATGACGAACCACGGCGCGATCGAGGAATACTGGGCAGCGCGCGAGAAGGCGGTGGTGATGGACCTGTCGCCCCTGCGCAAGTACGAGGTCACCGGCCCGGACGCCGAGGCGCTGCTGCAGCTCTGCGTGACCCGCGACATCCGCAAGCTCTCGGTGGGCGGGATCGTCTACACCGCGATGTGCTATCCGCACGGCGGCATGATCGACGACGGCACCGTGTTCCGGCTGGGCGAGACCAATTTCCGCTGGATCGGCGGCAACGACCAGTCGGGGCTGTGGCTGCGCAAGCAAGCCGAGGAGCACGGGCTGAACGCCTGGGTGCGGACCTCGACCGACCATCACTGCAACATCGCCGTTCAGGGGCCGCTGTCGCGCGAGATCCTGAAGAACGTGATCTGGACGCCTCCCGCCCAGCCCACGGTCGAGGAACTGGGCTGGTTCCGGCTGACCATCGGGCGGATCGGCGGGTTCGACGGGCCGGCGGTGGTGGTGAGCCGGACGGGCTATTCCGGCGAGCTTGGCTACGAGGTGTTCTGCCATCCCAAGGATGCAACGGCGGTCTTCGACGCGGTCTGGGCGGCGGGCGCGCCGCAAGGCATGATCCCGCTTGGCCTCAAGGCGCTCGACATGTTGCGGATCGAGGCCGGGCTGATCTTTGCCGGCTCGGAGTTCGACGACCAGACCGACCCGATGGAAGCCGGGATCGGCTTCACCGTGCCGCTGAAGTCCAAGACCGACGATTTCATCGGTCGCGCCGCGCTGGAGGCACGCAAGGCCAACCCGCAACGCAAGCTGGTGGGGCTGGAGATCGAGGGCGGGATCGTGCCCACGCCGGGCGATTGCGTCCATGTCGGCAAGCCGCAGATCGGGACCGTGACCTCGGCGGTCCGCTCGCCGGTTCTGGGCAAGGTGATCGCGCTGGCCCGCGTTGATGTGACCCATGCTGCGGAAGGCAGTGATCTGGAGGTGGGGCGTCTCGACGGCGACCAGAAGCGGTTGCGGGCGCGTGTCGTGCCCTTCCCCCACTTCGACCCGACCAAGGAACGCGTGAAGGGCAACTACTGACGGGTGCTCGGCGGCACTGCTTGACTTGGACACCTCTGCGGTGCACCTGCGGAACGGGCGGCGTTAGCGCAATCCGGGGCGCTGGCGCACCCGGTTTCCAGCGGGGGCAATGGCATGACGATCCGGGTGACGGTCTGGGGCGAGAACGTCCATGAGCGCAAGAACAGGGTCGTCGCCGACATCTATCCCAAGGGCATGCACACCTGCATCGCCGACGCGCTGAACGCAGCGGGCGGGATCGCTGCGTCGACTGCGACGCTTCAGGAGCCCGAGCATGGGCTGACGCCCGAGCGGCTTGCCGGAACGGACGTGCTGATCTGGTGGGGCCACGCCGCGCACGGCGAGGTGCAGGACCATGTTGTCGAGCGCGTCTGCGAGGCGGTCTGGGGCGGCATGGGGGCGGTGTTTCTCCATTCGGCCCACTTCGCCAAGCCGTTCAAGCGGCTGATGGGCACGCCCTGCAACCTGTCATGGCGCGAGGCGGGCGAACGCGAGCGGCTCTGGGTGACCTCGCGCAGCCACCCCATCGCGTCAGGATTGCCCGATCACTTCGAGCTCGAACACGAGGAGATGTACGGCGAGCCCTTCGGCATCCCCGACCCGATGGAGACGGTCTTCGTCTCGTGGTTCCAGGGCGGAGAGGTGTTCCGATCCGGCGTGACCTACAAGCGCGGCGCGGGACGGGTGTTCTACTTCCGCCCGGGCCACGAGACCTATCCCACCTACCACGATGCCAACGTGCAGCGCGTGATCGCCAACGGCGTGCGCTGGGCCTTCAACCCCGCGCCGCGCATTGCCGACCCTGGCGACGCTCCGAACCGGCCGGTGGGGCAGGCGCTGGAACCGATCGAGGAGCGGGGTCCGCGCCTGCACAACGACGGCGAGGCGGGGTTGCGTTGATGGAGCCGGTCCGCCTGATGATCCTCGGCACCGGCGGCATGGCCCGCAACCACGCCGAGGGTTTCTCCGCCATCGAGGGGGTCGAGATCGTGGCTGGCGTCGACACCCGGCCCGCGCAACTTGCCGAGTTCTGCGACCGCCACGGCATCGCACAGGGCTTCGAGAGCCTTGACGCAGCGCTCGCCTGGGGCGGGTTCGACGCGGTAACCAACGTCACGCCCGACGCCGCCCACCATGCCACGACGATGCCGCTTCTGCGCGCGGGCAAGCATGTGCTCTGCGAGAAGCCACTGGCGACCAACGCGGTTCACGCCGCCGAGATGGCGGCGGCCGCCGGGGCGGCGGGCGTCGTGAACATGGTGAACCTCACTTACCGTAACGTCGCTGCGATGCAGACTGCGGCGCGGATGGTGCGGGAAGGCGCAATCGGAGAGGTCCGGCACTTCGAGGCGAGCTACCTGCAAAGCTGGCTCACCCAGCCCGCCTGGGGCGACTGGCGGACCGAGCCGCAGTGGCTCTGGCGGCTGTCCTCGTCGCATGGATCGAAGGGCGTTCTGGGGGACGTAGGCATCCACATCCTCGACTTCGCGACCTTCGTCGCCGGTCTCGACGTGGCCGAGGTGTCCTGCCGGCTTGCAACCTTCGACAAGGCCCCCGGCGGGCGCATCGGTGCATACACGCTGGATGCCAACGACAGCGCGACGATGCAGGTGGTGCTGGGGAACGGCGCGCTCGGCACCGTTGCGGCGACGCGCTTCGCATCGGGCCACCTGAACGACCTGCGGCTGCGCCTCTACGGCGACCGGGGTGGGCTTGAGGTAGCCTTCGAGGGCGGCATCAGCCGGTTGCGCGCCTGTCTCGGCGCCGATCTCGGCACCGCGACCTGGGCCGACCTCCCGGCCGACCCGCCGCAGCCGATCTACCGCCGCTTCATCGCGGCAATCCGGGGCGAGGGGCCGGCCGAGCCCGATTTCGCGCGCGGCGCGGCGTTGCAGAGGCTTCTCGACAGGGCCGAGGAGTCGGCGGGGCAGGGCGGGCTGAGCCTCCCGGTCTGACGGGGATTCCGGTGGCTCTCATACCTTTTTCCCGGTTGCCCGGCCATGTAGGGCGGTGCGAGCGTTCAGCCGGACGGCTTGCACCCGCACCGGCGCAGCCCTTACGATGCGGCGTCGCGACCGCGGGGACGAAAGGTCTCCTGGATCACAGCGCGCGGGGGCCGGATGGCCCCGGCGCGCCGCACTGCATCAAGGTCCCGCCGCCGGTGCTGCGGCCGCGGGACAATAAGGAAGGGAAGGACAGTCATGAGAACCCGTGCCGCCGTCGCCGTCGCTGCCGGAAAACCGCTGGAAGTGATGGAGGTCAATCTCGAAGGCCCCAAGGCCGGCGAGGTGATGGTCGAGATCAAGGCCACCGGCATCTGCCATACCGATGAATTCACCCTTTCGGGCGCGGACCCTGAAGGCATGTTCCCCGCGATCCTCGGCCACGAGGGCGCGGGCGTGGTGGTCGAGGTCGGCCCTGGCGTCACGAGCGTCAAGCCCGGCGACCACGTGATCCCGCTCTACACCCCCGAGTGCCGGGCCTGCCCGTCGTGCCTCAGCCAGAAGACCAACCTCTGCACCGCGATCCGCGCGACGCAGGGGCAAGGGCTCATGCCCGACGGAACCTCGCGCTTCTCGATGCTCGATGGCACGCCGATCCTGCATTACATGGGTTGCTCGACGTTCTCGAACTACACCGTCCTGCCCGAGATCGCGGTGGCGAAGGTCCGCGAGGACGCGCCGTTCGAAAAGATCTGCTACATCGGCTGCGGCGTGACGACCGGGATCGGCGCGGTGATCAACACCGCAAAGGTCGAGGTCGGTGCCAAGGCCGTGGTCTTCGGCCTGGGCGGGATCGGGCTGAACGTGATCCAGGGGCTGCGGCTGGCCGGCGCCGACATGATCATCGGCGTCGACGTGAACCCCGACAAGAAGGCATGGGGCGAGCGGTTCGGGATGACCCACTTCGTCAACCCGAGGGAGGTCGAGGGCGATCTGGTGCCGTTCCTCGTCAACATGACGAAGACGCCTTTCGACCAGATCGGCGGGGCGGACTACAGTTTCGACTGCACCGGCAACGTGCAGGTCATGCGCGCGGCGCTGGAATGCACGCATCGCGGCTGGGGCCAGTCGATCATCATCGGCGTCGCCCCGGCGGGGGCCGAGATCGCGACGCGGCCGTTCCAGCTCGTCACCGGCAGGGTCTGGAAGGGCACCGCCTTCGGCGGCGCGCGGGGACGGACCGATGTGCCGAAGATCGTCGACTGGTACATGGACGGCAAGATCGAGATCGACCCGATGATCACCCACATGCTGCCGCTCGACCGGATCAACGAGGGGTTCGACCTGATGCACCGGGGCGAGAGCATACGGTCGGTGGTTGTCTATTGACCGCGCCTCGGCCACTCTCCGCCCGGACCGCATAGGAGGTTGCCATGCTCACCACGCTGCTCGACGACACCGGCCAGAAGAAGGAAGATGGCCCCGGCGGCCGGATGGAGCAGCTGTTCTTCCAGACCCGCAGTGTCCTTATCACCGGTGAGATCAACGACAAGGTCGCCAGCCGCGCAGTGACGCATCTTCTGGCGCTGGCGCAGGACAGCGACGAGCCGATCAACGTCTACATCTCGTCACCCGGCGGCCATGTCGAATCGGGCGACATGGTGCACGACATGATCAAGTTCATCCGACCGATGGTGCGCACCATCGGCTCGGGCTGGGTGTCGAGCGCCGGCGCACTGATCTTCGTCGGCGCGGCGCGCGAGAACCGCTACTGCCTGCCGAACACCCGCTTCCTGCTGCACGAGCCCTCGGGCGGCATCGGCGGCCCGGCATCCGACATGGTGATCCAGGCCCGCCAGATCGAGATCATGCGCGAGCGGTTCCACAAGCTGTTCGCCGAGGCGACGGGCCAGACGCCCGAGCGGATCGCGAAGGACACCGCCCGCGATTTCTGGCTGACCACGGAAGAGGCGCGCGCCTACGGGCTTCTCGGCGCGGTCATCTCGTCGATGGACGAGCTGAAATGACCGCGTACCAGCCCTGATGGCCACCCGTGACCGCCCGCTCTACGCCGTCCTGATCGACGCCGACAACATCCCGGCGAAGTTCGCCGGCGCGATCCTCAAGGAAATCGCCTCGCTCGGCGAACCGGCGCTGCGCCGGGTCTATGGCGACTGGTCGTCGGGCCGGCTCGACCGCTGGTCGAAGGAGGTGCGGGAGCTTGGCCTCGTCGCGCATCAGGAGACGGCGAACACGGTGGGCAAGAACGCCTCCGACATCGGCCTGGTCATCGACGCGATGGACATCCTGCACACGGGGCGCTTCGACGGCTTCGTGCTGGTCTCGTCCGACAGCGACTTCACCGCGCTTGCCAACCGCATCCGCGAGCAGGGGCTCGACGTCATCGGCATCGGCGAGGCGAAAGCGCCCGAGTCGCTGCGGAACGTCTGCAACCGTTTCATCCTGATCGAGAACATCGTCGAGGAAGCCGCCCCGTCGGCGCGCGGCGAGCCGGCGGCCGCGACCACCAAGCAGGCCCCGAAGGAGGCGATCCCGCTGATCCTGAAGGCGATGGACAAGATCGCACAGGACGACGAATGGTACGAGCTCGGCAAGCTCGGCCAGACGATCACTGCGGCAAGCCCGGACTTCGACGCCCGCACCTACGGCAAGCGCAAGCTCTCGGACCTCATCGCCGAACTGAAGCGCTTCGAGACGAAGCGCGAGGGGCACCACTTCTATGTCCGGCGGGTGGACTAGGGGGCGGCCCCGTAGCGCGCCATGAACGTCTCGACGGCGCCGTCGATCACCCGGGTGCGGTCGGCTTCGGTGACGCCGGCGCCGACGCCGAACATCAGCCGCGGGAACAGGTCGGCCTTGCAGAGCTCGACGAACTGGTCGGCGGCGAGGTCGAGGTCGTCGATCACCAGCTCGCCGCGCCCGACGGCGCCGCGCAGGTAGGCGACGAGCCGCCCTCGGACCAGTGCGGGACCGCTTTCGTAGAACTCGCGGCCGAGCTCGGGGAAGCGGTCGCTCTCGGCCACGCAGATGCGGAACACCCTCAGGCCGAAGTCGGACAGGAAGAAGCACAGCATCCGGTGCGCGGCTTCGGTCAGCACCTCGCGCGGCGGTGCGTCGGTCTGCATCAGCCCAAGCCCGGCATCGGCCTGGCGGCCGCACTCACAGCGCGCCACCTCCATGAAGAGCAGCCGCTTGTCGGGGAAGTAGCTGTAGAGCGTGGCCTTGGAAACGCCGGCCGTGCGGGCGATCGTATCGACGCTCGCGCCTTCGAACCCGTCGGCGAGGAAGACCTCGCGGGCGCCGTCGAGCACCTGTTCCACCTTGCGCCCCTTGCGGGGCAGCCCGTTCGCCATCTGCATTGGAGCCTCCCGCCCGTCTCGCCGAAAGATAGACCGTCCCGTTCAGTCCAGGCAACAGATGGGAGCGCGGGGAGCGATTTGCCAGCCTGCCGGGCTTGCATCGGCACCGCCGGGGGATAGTTTGGAATGGTTCCAGATTGGGAGCCTGTCATGATCCCCGGCCTTGGCAGCCGCCGGCGCTTTGCGGACCTGAGCGAGCAGGAGGTGCTGGCGCTTGCGATCTCGTCGGAGGAAGACGACGGGCGGATCTACCGGACCTATGCCGAGCGGCTGCGGGCCGACTATCCCGCCTCTGCGGCGGTGTTCGACGGGATGGCGGGCGAGGAGGACACCCACCGCCACCGCCTGATCGACCTGCACCGGCGCCGTTTCGGCGAGGTAATCCCGCTGATCCGGCGCGAGCATGTGTCGGGCTACTACGCGAGGCGACCGGTCTGGCTGATCGCCAATCTCGGCATCGAGCGGATGCGCGACGAGGCCGCGCAGATGGAGCGCGACGCTGAGCGCTTCTACACATCCGCGGTGCAGCGCACCGCCGACGCCGAGACGCGCCGGCTGCTGGGCGACCTCGCCGCGGCCGAGGCGGGGCACGGGAACCTCGCGGGCACGCTGGCCGCCGAGCATCTGGGCGACGCGGCGCGGGGCGGCGAGGACCGCGCCGCGCGGCGGCAGTTCATCCTGACCTGGGTGCAGCCCGGGCTTGCCGGGCTGATGGACGGCTCGGTCTCGACGCTGGCGCCGATCTTCGCCACGGCGTTCGCGACGCAGGACCCGTGGACCACCTTTCTCGTCGGGCTCGCCGCGTCGGTGGGCGCGGGCATCTCCATGGGCTTCACCGAGGCGGCGCATGACGATGGCGTGATCTCCGGCCGCGGCTCGCCGGTCAAGCGGGGCGTCGCCTCCGGCGTGATGACGACGATCGGCGGCCTCGGCCACGCGCTGCCCTACCTGATCCCCGACTTCTGGACGGCGACGACCATCGCCATCGCGGTCGTCTTCGTCGAACTCTGGGCGATCGCCTGGATCCAGAACCGGTTCATGGAGACGCCTTTCCTGCGCGCCGCGTTCCAGGTAGTTCTGGGCGGGGCGCTGGTCTTCGCCGCCGGCGTACTGATCGGGGGAGGGTAGCGATGTATGTCCGCGAGAAGGTCGAGTACCGGCCCCTGCCGTTGCCGGACCGCGTCGCGCTGCCACCGGATGCGTCGCGCGCCGCCGCGGAGGCCTTTCGCGACTACATGAAAAAGCGCCATACCGTGCGCGACTTCGCCCCGACGCCGGTGGCCGCCGAGGTCATCGCGGCCTGCGTCGCGGCGGCCGGTTCCGCGCCGTCGGGGGCGAACCACCAGCCTTGGCACTTCGTGGCGGTCGGCGAGCCGGCGCTGAAGGCGCGGATCCGGTCCGCCGCCGAAGACGAGGAGCGCGCCTTCTACGACGGCGCCGCCGGCGATGAATGGCTGAAGGCGCTGGAGCCGATCGGCACCGGCGTGTCGAAGCCGCATCTGGAGGTCGCGCCCTGGCTGATCGTGGTGTTCGCGCAGCGCTGGGGCATGACGAAGGACGGCCATCGCTACAAGAACTACTACGTGCCCGAAAGCGTCGGCATCGCCACCGGCTTCCTGATCGCCGCGCTGCACCATGCCGGCCTGTCCTGCCTGACCCACACGCCGAACCCGATGAAGTTCCTCACCCCCCTCCTCGGCCGGCCGGAGGAGGAAAAGCCGGTCATGATCCTGGCCGCGGGCGTTGCGGCTGAGGATGCGACGGTGCCTGAAGTGGCGAAGATCAAGAAGCCGCTCGCCGAGATCCTGACCGTCCGCGCCTGACTGTCCGCGGCTGGCCGGGCGCGGCCGGGGTTACCGCGGCCGCGCCACCGTGCTAGGCGCCGGGGCGATGCTTGCGGTCCTGCTCCAGACGCTGCCCTTCTTTGCGCTGATCGGCCTTGGATATGGCGCGGGTCGGACGGGCTTCTTCACGCCCGAGGCGACCGCCTACCTCACCAAGTTCGTCTTCTACTTCGCGCTCTCGGCCATGCTGTTCCGGTTCTCGGCCAACCTGTCGCTGGCCGAGGTGCTCGACTGGACCTTCGTCGCCGCCTACCTCGCGGCGACGACTGCGGTCTACCTCGTCGCCGCGCTGGTCGCGTGGCTGCGCGGCATCCCGGTGGCCGAGGCTGCCGTCGAGGCGCAGGTCGCGGTGATCGGCAATGTCGGGTTCCTCGGGATCCCGATGCTCGTCCTTCTGCTGGGCGAGCCGGCGATCGGGCCGATCATGCTGGTGCTCGCCGTCGATCTGGTCGTGTTCGGCAGCCTCATCGTGATCCTGATCACCGGCAGCCGCGAGGGGCGGCTGCGGCCCGCCGTCCTGCGGACAGTGGCGCGCGGCCTGCTCACCAACCCGATGATCGTGTCGATCGGCCTCGGGCTTGCCTGGTCGGCCTCGGCCCTGCCGATCCCGGGGCCGGTCAACGCCTTCGTGGCGATCCTCGGCGCGGCGGCGACGCCCGGCGCGCTCTTCGCGATCGGCGCCTCGCTGGCGACCAAGTCGGCCGAGCGGCTGCGGGTGGCGATCTGGCTCAGCTTCGCCAAGCTGGTGCTGCATCCCGCCGCGGTCGCGTTCGCCGCCCTGGTGATATTCGAGGTCGAGCGCTATGCGGCGGGCGTCATGATCGCCGCCGCGGCGCTGCCGGTGGCAGGCAACGTCTATATCCTGGCGCAGCACTACGGCGTGGCGCCGCAACGGGTGTCGGCGTCGATCCTGATCTCGACCGCGCTGTCGATCCTGACCGTCTCGGCGGTCATCGCGCTGGTCGGCTGAGGGCGGTGCGGAGTGAATGTGGGGGCGCCCCGGCGAGGGGCGGCGTGGGAACAAGAAAGGAGGCGCGATGGAGACGCTGGCAGAGAACAGGTGCTTCGGCGGGGTGCAGGGCGTCTACGCCCATGCGTCGGAGGCGACGGGCACGAAGATGACTTTCGGCCTCTTTCTGCCGCCGCAGGCCGAGTCCGGGCCGGTGCCGCTGCTGTGGTTCCTCTCCGGGCTGACCTGCACGCACGAGAACGCGATGGTGAAGGCCGGCGCACAGGCGCAGGCGGCGCGGCACGGGGTGGCCGTGGTGTTTCCAGACACCTCGCCGCGCGGGGCCGGGGTCGCCGACGATGCGGCCTACGATCTGGGCCAGGGCGCGGGGTTCTACGTCGATGCGACCGAGCCGCCCTGGGCGCAGCATTTCCGGATGTGGCACTACGTCTCGGACGAGTTGCCGAGGCTGCTGTTCAACGCCTTCCCGCTCGACGAGGAACGGCAGGCCGTCACCGGGCACTCGATGGGCGGCCACGGGGCGCTGACGCTCGCGCTGCGGTTCCCCGGCCGGTTCCGCTCGGTCTCGGCCTTCGCGCCGATCGGCCATCCCGGCGCGTCGGACTGGGGGCGCAAGCAGTTCGCGGCCTATCTCGGCCCCGACGAAAGCCGCTGGGCGCCGCACGACGCCACGCTGCTGCTGCGCGAGCGGGTCTTCGGCGGCGAGATCCTGGTCGACCAGGGCGCGAAGGACCAGTTCCTGCACCTTTTGAAGCCCGAGGCGCTGGCCGCGGCGATGGTGACGCGGCGCCAGCCCGGCGCCTTCCGGATGCAGCCGGGCTACGATCACAGCTACTTCTTCGTCGCGACCTTCATGCCCGATCACCTCGCCTTCCACGCCGAACGGCTGGGGCGGAAATGACGGTCTATGTCGATGCCGATGCCTGCCCGGTCAAGGCCGAGGCCGAGCGCGTCGCCACCCGGTTCGGGGTCCGGCTGGTCCTGGTCTCGAACGGCGGCATCCGCCCGTCGCCAAACCCGCTGGTCGAGGCGGTCTATGTCGCCGAGGGGCCGGACGCGGCCGACCGGTGGATCGCCGACCGCGTGGCCCCGGGCGACATCGTGCTGACCAGCGACGTGCCGCTTGCGGCGAGATGCGTGGCGGCCGGCGCCGTCGTCCTGCGCCCGGACGGGTCGCGGCTGACCGCGGCGAATGTCGGCAACGCGCTGGCGACGCGCGACCTGATGGCCGACCTGCGCGCCGCCGATCCGTTCCGCCAGGGCGGCGGCAGGCCGTTCTCGAAAGCCGACCGGTCGCGGTTTCTCGACGCGCTCGACCGCGCGCTGCGCCAGGTCGCGCGATAGGGCTGGACGGTCCTTCCAGCCCGGCATAAGCGGGGCCATGACCCCGTCCCTGACCGACCGACCGCCGATCGCCGGCGCCGCCTGGGCCCTGGTGGGCGTGGCCCTGTTCTCGGCCAACGACGTCCTGATCAAGTTCCTCAGCGGCGACTATGCGCTGCACCAGATCGTGCTGATCCGCTCCGGCATCGGCATCCTGTTCCTGATGGCGGTGATCGTGCCCCTCACCGGCGGCCTTGCGCAGCTGCGCACCCGCCGGCCATGGATGCACATCCTCCGCGGCATCTGCGTCGTGATCGCCAATGTCACGTTCTTCCTCGCCCTCGCGGCGATGCCGCTTGCCGAGGCGGTGGCGATCTTCTTCGTCAGCCCGCTCCTGATCTCGCTATTCTCGGTGGTGTTCCTCGGCGAGAAGGTCGGGCCGCGGCGCTGGGCGGCGATCGCGGCGGGGCTGGTCGGCGTGGGGATCGTGCTCCGGCCCGGCACCGATGCGTTCCAGATCGCGGCGCTTCTGCCGCTGGCGGCCGCGCTGGCCTATGCCATCCTGCAGACCATTACCCGCCGGATCGGCGGGACCGAGAACGCGACGAGCCTCGCCTTCTCGATCCAGGCGGTGTTCCTCGTCACCAGCGCGGCCTTCGGGCTGGCGCTCGGCCATGGTGGTTTCGCCGGCTCGGAGCATCCTTCGCTCGACTTCCTGTTCCGGGCCTGGGCCCCGCCGCCGGCGGCGGATCTCGGCCTGATGGCGCTTCTCGGGGTGGTCGGCGTCCTCGGGGGCTGGGCGATCAGCCAGGCCTACCGCCTGTCGGAGGCGGCGCTGGTGGCCCCGGTCGAATATGCCGCCATGCCGCTGGCCGTGTTCTGGGGCTACACGATCTTCGGCGACTGGCCGGATGCGATGGCCTGGGCGGGGATCGCGCTGATCCTCGGCGCCGGCCTCGTCCTGATCTGGCGCGAGGCGGTCGATCAGCAGAGCGCGGCCATCCGGCCGCCGGCCCGTTGAGCGGGAGGAGGCCCCGATGAACCCGACCATGATCCCTTTCACCGAGGGCGAGGCGCGTCTCGACTGGCTGGACCTGACCGAGGCGCTGGCCGAGGGCCACCGGCTTCCGCTGAGCGGGCTTGGCGACACGTTCCTCTACCGGGGCGACGACACGTTGCTGTCGCGGGCGGCGGTCATCGACGGGCTCGGCGCGCTGGTCAAGTCCGCGACGGTCTTTCCCGGCAACCCGGCGCAGGGAAAGCCCGCCGTCAACGGTGCCGTCGCGCTTTTCGCCGACGCGACGGGAGAGTTCGAGGCGCTGATCGACTTCCACCTCGTCACCAAGTGGAAGACGGCCGGCGACAGCCTGCTCGCGGCCCGCCGCCTGGCCCGGCCCGACAGCCGGCGCATCCTCATCATCGGGGCGGGCACCGTCGGCCGCTCGCTGCGCGAGGCCTATGCGGCGGCCTTTCCCGAGGCGGTCTTCCAGGTCTGGAACCGCTCGCGCCAGCGGGCTGAGCAGATGGCCAAGGGCGATGCGCGCACCGAGGTCGTCGATGACCTCGAGGCGGCGGTCCGGGCGGCCGACATCGTGACATCGGCCACGATGTCGACGACGCCGCTGATCCGCGGCGCGTGGCTGCGGCCGGGCCAGCACGTCGACCTGATCGGCGCCTACCGCCACGACATGCGCGAGGTGGATGACACCGCGCTGCTCAAGTCGCGGATCTTCGTCGACAACCGCAAGACCGTGCTCGACCACATCGGCGAATTGCGGACGCCGCTGAAGCAGGGCGTCATCACCCCGGCCGAGATCGTCGCCGACTACTACGACCTTGCCACCGGGGCCTTCGCGCGGAAGTCGGACGACGAGATCACGCTGTTCAAGAACGGCGGCGGCGCCCATCTCGACCTGATGACGGCGCGCTACATCCTTTCGCGCTGGCGCTGAGCGCCGGCTTCAGGCGGGCGCGGCGCGGCCGATATCGTTCGGTCGCTCGCGGATCGGCAGATGCACCAGTGCCGAGAAGGCGCCGACGCCGACGCCGATCCACCAGACCATCGTGTAGTCGCCGTAGAGGTCGTACATCCGCCCGCCGAGCCAGACGCCAAGGAAGCCGCCGAGCTGGTGGCTGAAGAACACGATCCCGTAGAGCGTGCCCATGTAGCGCAGCCCGTAGATATGCGCGACGAGACCCGAGGTGAGCGGCACGGTGGCCAGCCAGAGCGCGCCCATCAGCACCGAGAACACGATGACGGTGGCCGGCGTGATCGGCATCAGGATGAACCAGGCGGCGACGACCGTGCGGGCGGTGTAGATCCCGGCGAGGAGGTACTTCTTCGTGTAGCGCTTGCCGGCCCAGCCGGCCGCCAGGGTTCCCGCGATGTTGGCAACGCCGATGAGCGAGATCGCCACGGCGCCGAGCGTCGAGGTCGTCGTGATGCCCATCGCGTGCAGCGTTCCGCCGGGGTCGATCGGGCCGCAGAGCTCGGTCACGAAGGCCGGGAAATGCGCGGTGATGAAGGCCAGCTGGTAGCCGCACGAGAAGAAGCCGAGGAAGATCAGCGTGAACGAGGGGTCGCGGAAGGCCCGCGTCAGGACCTTGCCCATGCTCTCCTCGAGCTCGGCCCGGCTGGCGCGCTCCGGCGCGCGGAGCATCGGCAATGCGAGGAGCGATGCCGCGATGACGCCCGAGAACACCAGGAAGACGCCCTGCCACGGCATCATGCCGAGCAGCCATTCGGCGAACGGCGCGCCGATCACCTGGCCGGCCGATCCCGCCGCCGTGACGATGCCCAGCGCCATCGAGCGGTTGTCGTCCGAGGCGGCGCGCCCGACGACGGCGAGCACCACGCCGAAGCCCATTCCGGCGATTCCGAAGCCGATCAGGATGTTGAGGAACTGGTGCGCGCCTGCGGTGACCGAAAGCGCCGAAAGCACCAGACCGGCCACGTAGAACAGCGCCCCCGCAACGATCGCCCTGCGGTCTCCGAAGCGCTCGGCAACCGCCCCGAACAGCGGCTGGCCGATGCCCCAGGCGAGGTTCTGGATCGCGATGGCAAGCGAGAACTCGGCGCGGAGCCAGCCGAAATCCTCGGCGATCGGGATCTGGAACAGACCGAAGCTGGCCCGCACCGCGAAGGACAGCATGATGATGATGCAGCCGCCGATCAGGACCGGCGTGACAAGCGGGGTGCGGGTTGGCATCGGCGGACTCCTGACGGCGGCGGACGGTCGCCGGCGGGTCCGGGAAGGTCAAATCAAATCCCGTGATGTTACCGATCGGGCGCGCCGCTTGCCCGCCGCCACCGGCCCGGCTACTCGAAGGACCGATGACAGTCGCCGACCTCTACCGCGCCCGCATTGCCGCCGGCACGCTGCGCCCGGACGCGGCGCAGGACGCGCTGCTGCCGGAATTCGAGCGCATCGCCGCCTGGCTTGCCGAACACCGCGAGCCGCGGGGGCTGGGGCGGCTGTTCCGCAGGCCGCCGGAGGTGACGCGCGGGCTCTATCTCTGGGGCGGGGTCGGCCGCGGCAAGTCCATGCTGATGGACCTCTTCGTGGCCGCCGCGCCGACGCCGGCCAAGCGCCGCGTCCACTTCCACGCCTTCATGCAGGAGGTCCACGCCGGCCTGAACACCGCCCGCAAGCGGGGCGTCGACGACGCGCTCGCGCCGGTGGCGCAGGCGGTATCGGACGAACTGCGGCTTCTCGCCTTCGACGAGATGCAGATCACCGACATCACCGACGCGATGATCGTCGGCCGCCTCTTCGAGAAGCTGTTCGCGAGCGGCGTCGTCGTGGTGACCACGTCGAACCGGCCGCCCGACGATCTCTACAAGGACGGGCTCAACCGCCAGATCTTCCTGCCGTTCATCGCGCTCCTGAAGGACCGGATGGTGGTGCGCGAGCTTGCCGGCCCGACCGACTACAGGCAGGACCGGCTTGCGGGCGCGCAGGTCTACTTCCACCCCGCCGACGCGGCGGCGCGGGAAGCGGTCGATGCGATCTGGATCTCGCTCGCGGGCGACGCGGCCGGGCCGCTCACGCTCCGGGTGCAGGGCCGCGACCTGACGCTGCCGGCCTTCGCCGCCGGCGTGGCCCGTGCCTCGTTCTGGGATCTCTGCGGGCGGCCGCTCGGCCCGGCGGACTACCTCGCGCTGGCGCAGGCCGTGCGGGTGCTGATCGTCGAGGACATCCCGCGCCTGTCGTCGGAGAACTACAATCAGGCGCGCCGTTTCGTGACGCTGGTCGACGCCCTCTACGAGGCGCGCGTGCGGCTGATCGCGACCGCGGCGGATGCGCCCGACCGGCTCTACATCGAGGGCGAGGGCAGCTTCGAATTCGCCCGCACCGCCTCGCGCCTGGTCGAGATGCAGGGCGCGGACTGGGGCGCATAGGCGATCCCGCGGTCGCGCGCTATACTGCGGCAAACGGAGGACGCAATGCCAAGGATCGAACCGGGCGCCGCGCTGCAGACCGTCATCACCACGTTCGAGGTGACGCCCGGCACCTGCCAGGACCTCCTAGACGAGCTGCAGGAGGCCTATGCCGCCTTCATCTCGGCGCAGCCGGGATTCATCGCGGCGGCGCTCCATGTCAACGACGCGCAGACGCGGATCGCCAACTACTCGCAATGGCAGCGCCGCGAGGACTTTCTCTCGATGCTGCGGTCGGACGAGATGCGCCGGCGCAACCGGCGAATCAACGAACTCTGCAAGAGCTTCGAGCCGGTGATGTACGACGTGGTGGGCAGCTTCGGCTGAACCCGTCAGGCGACCGCGTGGACCGCCGGCGCGGCGTACATCCGCGTGCGGATCACGGCATAGTCGCAGGTGATCTCCTCGCCCGCCGCGATGTCGCGTGCCGCGATCATCCTGGCCTCCGGCAGGTTCGGCAGGACGACGGTCGTGTTCGGCGTCGAGGCGTGGTTGGTGAAGCGGTCGTTGTCGCCCGAAAGGACCAGCACGCCGAGCTCGGGGAAGTACTCGCAGTAGGTCTCGAGATACTCCACGATATGGTCGGGATAGCGCGCGAGTTCGGCGACCGGGATGATCCGGTCGAGCGATGGCTCGTAGGCCCAGATCGGCGTGCCCTGCGCGATGGGCTCGTCGGCGAAGACGCCGAGACCGTGGATGTCGCTTGCCTTGACGACCGTTCTTACCAGCAGCACCGACACCTCCCGGCGGTTGAACAAGGCAAGTGAAATCGTGTCGGCGGCCGGAATGTCAATGGGCCGTGCGGGCGCTCGGCGCCGATCGGCCGCGCGGCTTGCCGAACGCCGCGCCATCGCCCGCGGGGGCCGTGCCGCGGGCGTCACCCAGTCCAGTCGAAGAAGCCCTCCGGCGCCCGGGCGCGGAGCATGCGTGCAAGCGCCGTGCCGATCTCGGCGCTGTCCTCCACCGCGCCGGTCTCGTCCCCCGCGATCACCTCCGAGCCGTCCGGCCTGAGGATCTCGCCGCGGAACCGGATCGACCCGCCGGCAAGCTCGGCGAGCCCTGCGATCGGCGTCTGGCACGAGCCGTCGAGCGCGGCGAGGAACGCCCGCTCGCAGGCCAGCCGGAGGCCCGTCGGGCCATCGGCGATCGGCTCGAGAAGATGCGCCACCCGCGCATCGTCGCGGCGCCGCTCGATGCCGATCGCGCCCTGGGCGACGGCCGGCAGCATCTCGTCGGGGTCGATGGGGTTCCGGGCCAGATCGGCCATGCCGAGCCGGTTCAGTCCCGCCATCGCGAGCAGGGTGGCGGCTGCCTGGCCTTCGGCAAGCTTGCGCATCCGGGTCTGGACGTTGCCGCGGAACTCGACCATGCGCAGGTCCGGCCGGCGGTGCGCCAGCTGCGCGCGTCGGCGCAGCGACGACGAGCCGACCGCCGCGCCGTGCGGCAGGTCGGCGAGCCGGCCGGCCGTCGGCGAGACGAAGGCATCGCGCACATCCTCGCGCGGCAGGTAGCTGTCGAGGACGAGGCCGCCCGGCTGGATCGTGGGCATGTCCTTCGTCGAGTGCACGGCGAGGTCGATCCGGCCCGCGAGCAGGTCCTCCTCGATCTCGCGCGTGAAGAGCCCCTTGCCGCCGATCTCGCCCAGCGGACGGTCGAGCACGCGGTCGCCCGTGGTCGTGATGACGACGATCGCAAACGCGCCCTCGGGCAGGTCCCACGCGGCCATGAGCCGCGACCGGGTCTCGTGCGCCTGCGCGAGCGCGAGCGGCGAGCCGCGGGTGCCGATCCGGAGGGGCGAGGCGGGGCTGGGAAGGTCAAGTGCCATGGCGCAAGCCATAGCCCGTGACAATCGCGCCTGACAATGACCCGCGTATTGACAACCTGACGCCTGCCTTGTCCAAACGCGGAGCTCGGCATCCGGCCGGGCGGAGGACGATGGATGGCGGAAACGAAAGCGCTGCTCAGATCGCTCGCCGGCGAGGTGCTGCCGGTGCCGCCGGTCTGGCTGATGCGCCAGGCCGGCCGCTACCTGCCCGAATACCGCGCGACGCGCGCGCAGGCGGGCGATTTCCTCAAGCTCTGCTATAATCCCGAACTCGCGGCCGAGGTCACCTTCCAGCCGATCCGCCGCTACGGCTTCGACGCGGCGATCCTGTTCGCCGACATCCTGCTGCTGCCGCAGGCGCTGGGCGCCGCGCTCTGGTTCGAGACGGGCGAAGGGCCGCGCCTGTCGACCCTGACGACCGAGGCGGATTTCGCCCGGCTCCGCGGGCGGGACGACATCCACGAGACGCTCGCGCCGGTCTACGATACGCTGCGCATCCTCGCCGGGGGCCTGCCGCGCGAGACCGCGCTGATCGGCTTCGCCGGCGCACCCTGGACCGTGGCGACCTACATGATCGCGGGCCGCGGGACGCCCGACCAGGGCCCGGCGCACCGTCTCAAGACCGAAAACCGCGCGTTGTTCCAGCAGCTGATCGACCTCCTGACCGAGGCGACCGTCGAATACCTCTCGGCGCAGGTCGAGGCCGGCGCCGAGGTCGTGAAACTGTTCGACAGCTGGGCGGGTTCGCTCCAGGGGCAGGACTTCGAGGATTTCGCCGTCGCGCCATCGCGCGCCATCATCGGCGCGCTCAAGGCGCGCCATCCGGGGCTGCCGGTGATCGCCTTCCCGCGCGAGGCGGGCGAGCGCTATGTCGGTTTCGCCCGGGCCACCGGTGCCGATTGCGTCGCGATCGACAACTCGGTCGCGGCGGAATGGGCGGCGGCCCATGTCCAGGCCGATGGCTGCGTGCAGGGCAACCTCGACCCCAGGCTGATGGTCACGGGCGGCGAGCGCCTGGTGGAGGAGACGCGGCGGATCAAGGCCGCCTTCGCGGGAGGCCCCCACATCTTCAACCTCGGCCACGGCATCACGCCGGACGCCGACCCGGAGAACGTGCACCTGATGCTCGCGGCGTTGCGCGGGTAGCGGCGGGCAGCACCAGCCATTCGCCGAAGCCGAGCCGCGTTTCCCACGCGCCGGGCCGCCCGGCCCGGGCGAGCGCGGCGCGGATCACGCCCATATGGGTCACGGCCAGAGCGCCATCGGCCTCGTCGAGCGCGGCCGCCGCCCGCTCGGCAAGCATGGCGACGCTCTCGCCGCCATGCGGGCGGGCATGCATCAGGTCCGCGGCCCAGGCGTCGATCTCGGCGCGCGGGATGTCGTCCCATCGCCGCCCCTCCCAGGCGCCGAAATCGAGCTCGGCCAGCCTGTGATCGACGGTCAGCGGCAGGCCGCGGGCCATGCCCAGCAGCTCGGCCAGGCGCGCGCACCGGGCGAGCGGCGAGGTCACGATCCGCCCCGCCGCGGGAAGCTGCGCGGCCAGGCGCCGCGCCTCGCGTCCGATCTCGGCGCCCGGCGGCAGGTCGGTGACCCCGTAGCAGACCCCGGCACCGCCCTCCGGACGGGTATGCCGGAGCAGGATCAGAGCCATGCCAGCAGGCCGAGGTAGAAGCCGATCTCGGCGCATTGCTGAACGGCGCCGAGACAGTCACCGGTATAGCCGCCAAGCTTGCGCTCGAACGTCCGCCGCATCGCCCAGGCGCCGGCGACGAGCCCGGCCAGCCCTGCGAGTACCGGCAGCAGGCCCGCCGCGAGGGCGAGCGGCACGAGCGCCGCGGCGCCGGAGCCGATGGCGAACCGCAGGCCGGCGGCGTCGATGCCGTCGGCCACCGGCTTGCCGGTTCCGTGGTCGCGGACATAGGCGGACGTGGCGACGACGTTGACGGATGCGGCCCGGCTTGCCGCATGCCCCGCAAGCAGCACCCAGAACAGCGGAACCGCGGGCGCGAGGGCCGCGAGCGCGGCGATCCGTCCGGCCAGCATCAGCCCGAGGCCTGCGGCCCCGTAGGTGCCAAGCCGGCTGTCCTTCATGATTTCGAGCGCGCGCTCGCGCGTCGCCCCGCCACCGAGGCCGTCGCAGGCATCGGCGAAGCCGTCTTCGTGGAAGCAACCCGTCAGCAGAAGGCCCGCGGCCGTGGTAACGATCACGGCCGTGACCACCGGCAAGACCGCCGAGGCGCCGAGCCACACCGCCCCGACGAGCGCCCCGATGGCGGCGCCGGCCGCCGGGTGCCAGCGGATCGAGGCGGCCATCCGTTCCGGAGTGTAGCCGGGATCGGGCAGCGGCAGCCGGGAGAGGAACTGCAGCGCCAGGAGGAACTCGGCCCGTGCTTCCACTCCGCGCATCATCGCCGTCTCATCCGCGGCTGACCCCGGCGCTTTCAAAGCTCGCCATTTCGGTCAGCATCGCCGCTGCCGCCCTGACGAGCGGCCAGGCCAGCAGCGCCCCGGTGCCCTCGCCCAGGCGCAACCCGAGCGCGAGGAGCGGCTGCGCGCCGAGCGCGTCGAGGAGCCGCGCATGGCCCGCCTCGTCCGAGACGTGACAGAAGACGAGCGCCGGGCCGATCGCCGGCGCCATCGCCAGCGCGGCCGCCGCGGCGGCGGTCGCGATGAACCCGTCGACGAGGACGATCCGCCCCGCCTCTGCCGCTCCCAGCATCGCGCCCGTCATCATGGCGATCTCGAAGCCGCCGTATTCGCGCAGCGCATCCTCGGGTCTGAGGCGGTCGGGCGTCCTGCCCGCGGCTCTGGCGAGCACCGCCCGCTTTCGGCCCAGACCTGCAGCGTCGAGCCCGGTGCCGCGGCCGGCGAGGTCGCCCGGCGGAATTTCGAGGAGCTTCGCGGCGACGAGGGCCGCGGCCGATGTGTTCGCGATTCCCATCTCGCCGAACGCCGCCGCGTCGGCTGCGCCTTCCGTCCCGAGGCGCCGGCCGTGGTCGAGCGCGCGTGCGAGTTCCGTGGCCGTCATCGCCGGCCCCGTCGCGCTGTTGGCGGTGCCCGGGCCGATCCGTGCCGCGACGAGGGCGGGATGCACCAGCGGCTCGCCCGCGACGCCGGCATCGACCACCACGATCTCGACGCCGTTCGCCCGCGCGAAGACGTTCGCCGCCGCCCCGCCGGCGAGGAAGTTCCGCACCATCTCGCGCGTGACGGCCTGCGGATAGGCGCTGACACCCTCGGCGGCGATGCCGTGATCGGCCGCGAAGATCGTCAGCCGGCACCGGTCCATCCGCGGCGTCAGGCTGCGCTGCAGGCGGGCGATCTGCGCGGCGAGCGCCTCGATCCGGCCGAGCGCGCCTGCGGGCTTGGTCTTGCCATCGATCGCCGCGCGCAGCGTCGCCTCGAAGGCGGGATCGGCCGGGATCATCTCTGCACTCCTCGTGGTGGGCTGCACCCTGCCGCGGTTCGAGGCGCCCGGCAACTACCGGGCGGTCGCGATCGCGAACCAGACGGCGACGGCCGCAAGGCCGGCCGAGAGGACGCGCCTGACCGTCCGCGCACGGGCCGGCGCGGCGACGACCTGCCGCGCAGCGGAGGCGAGCGCAACGATCCCGCCGTGGATGGCCGTGGCCACCGCGACATAGACCGCCGTCAGCACCAGGGTCTGCCGGAGGATCGGTGCCGCGGGGTCCGAGAAGGCGGGCAGGACCGCCACGAAGAAGAGCGCGGCCTTGGGATTGAGGAGGTTGGTCAGAAGGCCGCGGCCGAAGGCGCCGCCGGGGCCGAGGCCGCCCGGCTCGGCCTGTTCCTGACCGGCCCCGTCCTGACCGGCGGCGCGCCAGCCTTCCCATGCCAGCAGGAACAGCATCGCGACGCCGGCCCAGCGCAGCACCTCCCACGCAACCGGCGACTGCGCCACGATCGTGGCGAGCCCGAAGGCCGCCGCGGTGCCGACAGCGGCCAGTCCGAGTGCGACGCCCAGCACCGCTGCAAGGCCGGCGCGCCGGCCTTCGGCCACCGTGAGGATGGCGAGCCAAGCCATGTTCGGGCCCGGCGTCAGCTCGATCAGCACCGAGGCGAGGACGAACGCGACAAGATCGGGCGGGTCTGCCATCTGGTCGGTCGCGTCGGCTCAAACCCATTTGGCGAGCGGCGGAAGGCTCATGAGCACCGCATTGGCATCATGGCCGGTCTCGAGCCCGAACCGGGTGCCGCGGTCGTAGACGAGGTTGTATTCAGCGTAGAGCCCGCGGTGGACAAGCTGCAGGTCGCGCTCCGCCTCGCCCCAGGAGGCGCCGCGCCGCCGTTCGACCAACGGGACGAAGGCGGGCAGGAACGCCCGCCCGACCTCCTGGGTGAAGGCGAAGTCGTCTTCCCAGTCGCCGGTGTTCAGATCGTCGAAGAACACGCCGCCGACGCCGCGGGCGCGGCCGCGATGCGGAACGAAGAAGTACTCGTCGGCCCAGGCCTTGAACTTCGGGTAGTACTCTGCCGAGTGGCGGGCGCAGGCCGTCTCGAGCACTGCATGGAACGCCGCCGTGTCCTCGGCGTACTCGATGCATGGGTTGAGGTCCGACCCGCCGCCGAACCACCACGCGCCGGGCGTCCAGAACATCCTGGTGTTCATGTGGACGGCGGGAACATGGGGGTTCTGCATGTGCGCGACGAGGCTGATGCCGCTGGCCCAGAAGCGCGGGTCCTCCGCCATGCCGGGCACGCCGCGGGCCGCCATGGCGTTCTGCGCGCGGGCGCCGAGCTGGCCGTGGACGGTGGAGACGTTGACGCCGACCTTCTCGAACACCCGCCCGCCGCGCAGCACGCTCATCAACCCGCCGCCCGCGTCGGAGCCGTCGTCGGAGTGCCGCCGCGTCGCGCTCGCCTCGAACCGGCCGGCCGGCCGGTCCGCGAGCGGCCCTGCGGCGTGGGTGTCCTCCAGCCGCTCGAACGCGGCCACGATGTCGTCGCGGAGTGTGCGGAACCAGGCCGAGGCGCGGGCCTTGCGGTCATCGAATGGCTCGGACATGGGCTTCCCCGGACTGCGCGCGCCGGCATCTTAGAGCGTGTTTGGCAGGGCGAGGGCAAGCAGGTATCATCGCGCGATGCGTATCCGCCCCCGCCCCGCCACGCGTCGCCTCCTCGTCGCCGTCGTCGCGATCGCCGCGGCCTGCACCGCGCCGCGCGAGGCCTGCCTCGACCGCGCCGCGGCCGAACTCGTCACCCTCGACGCCGAGATCGCCGAGATCGAGCGGGCGCTCGCGCGCGGCTACCGGGCGGAGAACCGCTCGGCGCTCACCGCGGGTCTCACGCTCTGCGCCAGGGACAGCCCCGTCGCGCTCTGCGTCTCGGGCGAGCGGCCGCTGCGCGAGCGGGTCACGGCGATCGACCCGGTGACGGAGCGGGCCCGCCTGCGCGACCGCCAGGCGCGCCGGCCCGCTGTCGCGGCAGCCGCCGCCGACGCTGCGGCAGCCTGTCCGTCGGGCTGATGGCGGGTTGCGCAATGCAGGCCGGTTTGGCATGGAACGGAAAGGCCGCGCGGTGCGCCGCCGGCCCCGGAGACCGATCATGCACCGCCTTCCCGCCGCGTTCCTGCTGCTTGCGCTTGCCGCCTGCGGCGCCAGCCCACGCGAGGAGTGCCTCGCGCTGGCCAATGCCGAGCTCGAGACGGTCGAGCGGCTGATCGACGACACCGAGGCGAACCTCCTCCGCGGATATGCGCTCGAGCCCGACGAATCGCGCGAGGGGGGCTTCAAGCTTTGCGCCGGCGGGAACAGCCCGCTGTCGTTCTGCGCCGAGCGCGAGGAGCCGACACAGACCCGCCCGGTGGCGATCAATCCGGTGACCGAGCGCATCAAGCTCGCCAATCTCGAAAGCCGCCGGACCAACCTTGCCGCCCTCGCCGCCCGCGATGCGGCCCAGTGCGAGGCGCTCTACAACCGCTGAGGATCGCGGGCCCGCGGGAGGCGGCCGACCGGCCCGCCTGTTCCGCCAGGCTGGCTGCGTGCTGGCGGCGGGCGGCCCGCGGACTAGGTGGCGAAGGAGGGGGCCGGGTAACCTTGTGGGCGCCGGCGGCCCGCACTGGGGGAGGCCCGCGATGCAGGCACTGGTTCTTTATGCCGCGACGGCGATCGTCTTTCTGATCGCCGACGCGATCATGCTCAGCCGCGTGATCAAGCCGATCTTCGAGAAGCATCTCGGCGACTGGCTCCTCGACCCGATCCGCTACGGCCCTGCGGTGGCGTTCTACCTCGCCTATGTCGCCGGGCTGATCTGGCTCGTCTCGTGGCCGGCCCTCCGGGCCGACGCCCCGGTCCAGGCCCTCGTCAACGGGGCGATCCTCGGCGCGGTCGCCTATGGCACCTACGAGTTCACCAACCTCTCCACCCTCAGCCGCTGGTCATGGGAGCAGGTGGCGGTCGACAGCACCTGGGGCGCCGTTCTGACGGGGGTCTCGGCCTGGGCCGGCGTGCAGGTCACGCGCATGCTGTTCGGCTAGAGCCGGCCGGACCCGGCCGAGCCCCTGCGCGACTGCCACCTGGTGCGCCGCGTCACGGCTGCCGGTCGGTCAGCGGCGCGACACCGCCCTGCGGCCCATCCTTCGCAAGGGTCGATTTCGGGGCGTTCGGGTCGTGGCGCCGCTGTTCGGTCCGATGCTTGCTGACCAGCGCAAAGATAACGACGGCGAGCAGCGTGATCATCGTGAGAAGCGGAAGGAAGAACGTGGTGTCCATGGCTGGCTCCATTGGTCGGTGGGATACCTGTCCAACATCCGGGCCGGGCGCCTGTTCCGGAACGTGCATACATCTCCGCGACCACCTGCCAGCCGCGGAGCGGACGACACCTTGAACGCGGCTGCAAGAAAAACCGATGCCAGCCGGGAACAGATTGGCCATGGCGCGGTTACCCGCTCAGACCGGCGCACGTCCCCTCGTACCAGTTCGCGCCGGGATGAAGGCCGCCGCGCAGCCTGATGCGGGTTGGCCAGGGCGCCGGAGAGATGCTCCCCTTCTCTCCGGCGCCTGTTCTCTGGGCCTCAGGCCCGCACCAGCGCCTCGTAGTCGTCGGCAACCTGGCGGGTCAGGGTCCCCACCTCGAAGGTGTAGTCGCCGATCTGACCGACGGGCGTCACCTCGGCCGCAGTCCCCGTCAGCCAGCATTGCTGGAAGCCCTCAAGCTCCTCAGGCATGATGTGCCGCTCGTGCACCTTGACCTGTCGGTCCTTGAGAAGACCCATCACCGTCTGCCGGGTGAGGCCGTTCAGGAAGCAGTCGGGCTTCGGCGTGTGCACCTCGCCGTCCTTCACGAAGAAGATGTTGGCGCCGGTCGCCTCGGCGATGTAGCCGCGATAGTCGAACATCATCGCGTCCGAACAGCCCTTGGCCTCGGCCGCGTGCTTGGACATCGTGCAGATCATGTAGAGGCCCGCCGCCTTCGCATGGCTCGGCGCGGTCGCCGGATCGGGCCGGCGCCACCGGGCGATGTCGAGCTTGGCGCCCTTGAACTTGGCGTCGCCGTAGTAGTTGCCCCAGCCCCAGGCCGCGATAGCGAGCCGCACCGGATTGCGGCGCGAGGAGACGCCCATGTCCTCGCCCGCGCCGCGCCAGGCGACGGCGCGCACATAGGCGTCGCTGAGCCCGTTGGCGGCGAGGAGTTCGGCCTTGGCGGTCTCGATCTCGTCCACCGTGAACGGGATCTCGAAGTCGAGGCAGCGGGCCGAGAAGTGCAGCCGCTCGGAATGTTCGCGGCTCTTGAAGATGCGCCCGCCATAGGCACGCTCTCCCTCGAACACCGACGAGGCATAGTGCATCGCGTGGGTCAGGATGTGGACATTGGCCTCGCGCCAGTCGACCAGCCGGCCGTCCATCCAGATTTGTCCGTCGCGATCGTCGTAGCCGCCCGCCATCGTTCTTTCCCCTTCCCGCCCGTCGCGCGAGCATTTTTTCCGATTGTTGCGCTCATCTGATCTACGTAGAAAGAATGTTGCGCATGTCTTGCCGATCGCTACCAGCGAGGGCTTGGAAAGTCAACAAGGCTGACATAAAACAGGCAGTGCGAGAGGGACTTTACCCGCGGGGGCGAGATGGCCGACCGAGGCGCGGCGCAGGTCAGCGGCGAAAGCCTGCTGTTCCTGACCGACGAACAGTTGCGCAAGGGTATAGAGGCGATGTTCTTCGCCTATCGCGGGTTCACCGCCGATCCCGACCGGATCCTCGAGACCTATGCCTACGGCCGAGCGCATCACCGGGCGATCCACTTCATCAACCGCTGGCCCGGCACCACGGTCAACAACCTGCTCGCCATCCTCGGGGTCACCAAGCAGTCGCTCAACCGGGTGCTGCGCGCGCTGATTGAGGACGGGCTTGTCGAGAGCCGGGTCGGGCGCCGCGACAAGCGCGAGCGTCACCTCTACCTCACCGAGAACGGGCGGGCCCTGGAGCGCGAGCTTTCCGATGCCCAGCGCGCCCGGATGCGCGCGGCCTACCGTGCCGCGGGGCCGGCGGCCGTGGCCGGGTTCCGGCAGGTCCTCGAGGCGATGATGGACCCCGAGATGCGCCGACGTTTCCAGGCCATGAAGGAGGGCGACGCATGACGGCGCAGGACGCGCACCTGTTGATCGTCGACGACGACGAGCGGATCCGCAGCCTGCTGCAGAAGTACCTGATGCGCAGCGGGTTTCTGGTCAGTGCCGCGCGTGACGCAGCGCATGCCCGCCGCCTTCTCGCCGGGCTGGAGTTCGACCTGATCGTCCTTGACGTGATGATGCCGGGCGAGGACGGCGTCACGCTGACGCGGACGCTGCGCGAGCGGATCATGACGCCGATCCTGCTCCTCACGGCGAAGGGCGAGACCGAAGACCGGATCTCCGGCCTCGAGGCCGGGGCCGACGACTATCTCGTCAAGCCTTTCGAGCCGAAGGAACTGCTGCTGCGGATCAACGCCATCCTGCGGCGGGTGCCCGAGGTGCGCGCGGCCGAGGCCAGCCCGAAGGTGCTTCGGCTCGGGCCGGTGCGCTACGACGTCGAGCGCGGCGAGATGTGGCGGGGCGACGATCCGGTCCGCCTCACGGCGACCGAGGCGCAGCTGATGCGCCTTTTCGCCGCCCAGCCGGGCGAGGCGCTGTCGCGCCTTCGGCTCGTCGAGGACCTCGGCCGCGGCGGCGGGATCGCGCAGGAGCGCGCCGTCGATGTCCAGATCACCCGGCTACGGCGCAAGATCGAGGCCGACCCGAAGCAGCCGCGCTACCTGCAGACCGTCCGCGGGTCGGGCTACATGCTCGCCCCCGACTGACCTGGAGGATGGCGGGGGCCGGACCCCGCGATGACGGGGAGCGCGCGCGAGCCGGCTTGCCGCCCGCGCCGGGGCGGCCTAGCGTCGCGGGATGGCCACCGCGCTTCTGACCCACGCCGAATGCCTCGGGCACGTCACGCCGCCGGGCCACCCCGAGCGCGTCGGCCGGCTGGAGGCGATTCTCGAGGCGCTCGAGGCGCCACGCTTCGATGCCCTGATGCGGATCGAGGCGCCCGTGGGCGACGAGGCCGACATCCTGCGCTGCCACCCGCGCGCCTATCTCGACGGCATCAGGGCGGCCGTTCCGGCCGAGGGGTGGGTGGCGCTCGATGCCGATACGCATCTTGCGCCGGGGTCTCTCCGCGCCGCGCTGCGCGCCGTCGGTGCGGCGACGGCAGCGGTCGACATGGTGATCGCGGGCAAGGCGGCGAACGCCTTCTGTGCCACCCGGCCGCCCGGCCACCACGCCGAGACCGCGACGGCGATGGGCTTCTGCCTGTTCGGGAACGTCGCCATCGCGGCACGGCGCGCGCTCGACCATCATGGTCTGGCGCGGGTCGCGATCATGGATTTCGACGTGCACCACGGCAACGGCACCCAGGACCTTCTGTGGTCCGAGCGGCGCGCGCTCTTTGCCTCGACGCACCAGATGCCGCTCTATCCCGGCACCGGCGACCGGCACGAAACCGGCGCCCATGGCAACATCCTGAACGTGCCGCTGCCCCCCGGCGCCGGCAGCCGCGCATTCCGCGCGGCGCTCGAGGCAATGGTGCTGCCGGCGCTCGACGACTTCGCTCCGGAACTTCTGCTCATCTCCGCCGGATTCGATGCACATGCGCATGATCCCTTGGCGCAGATGGAACTGACCGAGGACGACTTCGCGTGGGTGACCGACCGTCTCTGCGACCTGGCCGATGCCCATGCGGGCGGCAAGGTGGTCTCGACACTCGAGGGTGGTTATGATCTGCGAGCGCTGGCGGCGAGTGTCGCGGCGCATGTGGGCGTGCTGATGGAGCGTGGGCGATGAGCGACAAGCCAGTGGCCGAGATGACCTTCGAGGAGGCGATGGCCGAGCTCGAGCGTGTCGTCGGCCAGCTCGAGCGCGGCGACGTGGCGCTCGACGCCTCGATCGCGCTCTACGAGCGCGGCGCCGCGCTGAAGACGCATTGCGAGAAGAAGCTGAAGGCCGCCGAGGAGAAGGTGGCGCAGATCACCCTGGGCGAGGGCGGCCAGCCGGTCGGGACGAAGCCCGCCGAAGGCCTCTGACATGTTCGAGGACGCCCTGCGCGGGGCGCGGGCGCGGGTCCAGGGGCGGCTCGACGCCACGCTCGCGGCGCTGCCGCCTTCGCGCGTGGCCGAGGCGATGGCCTACGCGCTGAGGGGCGGCAAGGGATTGCGCGGGTTCCTCGTGATCGAGGGCGCGCGGCTGCACGAGGTCGACCCCGACGATGCCGTCTTCGCTGCCGCCGCGGTCGAGGCGATCCACGGCTACAGCCTTGTCCACGACGACCTGCCCTGCATGGACGACGACGACCTCCGCCGCGGCCGGCCGACCGTGCATGTGGCCTATGGCGAGGCGACGGCGGTCCTTGCCGGCGACGCCCTGCAGGCGCTGGCCTTCGGGCTTCTCGCGGGCGAGGCCGACTGCCCCGCCGACATCCGTGCCGCGCTCGCCGCCGCGCTGGCCGAGGCGGCCGGCGGCGCCGGGATGGTGCTGGGCCAGGCGCAGGACATCGCCGCCGAGACCGCCGCGGCGCCCCTGACGCTCGACGAGATCACCGCGCTCCAGCGGTACAAGACCGGCGCGCTCATCCGCTGGGCGGCCGAGGCCGGCGCGGTGCTCGGGCGGGGCGAGACCGGCCCGCTCGGGCGCTATGCCGCAGCGCTGGGGCTTGCCTTCCAGATCGCCGACGACATCCTCGACATCACCGGCGACGACGCGAAGACCGGCAAGCGCCTGCGCAAGGATGCCGCGGCCGGAAAGGCGACCTTCGTCTCGCTTCTCGGCCTTGATGGGGCGCGGGCGCGGGCCGCCGACCTGGTGGCGAAGGCCGAGGCCGCGCTCGACCCCTATGGCGCGGCCGCGGGAACCTTGCAGGCCGCGGCGCGCTTCGTTATCGCGCGCGAAAGCTGACGGAAGGAGCGCAAGGCAGCCGATGCGACCCGCGACCCCGATCCTGGACCGTGTCCACCTGCCGGCGGACCTCAAGGGCCTCGCCAACCGCGAGCTGCGGCAGCTGGCCGACGAACTCCGCGCCGAGACCATCTCGGCGGTGTCCGAGACCGGCGGCCATCTCGGGGCGGGTCTCGGTGTGGTGGAGTTGACCGTCGCGCTGCACGCCGTCTTTGACACGCCGCGCGACCGCCTGGTCTGGGATGTCGGCCACCAGTGCTACCCCCACAAGATCCTGACCGGACGCCGCGACCGCATCCGCACGCTGCGCCAGGGCGGCGGCCTGTCGGGCTTCACCCGCCGATCGGAAAGCCCCTACGACCCGTTCGGCGCGGCGCATTCCTCGACCTCGATCTCGGCGGCGCTGGGCTTTGCGGTGGCGCGCGACCTGGGCGGCGCCCCCGACCCGGCGCTTGGCGACGCCATCGCCGTGATCGGCGACGGCGCGATCAGCGCCGGCATGGCCTACGAGGCGCTGAACAATGCCGGCCACCTGAAGAAACGCCTCTTCGTGATCCTCAACGACAATGAGATGTCGATCGCCCCACCGGTGGGCGCGATGTCGGCCTACCTCGCCCGCCTCTATGCCGGCGCGCCGTTCCAGGAGCTGAAGGCCGCCGCGAAGGGCGCGGTCAGCCTCCTGCCCGAGCCGTTCCGCGAAGGCGCGCGCCGCGCCAAGGATATCCTGAAGCACCTCGCGGTCGGGGGCACGCTGTTTGAGGAGCTGGGCTTCTCCTATCTCGGCCCGATCGACGGGCACGACATGGAGCAGCTGCTCGCGGTGCTGCGCACCGTGCGCGAGCGGGCGACGGGGCCGATGCTGATCCATGTCATCACCCGCAAGGGCAAGGGCTATGCGCCGGCCGAGCGCGCCGCCGACAAGGGCCATGCGACCGCCAAGTTCGACGTGCAGACCGGCGCGCAGAAGACCGCGCCGTCGAACGCGCCGTCCTACACCAGGGTCTTCGCCGACAGCCTGATCCGCGAGGCCGAGGCCGACCCCAAGATCGTCGCGATCACCGCCGCGATGCCCGACGGCACGGGCCTCAACCTCTTTGCCGAACGCTTCCCGGGCCGGTGCTTCGATGTCGGCATCGCCGAACAGCACGGCGTGACCTTTGCCGCCGGCCTCGCGGCGGGCGGGATGAAGCCGTTCGCGGCGATCTACTCGACCTTCCTGCAGCGCGCCTATGACCAGGTGGTGCACGACGTGGCGATCCAGCGCCTGCCGGTGCGCTTCGCGATCGACCGCGCGGGCCTCGTCGGCGCAGACGGCGCGACCCATGCGGGCGCCTTCGACATCGCCTATCTCGCCAACCTGCCCGGCTTCGTCGTGATGGCGGCGGCAGACGAGGCCGAACTCGTCCACATGGTCGCCACGGCGGCGGCTCATGACGACGGGCCGATCGCCTTCCGCTTTCCGCGCGGCGAGGGCGTCGGCGTCGAGATGCCGGAGCGCGGCCGCCCGCTGGAGATCGGAAAGGGCCGGATCGTCGCCGAGGGCAGCGGCGTCGCGATCCTCTCCTTCGGGGCACGGCTTTCCGAAGTGCGGAAGGCGGCCGAGAGCCTGGCGCAGCGCGGCATCCGCCCGACGATCGCCGATGCACGGTTCGTCAAGCCGCTCGACCGCGAGCTGATCCTCGGGCTTGCCGCCGATCACGAGGCGCTCGTCACCATCGAGGAAGGCGCCGTCGGCGGCTTCGGCAGCCACGTCGCGCAGCTTCTGGCCGAGGAGGGCGTGTTCGACCGCGGCCTCCGGTTCCGCGCGATGGTGTTCCCCGACACCTTCATCGACCACGCGAGCCCGGCCGACATGTACGAAGCGGCCGGCATGAACGCCCCACAGATCGAGGCCAGGGTGCTCGAGGCACTCGGCGTCGCCGACCTCGCCAGCCGGCGCGCCTGACGGCCTAGCCGGAGCAGGACAGGAGTTGTGCCTGGTACATCACCGACCGGGCAGCGACGTTGTCTGCGACCCGCAGGAGCCAGGCCTTGTCGTTGTAGCTTTCCCGCGAGAAGCCGGTATGGCCCTCGTGATAGGCGAGATACTGGTTGCGCGCGTCGGTCAGCGGCACGCCGTTCTTCTCCACCGTCCGGTTCATGTACCAGCCCATGAAGTCGGTCGCATCGTCGATCCGGTCGCGCTGGGCGCGCCGGTTCCGCGTCGCCGCGCGATAGTCGTCCCAGGTGCCGTCGAGCGCCTGGGAGTAGCCGTAGGCCGATGACTGGCGCCCCATCGGAATGATGCCGAGCGCATAGCGGAACGGCGTCCGCGCATCGCCGATGAACTTCGATTCCTGATGGATCACCGCCATCTGCACGTGGAGGGGCACGTTCCAGCGGCGCTGGGTCTGTTCCATCGCGCGGAAGTACTCTGGCCGCTCGGCGCGGAACGCGCAGGCGTTTTCAAGATTTTTCGGCGCGGAGTAGTTGCCGCCCCCGCATGCTGCAAGGAACAACAGTACCGCGACGCGGAGATACCTGCTCATCTGCCTCTCGCCGTCTTCTTTTTTTTCGAGGATACGGGATTTTTCGGCGCGCGGGAATACCCCGGCGGGCAGCTCAGATCACGAATGCAAGAACGACGGGCAGCGCGATGACCGAGACGAGCGTCGAGACGACGACGAGGCCGGCGACCGACGCCGCGTCGCCGGCGTATTTCTCGGCGATCAGGTACGAGGTCACCGCGACCGGCGTCGCGAGTTGCAGGACGAGAACCGCAAAGGCCACCGGCGGCAGGTCGAAGAGCCGGCCGACCGCCCAGCCGACGGCGACGCAGATCGAGACCTTCGCCACCGACAGCCCGACCGCCCGTCCGAGCCCCACGGGAGCGAGCCGGGCAACGGCCACGCCGAGGGTGATGAGCATCAGCGGGATGGCCAGCTGCCCGATCAGTTCCAGCGTGTTCGTGAGGAACCGCGGTGTCTGCCAGCCCTGCCAGAGGAAGACCGCGCCCAGCACGGTGGCGCCGACCAGCGGTTCCTTCAGCACGCGCAGCGGGTTGCCGCCGCCCGCAACGACCCAGATCCCGAAGGTGAACGACCATATCGCCATGACGGCGAAGATGACGACGGCGAAGCCGAGCCCCTCGTCGCCGAACGCGAAGAGCGCGAGCGGCAGGCCGAGGTTCCCGGTGTTCCCGAAGATCAGCGGCGCGAGATAGCTGCGCCGGTCGAGGCGGAGCAGCGCGACAAGCCCGGCGAAGACGACCGTGACGATGCCGTAGGCCACGACCGAGGCGAGCGAGACCGCGGCGAGGGCTCCGCCGTCCACCTCGGTCTCCATCAGCGCCACGAAGATCAGGCACGGCACCGACAGCGTCATCGCGAGCCGGGTCACGAATTCCATGCGGTATTCGTAGCCGGCGCGCACCCAGGCGAAGCCGATCGCGGCGAGCAGAAACACCGGCGCGACGATCTCCAGCACTGTGAGGACGATGTTCACAGACTGTTTCTGACGCTCCCGGGCTGGCTGTTTGCATTCCCGCGCGGCGAGGACTACTTTTCGGATGTGGGGGTTGCAATGGCATGCTGACAACGCGCGCCAAATATTCTCTTGGGCAGGTCGTCCGCCACCGGAAGCACCCGTTCCGGGGGGTGGTCTTCGATGTCGACCCCGAATTCGCGAACTCCGAGGAGTGGTATCGCGCGATCCCGGAGGACAGCCGGCCGTCGCGGGACCAGCCTTTCTACCACCTGCTCGCCGAGAACGAGACGGACTACTACGTCGCCTACGTGTCCGAGCAGAACCTCATCCCAGACGAGACCGGCCAGCCGGTCGATCATCCGGACCTGCACGACCTCTTCGGGGATTTCCAGGACGGCCGCTATCCGCTGCATGTGCAGCTGAACTAGGTCGCCGCCCCGGCCTTTGCCGCCGCCGTCACGCCGGGCGCGGCCGCTCGAGCCGACAGACGGCGTCGTGCAGCGCATAGTCGAAAAAGTGGTGCCGGAGCAGGAAGGTCCGCATCTCGTCGGTGTCGAAGACGGCCCGGTCGAAGCGGTAGGGGCTTGCATTCTCGTGCGTGGCGGCCGCGGCGGGATGTCCCGTCATCCGGCAGACGAGGTCGCCGGGCCCGCTGTCGGCGGCAACGTGGTCGTAGGCGAGCAGACGGTCGAAGACCTGGCCCGACGACCAGTCGAACCCGGCGCCGAGGACATGCCGCGCCTGCTGGTTCAGGAACAGCCCGCCGTAGGCCCGGAGATTGGCCGCGACCACGCCTGGATCGCTGTTGTCGGAGGCGCGGATATGGGCCGAGATCCGGCGGATCTCCGGCGGGTGGCCGTCGTAGAACGCGCGGCCGCGGTGGAAGATCTCGATCAGCCAGTTGTAGTGCGAGGCGATCTGCGCCGTCGGCTCGCGGATCAGCGTGGCAAAGCGCAGCGGCCGCGCAGTGACCGCGGCGAGCGCGGCGCGAAAGCGGTCGAACGGGACATGGCCGGAGATCCAGGCGGCGTCGCGCACGCGCGCCGCAAGGCGGCCGGGATCGCCGATGATCTGTTCGCAATGTGCCGCACCTTCCCGCCGCCAGCGCGCAAGCGCGGCGTTGACCGTGCTGCCGGCCGTCTTGGGCACGTGGACGAAAACGAGCAGCGGAATCGTGGTGCCGCTCTCCGCCGGTGAGCTCTCGGCGTGCCCGATGGCCGGCTCCATGTCAGATCAGCCCCCGGAAGAAGGCCGCGCGCTTCCACCCGATGAGCGTCGCGCCGCCGAACGGCCGTTCGAGCAACTGGCGCGCCAGTTCGGCCGCCTCGTCGGCCGGAAGGAGGCGCAGCAGGCGGCGCAGGTCCAGCGTCGAGAACATGCCCCGGAACATCCCGTCGAGCTTCACGATCGGCAGGCCGAGCCTTAGCAGCAGCACCGCGTTCTGGTGGATCTGGCTGCCCTGCAGGAACACCTCGAGAAGATGCGCGACCGCGCGATCATTGAGCGCGTCGGCCGGCACCGACTGGCCCGGCACCAGATGCGCCTCGAGATAGGCGCGGGCGCCCGCGACGTCGGCGACATGATGGCGGTTGCGCATCTCCCCAGAATTGCCGCCGACCGTGAGCTCGATCTTGTCGGAGGCGTAGGGATCGGCGATGTGCTCGCGGCCGAACGCGTCGGCCACCGCGATCGCCGAGGCGCGCCGCCAGTCCACCAAGCCGGAATCGCGCGCGTTGCGGAACGCGAAGTCGACCAGCGCGTCGTCCCCGGCGAGGGCATCGAGCACGCGGCGGGCGTCGTAGAGCGCCCGGAACGCGTCGGGCGACAAGACGCAGCGCTTGAGAAGCCGCGAGAGCCCCATCTCGCCCCGGCGGATCACCTCGGGGCGCACGTCGCTCAGCCGGTAGCGGCGCCAGTAGCGGCGGAAGCGCGCGTCGCGCAGGATCCGGCCGGCGATGGCCAGGCAGAACGACCCGAGGTGGTGGTCGATCTCGAAGTTCTCGGTCGCGCCGACGGCCTCGCCCGGATCATCGAGCAGGTCGGCGAGAAAGGCGCCGAGCGGGGCGCCGGCGTAGAAGACACTGTCGTTCAGCATGAGGAGCCGCGGGCAGCGCTCGTGCCAGCCCCGCCCGTAGATGTGCAGGAAGCCGCAGCGGTAGCTGCCGAAGTCGCGACCGAAATTGAACCGCTCGACATAGCAGTCGATGATGCCGGCGAGGCTCGCCGGGTCGGCGAGGCGCTGGGTGTTGACCGCCAGGACGTAGAGCCCCGCCGCCTTCGCCGTCGCGACGAGGCGCCGGATGTCGGGGCGCAGCACGCCCTTCTCGTAGAGCGCGAGGAGGAGGATCGGCTGGCCGGCATAGGGCGCCTCGACATGGACCATCGGGGCCTTGCCGCGGCTGCGCAGGCGCTGGAGCTCGGACTGCGCGAATACCGTTGCGTAGGCCCTCGGGTAGAGCAGCGCCGTCTGAACCCGGGTGAGAATACCGCGCATCGCATGCTCCGTTCTGGCCGCGCCTTTTCCCGGGCGACGCTAGGGGCGATTGGTAACCAAACCGTTCGCACCGCTCAGAACAGGAAGTCGCCCGGATCAAGCGCCGCCGCGCCGACGCCGGCCAGAAGGATGCTGTCGGTTGCGCTGAGCGTGATGAGCGCGCCCCCGGCCGTCTGCGCGAGGTGGTGGGCGGCAAGGTCGTTCCAGTCGGCCACCGCGTCGATCGCGCGAAGGTCGATCACGTCGCCGCCGGCGGGATCGAAGTCGGCGATCGTGTCGCGGCCGCCGCCGGGCAGGAAGACGAAGGTGTCGGCCCCGTCGCCGCCGGCCAGCCAGTCGTCGCCGGCCCCGCCGTCGAGCGTGTCGGCGCCCGCCTCGCCAGCGAGCCTGTCGGCCCCCTCGCCGCCGATCAGCAGGTCGTCGCCCGATCCGCCGAAGAGCTGGTCGTCGTGCAGCCCGCCGTCGAGGGTGTCGTTGCCGTCGGCGCCGATCAGCGTGTCGAGGCCGTTGCCGCCGAACAGCCGGTCATGGCCGGCGCCGCCGTGGAGCCAGTCGGCGCCCGACTCGCCGTAGAGCCAGTCGTCGCCGTCCTCGCCGCGCAGGATGTCGTTGCCCGAGGGGCCGCCCCACAGCGTGTCGTTGCCCGGCCCGCCCCAGAGCTGGTCGTTGTCGTTGCCGCCGAGCAGCCGGTCGTTGCCGTTGCCGCCCCAGAGCGTGTCGTTGCCGGCGCCGCCGGCCAGGTAGTCGAAGCCGTCGTCGCCGTAGAGCAGGTCGTGGCCTTCCTCGCCAAACACCTCGTCGCTGCCGCGGCCGCCGTCGAGCGTGTCGTCGCCGGTGCCGCCATAAAGGCGATCGTTGCCATCCTCGCCCCACAGGATGTCGGCGCCGCCCGCCCCGATCAGGAAGTCGCCGCCGGTGCCGCCGTGCAGCGTGTCGTTGCCCTCGCCCGCATTGATCCGGTCGGCCCCGTCCTCGCCGCGGAGCAGGTCGTCGCCGCCGCCACCGAAGATGGTGTCGTCGCCCGCGCCCCCGGAGATCCCGTCGCCCAGCGGGCCGCCCTCCAGCACGTCGTGGTCGGGCGTACCGGCGAAGAAGCGTGGCAGCCAGATCGTCGGCGAATGAACGCGCGGCATGTCGATCACCGTTGCGGTGGTGAAGGTCGCCGGCGCGATCGGGTCTCCCGAGGCGCTCTGCACCACGATCACCTCGTCGCCGAAGCGGATCTCGGCGCCGGTCGCCGTGGCGACGATCTGCAGCTGCGCCGCACTGTACAGCATGAAGAAGGCGGACAGGTCGAGCCGGTCGATCCCCGGTTCGAAATCAAGGATCGTGTCGACCTCGCCGTCGGGCGTGAGGACGAAAAGGTCGGCCCCCGCGCCGCCGCGCAGGCTGTCGCTGCCCGCGCCATCGACGAGGATGTCGCGGCCGGCCCCGCCGCTCAGCATGTCGTTGCCGCCGCCGCCAATCAGGATGTCGTCGCCCGCGGTCCCGGTCAGGGTGTCGGCGCCGTCCCCGCCGATGGTGCGCAAGCCGGTCGGGCCAGGGTCGAGGACGAACTGGGTCACGCCGGGTTCGGTCTCGCTCGTCGCAAAGACATGGACCTCGCCGCCGACGACGGCCAGCGCCAGCGCGCTGACGTTCTGCAGCGTGGTGCCGGCGGTATCGGCAAAGGTTGTGGTGTGGACGAGGCGCCCGCCCGGCAGAAGCTCGAACACCGTGATCCCGTCATCGGCGCCGCCCGCGACCACGAAGGCGCGCCCGTCGACGACGATGGCCTCGACCACGCCAACCGCGGCGAAGCGGGTGCCGAGCGTGTCCATCACCTGATCGGTCGCGATCATCCGGCCGTCGTCGAGAACCTCGACCACGGTCAGCGTTCCGTTGCCGGCCGCGGCGATGACCGCATAGCTCCGCCCGGCGAGGTCGATCACGGCGATGTCGGTCGGCGTGGCAAGCGGCGGTGCGGCGGGACCCCCCAGCCCCTGAACCGGGGTCAGCCCGCCGCTGGTGTCGAGCCGGTAGCTGCCGACCCCGTCCTCGCCCGGCGATGCGACCAGGACGAAGGTGGTCCCGCCGCGCTGGACCACCACGATGTCGGCTATGTCGGCGGCGTAGGTCGCGCCGGTGTCGGGCGCGGTCGCGACTGGCGTCAGGGCAAGGTCCGGCCCGAGCTCGTGCACCATCAGGCCCGCGCTGTCGAGACCGCCAGAGACGAGGAACGTCTTGCCGCCCACGACGGCCGCCGCGATCACCGGCGCCTCGTCGGCGATGCCGCCGCCGCCGGGCAGCGAAACCGCCGGACCGACGGCACCCGAGGCCTGAAGCGTGAAGCCGGCGAGCGTGTTGCCCGATTGCGCCGACGAGAGGAGATAGGCCGTCTGCCCCAGTGTCACCGACGCCAGCATGGCATCCGACGTGACTGCCGCCGGAAACGCCGTCTGCCCGCTGAGCCCCAGCAAGCCCTGCGGCGTGAGGCCCAGCGTTGCGATGCCGGCATGCGCGCGGCTCAGCGCATGCAGCACCGGGCCGCCGGCAGTCATGACGACCTGAAGGTCGGTGACGCCGGCCAGATAGGCCGACGCACCGCCCGAAACGTTCGTCGCATGCGTCAACGCCACCACGCCACGCCCCCGAAACCACACCTATTCCCCGGGGCCGAGGATGAAGCCGAGTGTGAAAGAAGCGTTTAACGGATGGTGGCGGTCCGGTGACCGATGCCGTGGACTTTAGCGATGCAGCGGCGGCCTACAGCATACTCGGCACGACCAGATCGGGAGGCCGGTGGCCATCGGCGAAGGTCTTGATGTTGACGATCACCTTCTCGCCCATCTCGATCCGGCCCTCGACAGTGGCCGAGCCCATATGCGGCAGGAGCACCACGTTGTCGAGCGCGCGGAGCCGCGGGTTGATCTCGTGGCCGCGCTCGAACACGTCGAGGCCGGCGCCGGCGATCTCGCCCGCGCGCAGCATCCGCGTCAGGGCGTTCTCGTCGATCACCTCGCCGCGGGAGGTGTTCACGATCACCGCCGAGGGCTTCATCAGCTTGAGCCGGCGGGCGTTCATCAGGTGGAAGGTGGCGGGCGTGTGCGGGCAGTTGATCGACAGGATGTCGATCCGGCTTACCATCTGGTCGAGGCTTTCCCACCAGGTCGCTTGCAGCTCGGCCTCGACCTCGGGGTGCAGCCGGCGGCGGTTGTGGTAGTGGACCTGCATGCCGAAGGCCAGCGCCCGGCGCGCCACCGCCTGCCCGATCCGCCCCATCCCGAGGATGCCGAGCCGCCGCCCGCCGAGCCGCCCGCCGAGGAACGCGGTCGGCGCCCAGCCGCTCCAGGACGCTGCCTGCATGACGGCCAGCCCCTCCGGGATCCGCCGGGTGACGGCAAGGATCAGCGCCATCGCCATGTCTGCGGTGTCCTCGGTCACGACCCCCGGCGTGTTCGTGACGAGGACGCCGCGCTGCCGGGCGGTCGTGACGTCGATATGGTCGAAGCCCGCGCCGAAGCTCGCGATCAGCTTCAGCCGTTCGCCAGCCTGCGCCAGCATCGCGGCGTCGATCGTATCGGTCACCGTCGGCACGAGCACGTCGGCGCGCCGCATCGCCGCGACCAGATCCTCGCGCGGCATCGGCCGGTCGTCGGGGCTTAGCGTCACGTCGAACAGCTCGGTCATGCGCGTCTCGACGGCCTCGGGCAACCGTCGCGTCACGACAACACTGAGCCGCTGTCCGGGCATTCCTGCGCTCCCCCTCTTTTCGGGCCGGGCTCCGGCTGGCAAAGTGGCGCATGCAGGGGGCGCGCACAAGAACCCCGCGCGAGCGGTCGAGCAACAAGATTACCAGAACGGGCGGCAGCCGGATCAGATGATGAGACGCATGGCCCTTGCGGGTGTCCTCCTCCTTTTGTTCGCGGCGAATGTAGCGGCGGCAGAGGAGCGCGGGCCAGTTACCAACCTGCCGCTGCCGCGGTTCGTCTCGCTCAAGGCCGACGAGGCCAATGCGCGCCGCGGCCCGGGAACCGACCACCGGATCGACTGGGTGTTCCGGCGGCGCGACATGCCGCTCCAGATCGTGGCGGAGTACTCGCACTGGCGGCGTGTCGCCGATCGCGACGGGGCCGGGGGATGGGTGCATTACACGCTCCTTTCGGGTGTGCGCACGGTGCTTGTCGACGTCGACATGACGCCGCTCCGCGCCCGGCCCGAGGCGGCGGCGCCGGTCAACGCCTATGCCGAGGCCGGCGTGATCGCCCGGCTCGGCGAATGCGTGCCGGGCTGGTGCCGGCTGGCCGCCGACGGTGCCCGCGGCTGGGCCGAGACCGCGACCCTGTGGGGCGTGGCGGCGGGCGAGGTCAGGGACTGACGCGGCCGCTTGCACGCGCGGCCATCCGGCGCTAGGGCTCGGGCGGTCCAGGTCCGGCCGGAGTCGCGCCTTGCCCGTTCCCCCCGCCTCGACCCGCCTCAACCTCTCCGCCGGCACGGCATCGGTCGTCGTCGCGCTCACGCTTGTCGCCCTGAAACTCTGGGCGCTGGGCGAGACCGGCGCGCTGTCGATCGCGGCCTCGCTCGCCGACAGCGCGATGGACCTCATGGTGTCGCTCGGCGGGCTCGCGGCGCTGATCTATGCCTCGCGCCCCGCCGACGAGGATCACGCCTTCGGCCACACCTCGGCCGAAGACCTCGCAGCGCTCGGCCAGTCGCTCTTCGTTCTCGCCTCGGCGGCGGTCATCGCCTGGGCGGCAGTGCGCCGCCTGCTCTCCGACGCGCCGGACCCGCTTGCCGCGCAGGGTGCCGGGATCGCGGCCATGACCGTGTCGATCGCGCTGACAGTGGGCCTCGTCCTCTGGCAGCGCCGCGTCGCGCGGCGGACCGGAAGCCGCGTGGTGCGCGCGGATTCGCTCCACTACCTCGGCGACCTGCTGCCCAATATCGGCGCCATCCTTTCCCTCTGGATGTCGGCGCGGTTCGGGCTCTACCAGGTCGACAGCGTCGTCGCCCTCGGCGCCGCGCTGATGCTCGCGGTCGGTGCCGTGTCGATCTTCCGCGGCGCCTGGGATGCCCTGATGGATCGCAGCGCGAGCCCCGCGCTGATCGAGGGCATCGCCGCCATCGCGCGCGCGCATCCCGGGGTGCGCGGCTTCCACGACCTGAAGACGCGGACCGCGGGTTCGACCGTCTTCGTCAACATCCATATCGAACTCGACGGCGACCAGACCCTGCGCGAGGCGCACGAGATCGGCGCGCAGCTTCGGCGCAGGATCATCGATGCCTATCCGCAGGCCGACGTGATCGTGCACAAGGACGTTGCCGGCAGCCGCTGACGCGCGCCCTCAGTGCGCGAGGAGAACCGGAACCTCGGCCGTCTCGAGCATATGGCGCGTGGCGCCGCCGAGAATCGCCTCGCGGAAGCGCGAATGCCCGTAGGCGCCCATCACCACCAGATCGGCGCTGCGGTCGGCGACGTGCCGGCGGATCACGTCGGACACCCGCGGCATCGTGCGGGCGAGCACCGAGACCTCGGCCCGTGCGCCGTGCCGGGCGATCATCTGGCTCAGCCGGCCGCCGGGGTCGGACCGGTCGGGCCCGTGCCGCGGCGGGTCGACCACCACGATGTCGACGAGTTCGGCCGCCGCGAGCAGCGGCATCGCCGCGCGCACGGCCGCGAGCGCCTCGGCGCTCTCGTTCCAGGCCACCACGATGCGGCGACCGAACGTGGCGGACAGCCCGTCTTCCGGCACGACCAGCACCGGCGCCTGGCCCTCGAACATCGCCGCCTCGATGGCAGCCTCGTCCTCGATCCCGCGCTCCTTGCCGTAGGGCCGGGGCAGGACGACGAGGTCGGCGAACTGCGCATGTTCGGCGACCAGCCGGGTCAGCCCCGCGATCTGCGCGACCGCCGTCTCGACCCCCCAGGCGATGTCCTCGGCGCGCATCCGTTCCTTCACCAGCTTGCCGAGCGCCTCCGCGTCGGTCTGGGCGCGCTCCAGCGTCTCCTGAAGGATCAGCGCGTTGGCGCCGGCGTAGTAGTAGCCCGTCTGGGTCCGGTCGATCCCGATGCAGAGGATGTCGAGATGGCCCGCCTCGCGCCGCGCGACCGCCGTTGCCGCTGCAAGCGCCTGCGGCGCGGTCGCGTCGTTGGTGACGATCGTCAGAATGGTCTTGTAGGACATGTCGGCCCCTCCTTTGGTGGTTGCGCCCATCCTCGGTTCCGCACGCGGCGGCCGCCTTGACCTGGCGCAAACGCCGGTCAGGGCGCGGACCCGGGACCCGATGCTTGGTCGACGGCCGGACGATGGCGGCACCCGGCCGCGGACGGGCGGGGCGAACGGCGCCCGCCATCCTGCGCCCTGACGGAGCCGGCGACAAGGGCGGCCGCGCCGGGGCGCAGGATGGCGGGCCGGGGCCTGTCGCTAGTAGCCGAGTGCGCAGCCATCCTTCCGCGGGTCCGATCCGCCTTCCAGAACCCCCGATCCGTGGTCGATGCGGATCGCCTGCGCCCCGCCGATCGCGCCCTCGGGCACTGCCACCCGGTGGCCGAGATCGGCCAGCGCCTGCTGGACCTCGGGCGCATAGCCGCGCTCGACCTTCAGTTCGCCCGCGTCCCAGAACGCGCGCGGCCCGTCGATCGCGGTCTGCGGGTCCATGCCGAAGTCGACGACGTTGGCGACGAACCGGGCGTGCCCGGTCGCCTGGTAGGCGCCTCCCATGACGCCGAACGGCATCGTGATCCGGCCGCCCTCGGCGAGCATCGCGGGAATGATCGTGTGCAGCGGTCGCTTGCCGCCGCCGGCCTCGTTGGGATGACCGGGCTCGAGCGTGAAGCCCGCACCGCGGTTGTGGAACAGGATGCCGAACCGGTCGCTTGCAAGCCCGGAGCCGAACGCGTGGTAGATCGAATAGATCAGCGACACCGCCATCCGGTCGCGATCGACGACGGTAATGTAGATCGTCTCCCGGTGCACCGCCTCGGAGGCTGTGTGCGGATCGGCCATTGCCCGCCCGGGATCGATCAGCCGGGCCAGCGCGGCGGCGGTGTCGGGCGAAAGCAGGTGGTCGAGCCGCGCCATATGGTCGGGGTCGGCGAGGAAGCGGTTGCGCGCGTCGTAGCCGAGCTTGGTCGCCTCTGCCTCGAGATGCGTGCGCTCGGCACCCCAGGGATCGAGGCCGGCGATGTCGAAATGCGCGAGGATGTTGGCGATCAGGATGGCCGCCGCCCCCTGGCCGTTCGGCGGATGCTCCAGAAGACCGACCCCGCGATAGTCGCCGACGACCGGCAGCCCCCAGGTCGCCTCGGCGGCGGCGAAATCGTCAAGCGTGTGGGTGCCGCCGAGGGCCCTGAGGCTCGCCACCATGTCCTCGGCCACCTCGCCTTCATAGAATGCGGGTCGCCCCTCGCGCGCGATCCGGCGCAGCACGTCGGCCTGGCCGGCGGCGCGGAAGGTCTCGCCCGGACGGGCGGCGCGGCCACCGATCAGGAACCGTTCGCGCGCCCGGCCCTGCAGGCTGCCTGCGGCCTCCGCCCAGTCGAAGGCGACGCGCGGCGCGACCGGCACGCCCTCTTCTGCATAGCGGATCGCGGGCGCGAGCGTCCGGTCGAGGCCCCAGCGGCCATGCGCCTCGGCCAGCCGGCAGAAGGCATCGACGGCACCGGGGATCGTCACGGCCTCCGGCCCGCCGGCCGGAACCTGGCCGAGCCCCCGGTCGCGCAGTGCGGCCGCGTCGAGCGCGGCGGGGGCGCGGCCCGACCCGTTGAGCGTGACAACGTCATCGCTTCCCGCAGGCTTGACCAGCACGAAGCAGTCGCCCCCGAGCCCCGTCATCTGCGGCTCGCAGAAGCCAAGCAGCACCGCGGCCGCGATCGCGGCATCGACGGCATTGCCGCCCTCCGCCAGGACGTCGATCGCCGTCCTTGCGGCGAGCGGGTGCGAGGTCGCGCACATGCCGTTGGCGGCGAAGACCGGCGACCGGCCCGGCAGATGGAAATCCCGCATGTCGTCTCCCGCCCGCGATTCTGCGGGACAGGCTAAGCTGCCCCTCGAGCAATGGAAATGGTGGCAGTCGCCGGGCGGCACCCGCCGCGGCAGGGCCCACGCGCCCGAACGGCGGGGCGGCGGCGCGCCCCGATCGTCAGGTTTCCTGTGGGGGGGGGAGGACCTCGGCGCCGCGCACTGGGTGGGGGCTGTGAAACGCGGCGCCGAGGGAAGCCATGAGCTACAGGATCGCTTTTCCCATCGATTCGGGGCCGCGTTTGGGAGGAATCGGGGCGACTTCAAGGCAGCGCCAATTCGGCCTCCGCGCCGCGCCGCACCCTGCCGCGGTCCCGCGGGACGGCAGGGGCGGATCGCCGGCGGGGAGCATCGGGCGCCGGTCGCGCGCAGGACCGGGTCCGCCGGCCCGGCCGGCAACGCCTCAGGGTGCGGTGCGCGCCGGCTCGACGCGGAAGCGCAGATCGTTCACGCCGCGGGCGCGGACATAGGCGATGTCGCGGGCGAGCATGCCGATCAGGAACCAGCCGAATCCGCCCTCAGGCAGATCGTCGGTCTCGCCCAGCGCCGGCGGCTGCGCGCAGGGCGGCGCGCCGCCCGGCATCGGCCGGCCGCCATCGCGTACCCGACAGTCGATGCCGCTTTGCCGGATGGTGAGCGTCACCTCGATCGTCCCCGGCGTCAGCCCGGCATAGGCATGTTCGACGACGTTGTTCAGAACCTCGGCAAGGACGAGTTCCAGCGCCCCGGCGAGGGGCGGGCCCGCGCCCGCGGCGCTGACCGCCGCCGTGATCTCGATCAGCGCGGCGCGGACCGCCGCAGGCTCGGCGATGCAGGTCCGGCCCAGCCCGAGCGGAAGGTCGGGGTCCGGCCGCGCGTCCCGCGACGGGCAGATCGCTGCAGGGCGCCGGTCCGGCATGTCGCGAAGCTTCTCAGCCAGCATGGCCGGCGGGCTCCGGCGGGCCGAGCGCCGCGGCGACTGCGGGGTGGATCGTGAAGACGCTGTCCATCCGCGTGAGCTGGAACACGCGGGCCACATTCTCCTGAATGTCGGCGAGCTCCAGCCGGCGCGACGGGCCGAGGAGCTTCATCGTGGCCACCAGTGCGCCGAGGCCGCTCGAATCGAGGAAGGTGACGGCGCCGAGATCGAGCACGATGCGCCCGGCATCCTCCCCCGCGCCCGCCCGCACGGCTTCCTTGAACTCGAGTGCCACGGCGGCGTCGATCCGCGCCTCCCGCACGGTGATGAGCCGGGCGCCGCCCCGATCCTCGATCGTCAGTTCCATCGCGGTCCTCCGCAGGTCATGCGTCGCCGAGGCTAGACGCCAATCCTTACCGTTCGGTATGCAGGACTCGCCGGATGCCAGGAGGACGGGATGGACGATGTCGTGATCGCCGGTGCCGCGCGCACCCCGATGGGCGGGTTTCAGGGCGCGTTCGCGGAAACCGACGCGGCCACGCTGGGCGGCGTGGCGATCCGCGCCGCCCTCGCCGATGCCGGCGTGCCGTCCGGGGCCGTCGAGGAGCTCTACATGGGCTGCGTCCTGCCGGCCGGTCAGGGCCAGGCCCCGGCGCGGCAGGCCGGCTTTCACGCCGGGCTGGGAGAGGCGGTGCCGGCGACGACGCTGAACAAGATGTGCGGCTCGGGCATGAAGGCGGTGATGGCGGCGTGGGACCGCGTCGCGCTCGGCCATGCGGCCATCATGGTCGCCGGCGGCATGGAGAGCATGACGAATGCGCCCTACCTTCTGCCGAAGATGCGCGGCGGCGCGCGGCTGGGCCACGGCCAGGTCATCGACCACATGTTCCTCGACGGGCTCGAGGACGCCTACGACCGCGGCCGCCTGATGGGCACCTTCGCCGAGGATTGCGCCGAGGCGTTCCAGTTCACGCGGAGCCAGCAGGACGACTATGCCCTGGCCTCGCTCAGCCGCGCGCTGGAGGCACAGGCCTCGGGCGCCTTCGCGCGCGAGATCGCACCGGTCGCCGTCGCGCGCCGCACCGGCGAGGCGACGATCGCCGAGGACGAGCAGCCGAAGACCGCCCGGCCCGAGAAGATCCCGCAGCTCAGGCCCGCGTTCAGGAAGGACGGCACCGTCACGGCAGCCAATTCCTCCTCGATCTCCGATGGCGCCGCCGCCCTCGTCGTCGCCTCGGCGCGCGCGGCGGATGCGCGGGGGCTGACCCCGCGCGCCCGGATCGCGGGCCATGCGAGCCACGCCCAGGCGCCGGCACAGTTCCCGACGGCGCCGGTGCCGGCCGCCCGCAAGCTTCTCGACCGGCTCGGCTGGTCGGTCGCGGATGTCGACCTCTGGGAGGTGAACGAGGCCTTCGCCGTGGTGCCGATGGCGTTCATGCGCGAGATCGGCCTGCCGCACGACATCGTCAACGTGAACGGCGGCGCCTGCGCGCTCGGCCATCCGATCGGTGCCTCGGGGGCGCGCATCATGGTGACTCTGCTCAACGCGATGGAGGCGCGCGGCGCGCGGCGCGGCGTCGCCGCGATCTGCATCGGCGGCGGCGAGGGCACCGCCATCGCTCTGGAACGCCCGTAGCCCGCGATGCCCGACTACCGGACCCTCGCCGCCACGATCGACAGCCTGACAGCCGGTGAAACCGATGCCGTCGCCCTGATGGCGACCGTCGCCTGCGAGGTGCACCATTCCGACGACCGTTTCGACTGGACCGGCTTCTACCGTGTCGTGGCGCCGGAACTGCTCAAGATCGGGCCCTACCAGGGCGGCCATGGCTGCCTCGTCATCCCCTTCGCGCGCGGCGTCTGCGGCGCGGCGGCGCGGACCGGCGAGGTGCAGCTTGTCCCCGACGTGGCGGCCTTTGCCGATCACATCGCCTGCGCGTCCTCCACCCGGTCCGAGATCGTGCTGCCGGTGCGGAACGGGCGGGGCGAGCTGATCGCCGTCTTCGACATCGACAGCGACCAGCCTGCCGCCTTCACCGAGGACGACGCCGCAGGCCTGTCGCAGATCCTCCGCCGGGTGTTCGCCCGCCTCTAGGTGTGATGCGCGGCCACGGTCTTGAGGACCGAAAAGCCGTAGAGCGCCTCGAACCCCTTCTCGCGCCCGTGGCCCGATCTGCCCACGCCGCCGAAGGGCAGCTCGACCCCGCCGCCCGCGCCGTAGTTGTTGAGGAACACCTGCCCGGCGCGGAGCCTGCGCGCCATCCGCATCTGGCGCCCGCCGTCGGCGGTCCAGACCGAGGCGACGAGGCCGTAACCGGTGCCGTTCGCAATCGCCACCGCCTGGTCCTCGCCCTCGAACGGGATGATCGTCTGTACCGGGCCGAAGATCTCCTCCCGGGCGAGGAGGTGGTCGGGCGGGACCCCGGCGAAGAGCGTCGGGGCAAGGTAGTGGCCGCCCGGCGGCGCGCCGGCCACGATCTCGCCCCGGGCGACCCTCTGCAGGCCGGCCCCGTGGGCAAGGAGCGCCGTCACGACCGCCTTCTGGCGGGCCGAGATCAGCGGCCCGACCTGCAGGTCGGCCAGCGCCGGCCCGACCCGCAGCGCGCGGTAGCGCGCGGCCATCGCCTCGGTCAGCCGGTCGGCCAGCGGCCGCTCCACCAGGATGCGTGAGGCGGCCGAGCAGGTCTGCCCGGCATTCTGGATGCCGGAATTGACGAGGAACGGCAGCGCCCGGTCGAGATCGGCGTCGGCGAAGACCACCTGCGGCGACTTGCCGCCGAGCTCGAGCGTGACCGGCACCACGTTCCGCGCGGCGGCAGCCTGCACCAGCGCACCGACGGCGGCCGATCCGGTGAAGCTGATGTGCTGGATGCCGGGATGGGCGGCAAGGGCCGCGCCGGCCTCTTCGCCGAGCCCCGGCACCACGTTGAGCGCGCCCTCGGGCAATCCCGCCTCGGCCGCCAGCGCGGCGAAGGCGAGCGCGGTCAGGCAGGCCTCCTCGGCCGGTTTGAGGACGCAGGCATTGCCCATGGCGAGCGCCGCGCCGACCGACCGGCCGATGATCTGCATCGGATAATTCCAGGGCACGATGTGCCCGGTGACGCCATGCGGCTCGCGCAGCGTGTAGACGGTGTAGCCCTCGAGATAGGGGATGGTCTCGCCCATCACCTTGTCGGCGGCGCCGCCGTAGAACTCCATGTAGCGCGCCAGCGCGATGGCGTCGGCGCGGGCCTGGGTCAGCGGCTTTCCGACATCGGTCGCCTCGGTCCGCGCGAGATCGTCCGCGCGGGCGAGGACGAGCTGCCCGATCCGGGTCAGGACGCGGCCGCGCTCGGTAGCGGTCATCCGCCCCCAGGCGCCCTGCCGTGCGGCCGCGGCCGCGGCCACCGCCGCGTCCACATCCGCCGCCGTCCCGCGCGCGATGCGGCCGATCTCCCTGCCCGTCGAGGGGTCTTCGAGGGGAAGGTGGTCTGCCGCCTCGCGCCAGTGTCCGGCGATGAAAACCCGGTCGGACGGGTACCAGAGATCAGGCATGTCTCCTCCCCTGCCGCCAGCCGGCGGGTATGGCCGGTGCCGCGGCGATCAGCTCCTGCGTGTAGGGATGGCGCGGTGCGCGCAGCACCGCCTCGGTCGGCCCCTCCTCGACGATCTCGCCCGACTTCATCACCAGGACGCGGTCGGTGATCGCCCGGACGACGTGCAGATCGTGGGTGATGAAGAGGTAGCTGAGCCCGTAGCGCGCCTGCAGGTCGGCGAGCAGGTCGAGGATGGTCGCGCGCACCGAGACGTCGAGCGCCGAGACCGGCTCGTCGAGCACGATCAGCTCGGGCCGGGTGATGAGCGCCCGGGCGATGGCGATGCGCTGGCGCTGGCCGCCCGAGAACTCGTGGATGTACTTCCCGGCATCCGCGGCAGAGAGCCGTACCGCCTGCAGGGCTTCGGCGATCCTGGCCTCCGCGTCGGCGGGCCGCCCGCCCGCGTGGAACGGCTCGGCGATCAGCCGTGCGACGCGGTGGCGCGGGTTGAAGCTGCCGTAGGGGTCCTGGAACACCACCTGCATGCGGGGATCGCCGGCCCTGACCGGCGCGCCGTCGAGCCGGATCGAGCCGGCCTGCAGCGGCTCGAGCCCGAGGATCGCACGCGCCAGCGTCGACTTGCCGGACCCCGATTCGCCGACGAGACCGAGGCTTTCGCCGCGCCGGAGCGTGAAGCCGACGTCGCGGACGGCCCGCAGGGTGGGATAGGCGCCGAAGGGCCTTCTGCGGGGCAGGCGATAGTCGCGGACCGCGCCCTCGACGGCGAGAAGGACGTCGGTTGCGGTTCGGGCGATGCGGACCGGCACATGTTCGGACGCATCGAAGAGCTGCCGGGTGTAGGCATGGCCCAGGGTTCGGAAGACCGTCTCGGTCGGCCCGTGGTCCACCACCCGGCCGGCCTGCATCACCGCCAGCCTGTCGGCCATTCCCGCGACGACCGCGAGGTCGTGGGTGATGAGCAGAAGGCTCATCCCCTCGTCGGCCACGAGGCCCCTGAGCAGCGCCAGGATCTGCGCCTGCGTGGTGACATCGAGCGCGGTCGTCGGCTCGTCGGCGATCAGCAGGCGCGGGCGCAGCGCGATCGCCATCGCGATCGCGACGCGCTGGCGCTGCCCGCCGGAAAGCTCGTGCGGATAGCGGCCCGGGTCGACGTGCCCGAGGCCCACCCGGGCCAGCCGCTCTACCGCCATCCGCGTCGCCTCGCCACGGCCGGCGCGGCCATGGACGCGCAGCGTCTCGGCCACCTGCGCCACGATCGGCATCACCGGGTTCAGCGCCGTCATCGGCTCCTGGCTGATGAGGGCGATGTCGCTCCCGCGGAGCGCGCACATCTGCGCCTCCGTCAGCGCCAGCAGGTCGCGCCCGTCGAGCCGCGCCGTGCCGGAAAGCCGCGCCGCATGCGGCAGCAGCCTGAGGAGCGACAGCGCCGTCAGCGACTTTCCCGAGCCGGATTCGCCGACCAGCCCGAACACCTCGCCGGCGCCGATGCTGAACGAGATGTCGCGCAGGATCGGGACCGGTCCGATATCGAGCGACAGTCCCTCGACCTCGATCATGCGGGCAGCCTCCGCAGGCGCGGGTCGAGCAGGTCGCGCAACCCGTCGCCCATCAGGTTCAGCCCCAGCACCGTCAGCACGATGGCGAGGCCGGGGATCAGCGCAAGCTGCGGTTCGGCGTAGATCTGCGTCTGCACGTCGGCGAGCATCTTGCCCCAGGACGGCACCGGCGGCTGCGCCCCGAGGCCGACATAGGCCAGCGCCGCCTCGGCCAGCACGCCGAGCGAGAACTGGATCGTGCCCTGGACGATCAGGAGGTTCAGGACGTTCGGCAGGATGTGCTCGACCGAAATCCGCGCCTTGCCCTTGCCCGCCACCCGGGCGGCCAGCACGTAGTCGAGCGTCCAGAGGCTCAGCGCGCCGCCCCGCGAGACGCGGGCGAAGACGGGAATGTTGAAGATGCCGATCGCGATGATCGCGTTGGTGGCCGACGGGCCGTAGACCGCGGTGATGAGGATCGCGATGACGAGCGAGGGGAAGGCGAAGATCAGGTCGTTGCCGCGCATCACAACTTCGTCGACGAGGCCGCCGCGCTGCGCCGCGGCCAGAAGCCCCAGCGGAACACCCACGCCCATCCCGATGCCGACCGCCAGCAGCGCGACCGCGATCGAGGTCTGCCCGCCGACCATGAGCATCGACAGCAGGTCGCGCCCCAGATGGTCGGTTCCCAGCGGATGCGCCGCCGAGGGCTGCAGCAGGCGCTGGCCCACGCTGACTGCGGTCACGTCGCCGGGCGTCCAGACCAGCGAGACGGCGGCAAGAAGCACGAAGATGCCCGCGATCACGCCGCCGATCCAGAGTTGGACCGGTACCCTCATCCCTGCCGCCTCAGCCGGGGGTCGGCCCAGGCATAGGCGAGATCGGTGAGGAAGGTCACCACGATCACCGCGCCAACGAGCAGCATGGTGACCGATTCGACCACGATCAGGTCGCGCTGGGTGATGCTGCGGAAGATGAGCTGGCCGAGCCCAGGCAGGAAGAACACGCTTTCGATGATGATCGTCCCGGCGAGGAGGAACGAGAACTGCAGCCCGAGGATGGTCAGAACCGGGATCATTGCGTTGCGCAGGGCATGGCGGCGCAGCGCCTGGCCCCGTGTGAGACCCTTGGCGCGCGCGGTCCGGATGTAGTCCTGGTCCAGCGTCTCGATCAGCGCCGAGCGCAGCACACGGGCAAGGATCGACGCCTGCGGCAGCGCCAGCGCGACCGCCGGCAGCGTCAGCGCCTTGAAGGCCGCGGGCAGGCCCGCCTCCCATCCCGGGAACCCGCCTGCGTTGAACCAGCGCAGCGTCACCGCGAAAAGCAGCACCAGCAGCATGCCGAACCAGAAGTTCGGCACCGCGATGCCAAGCTGCGTCGCCGCCATGATCCCGTAGTCGGGCGACCGGCCGCGCCAGACCGCCGCCGCGATGCCGACCGGGATCGCGATGAGCGTCGAGAGCGCCAGCGCATAGAGCGCCAGCGGCAGCGAGACCTTGAGCCGCTCGACCACCAGATCGGCGACCGGCACCCGGTAGGTGTAGGAGGTGCCGAAGTCGCCGGTCAGCATGCCGCCGGCCCAGGAGACGTACCGCTCCGGCAGCGACCCGTCGAGGCCGAGTTCGGCACGAAGCGCCGCCACGGTCTCCGGCCGCGCGTTGAGGCCGAGCATGAACGAGGCGACGTCGCCCGGGATGACCTCGATCGCAGCGAAGATCGCAAGGCTCGCCAGCGCGAGGCTGACGGCGAGCGAGATCAGGCGGCCGAGCGCGTAGCGGATCATGGCGGCGAGCCTAGGCAAGCCGGCGGGCGCTGGCCAGAGGCATGCGACCGCCGCCCCGGCCCGCCTCCGCGCTTGCGTTAACCTGTCGATTAAGGCAAGTTGGTGACAGGCCGGATATGGGCCAAACTGCATTTATTGTCGCGCCTTGCGGGAAGTTTTTCCTGCGGCTGGGGAAGGCGGAGAAGGTTATGTACACGACTGTAGTGGCTGCGCATGCGCAGCCCGTGATCGCAGATGTAGACGACGCGCCGACCTTCGAGCCGACGAAGTTTGTCAGCGGCCGATTGTGGGACTTCCCGGGGTTTGCGCCGCTCACGAGAATCGAGACCGAGTTCGGCGACTTCCATGCGCAGACCCTGCGCGTACGCGACCGGGTGCGAACCCGCCGCGGCCCTCCCGCGCAGATCCGCTGGCTGGACCGGGTGGTGCTGAACGAGGACTTCCTGCACCGCCATCCCGAGGCCCAGCCGATCCTGGTGCCTGCCAACGCACTGGGCCACGGCCTGCCGAAGCGCGACATCCTGCTGTCGCCGGGACAGAAGATCTTCGCGGAAGGCGGCTTCGCGCCGCGGCGGGTCATCACCGCTGCGCAGCTTCTCGACACCGGGAAGGCGCGGCGGAAGCCCGAGACGATGGTTACCTATACCTTCTTCACCTGCGCCTCGCCCGTCGAGGTGAAGGTGGAAGGCGTCTGGGCGCCGCTGGAACCGCCGCGCTGGTAGCCGCTGCACGTCGGCCCTTGCGCCGGCGCACGCCCTCGGCGATCCTGTCGGCCGAGCCGGGCGATGGCGTCGCCTGTGGTGGGCAGTGCCGCCGAAGGCTCGCGGAGCAGCATCCGCCATCGTCCTGTACGCCGGGACCCTGAGAGGGGTCCCGCCACGTCGGACCCCCGTGCCGGAGGTCTGACATGGAACGTCCCCGATCCTACCGCTTTCACAACGGTGCCAAGGCGCCGCTGCCCTTCGCGGCCGCCGAATACGAGGACCGGCTCGCCGGCCTGCGAAAGATCATGGCCGAGGCCGGCGTCGAGGCCGCCGTCCTGACCTCGATGCACAACATCGCCTACTATTCTGGCTTTCTCTACTGCGCCTTCGGCCGCCCTTACGCGCTGGTGGTGACCGCCGCCGATGCCGTCACGATCAGCGCGGGGATCGACGCCGGGCAACCCTGGCGCCGCAGCCATGGCGATAGCCTGACCTACACCGACTGGGCGCGCGACAACTTCTGGCGGACCGTCCGGCAGGTGGCCGGCGCGGAACGCTCCATCGGGTTCGAGGGCGACCACCTGACACTCGCGCAGTCGGAACGGCTCGACGCGCATCTCGGGCCGCGCGCCCGCATCGACATCGCTCCGGCGACGATGCGCCAGCGCATGAGCAAAAGCCCCGCGGAACGCGCCCTCATCAGGGCCGGCGCCGCCGTGGCCGATATCGGCGGCTACGCGATCCGCGAGGCGGTCCGCGCGGGGGCGCGCGAGATCGACGTGGCGATGGCCGGGCGCGACGCGATGGAGACCGAGATCGCCCGCCGGTTCCCCGATGCGGAGTATCGCGACACCTGGGTCTGGTTCCAGTCCGGCCTCAACACCGACGGCGCGCACAACCCCGTGACGGCGCGCGCCCTGCAGGTTGGCGACATCCTCAGCCTCAACACCTTCCCGATGATCTCGGGCTACTACACCGCGCTCGAACGCACGATGTTCGTCCGCGAGGTCGACCCCGCCAGCCTTGTCTTCTGGCAGGCCAACGTCGCGGCGCACGAGTTCGGGATGAGCCTCCTCAGGCCCGGCGTAAGCTGCGCCGAGGTCACCGGGAGGATCAACGCCTTCCTCGGGGACCGCGACCTGCTGCAGTACCGCACCTTCGGCTACGGTCATTCCTTCGGCATCCTCAGCCACTACTACGGCCGCGAAGCGGGGCTCGAACTGCGCGAGGATATCGACACCGTCCTCGAACCCGGTATGGTCATCTCGATGGAGCCGATGCTGACGATTCCGGAGGGCCGACCGGGCGCGGGGGGCTATCGTGAGCACGATATCCTCTTCATCACCGAGGACGGCGCCGAGGATGTCACCGGCTACCCCTACGGCCCGCCCTTCAACGTGGTAGGATGACCGGTACGCACCGATGACGAGCCGAGGCCCGCGATGAGCCCACGCCTTGCCGCCGCCGAGGCCTTTGCGCGCAGCGCCCATGCCGGCCAGACCCGCAAGGGCGCCGCCGCCGAGCCCTATATCGAGCATGTGGCAGAGGTGGCGCGCTTCACCGCGATGTGGGGCGGCGACGAGGATGCCGTTGTCGCCGCGTGGCTGCACGACACGGTTGAGGATTGCGGCGCGAGCCTCGACGACATCGCCCGTCGGTTCGGCGCGGCCGTCGCGGCGCTGGTGCGCGAACTCACCGACGACAAGTCGCTGCCCAAGGCCGAGCGCAAGCGCCTGCAGGTCGCCCACGCCCCGGCCAAGTCGGCGGCAGCAGCGCTCATCAAGGTCGCCGACAAGACCTCGAATGTCGGTGCGCTCGCCCTGTCGTCGCCCGCCGACTGGCCGAGGGAACGCCTGATTGCCTATGTCGACTGGGCCGAGGCCGTGGTCGCCGCACTTCCCGATTCTCCGCCGGTGGCGCTGGCGACATTCGGCGATGCAGCCGCAAGGGCCCGGAACTCCTTTGCCTGACGTGACAATCCTGTGGTGGCGGCGCGTTCCGGATGCTAGTCGAAGCTGACGATGGAACAGGTCTCGGGGGCATCGCAATGACCGGACATCTGATCAGCCGGGGTCTCCGGGTGGCGGTGCTCCTCGCGCTGGGCGGCCTGCTCGCCGGCTGCGGGCTGACCACGGGTGTCAGCAAGCGCGGCGAGGTCGACGGCTACGGCGTCCTGGCAGACGGGCAGTACACGCTGCCCGCGGTCGACGCGCAGTACCTTCAGGGCCTGAACCGGCGCGCGGAGGTAACTTATGCTGGCCCGGAGGCCGCGGGGACGATCGTGGTCGACCCGTTCGCCAAGCTCCTCTACCTGGTGCTTCAGGACGGGCAGGCGATCCGCTATCCGATTGCCGTCGGCCGCGAGGGAAGGAGCTTTCGCGGTACGGCGACCGTCGGCCGCAAGGCCTCCTGGCCCGGCTGGGCGCCGACGGCCAACATGCTACGGACCGAACCGGAGGTCTACGGCCCCTTCGCGCGCGGCATACCCGGCGGGCTTGCCAGCCCGCTCGGCGCGCGGGCGCTCTACCTCTATCGCGGCGCACGCGACACGCGGTACCGCATCCACGGCACCAACGACCTGGCCTCGATCGGCAATTCCGGTTCGGCGGGATGCATCCGGCTCTTCAACCACGACATCATCCAGCTTTATGAACTCGTCCAGCCGGGGGCCCCAGTGGTGGTGCGGACCTACGAGCAGTCGGTCGCGCTGGAAGGCGAGGAGGTGGCCAATCGCGGTGTCGAGCTGCCGCCCACCGTGGTCGACCCAGAGGCGGTCTACGGAACGCCCGACATCACGGCGGCCGTTGCCGAGCCGCCGCCGGCCCGGTCCGGCGGGGCGCCGCCCGCTGCGCTCTAGGTCCGGATCACGTAGTCCTTGCGCGTCGTCTCGATCACCTCCCAGGTGCCGGCGAAGCCGGGCCTGATGACGAAGCTGTCGCCCGCCTGCACCCTTAGCACCGCGCCGCCGTCCTCGGCGATCACCGAGACGCCGGAGAGGATGCGGCAGTATTCCCACTCGTCGTAGGCGATCCGCCACTTCCCCGGCGTCGATTCCCAGATGCCGCAGAACAGGTCGCCCTGCTCCTCGATGTTCCATGTCCGGTGCACCGGATCACCCTCGATCACCCGGGCGGGATCGGGGCGCGAGATCTCGGGCGCGACGGAGGGTGCAACAGGAAAAAGGTTCATTCCGGCCTCGCGCTGGCTTCGTTCCTCGTGCCGGGCGACCGCCAGCGGCCGGGCATCCCGCCCGGCCGGCCGGGTCTGCCCGCAGTCGGCCGCGCCGACCTACTCGACCCAGCGCACCTGCGTCAGGTCGTTGGCCTGCGTCGGCGAGTTCTCCCAAAGCCCCTCGATCGCGGCATCCGCCACGCCGGTCTTGGCAAGCTGGAACAGATAGCCGTTCACGTAGTCGTCGGCGATCTTCTGCTGGGCCTGCTGGAGAAGCGCCGAGCGCTCCGCGGGATCGGTCGCGATGTCGAGTTCTGCCATGATCTCCTGGAAGTCGGGGTCGGCATACTGGAAGTAATAGTCCTCGCGCGCGTAGATGTTGATGTCCATCGGCTCGGTATGGCTGACGATGGTCAGGTCGAAATCCCGTCCGTTGAACACCTGCTCCAGCCACTGCGCCCATTCGAGGTTTGTGATCTCGGTCTCGATCCCGACAGCACGCAGCTGGGCGGCGATGATCTCGCCGCCGCGGCGGGCGTAGGAGGGCGGCGGCAGGGCAAGGCGCAGGCTCAGCCCGCTCAACCCCGCCTCGGCCAGCAGCGCCCGCGCGGTGTCCGGGTCGTGGGCCGACTGGGCCGTGAGGTCGAGGTAGTCGGGGTTGTGCGGCGCGAAATGCGTGCCGATCGGCGTGCCGTAGCCGAACATCGCGCCGTCGATGATCTCCTGGCGGTCGATGGCGTGGGCGATCGCCCGCCGCACGCGGATGTCGGAAAGCTGCGGGTGGGTGTTGTTCATGGCGAGGATCGTCTCGCCCTCGGTCGAGCCGACGATCACCTTGAACCGCGGGTCGGCCTCGAACTGGCCGAGTGTCTCGGGCGCGGGAAAGTTCGGGAAGGTGTCGACATCGCCCGCCATCATCGCCGCGAAGGCGGCGTTCGGGTCGGCGATGAAGCGGAACGTGGCCGCGGCCAGTGCCGGCGCCTCGCCCCAGTAGTCCGGATTGCGCGCGATCTCGACGCGGTCGCCCTGGACCCAGCGGGTGAAGGTGAAGGGACCGGTGCCAACCGGACTGGTCGCCGCCTGGTCGACGCTTTCCGGCGCGACGATCACCGCGTCGCCCCAGGCGAGGTTGAACGGCAGGTTGCCGTTGGGCGCCGACAGCGTGATCGCGACTGTCAGCGGATCGACGACCGCGACGTCGCTGATCCCCGCGAAGAGCGCCTTCTGCGCATTGGCGCTGTCCTCGGCGCGGGCGCGGTCGAGCGTGAACTTCACGTCCTCGGCGTCGAAGGTGGTGCCGTCGTGGAAGGTCACGCCGTCGTGCAGCAGGAAGGTCCAGGTCAATCCGTCCTCGCTCGTCTCCCAGCTCTCGGCGAGGCCGGGCAAGATCGAGCCGTCGGGCGCGAAGCGGGTGAGCCCCTCGTAGATGTTGGCGTAGACCACCTCGTCGATGGCGGCGGCCGCGCCTGCCGTCGGATCGAGGTTCGGCGGCTCGAGCACCATGCCGAGCGTGATCGTGTCCTGCTGGGCGAAGGCGGGAGAGGCCAGCGTGGAGGCCAGCCCGAGTGCGACGATGAGACGGCGGTTCATGCGGCATTTCTCCCGGTGGCTGCGCCGGGCAGCCTATCGGTGCATGTGCCGCGAATCCAGATGGTGCGTGTGCGGGTCAGCCGCGGACGAGCCGCCGAAGGCCGCGTGCCGCCTCGGGCAGGGACAGTGCGGCCGCCGCCGCCGAGGTAAGCGTCACGGCCTGGCAATAGGCACAGAGCGCCCGGTTCTCGTTCCATTCCTCGCGGGCGAGCTTCAGCGCGGTGCCGAGGTCGTAGAGCGTCTTGGCCGCCAGCGCGACCGGCAGGGCCGGGTGCGTCCGGGCGCGGTCGGCGCCGCCGGCGCCTGCCAGCGCGGCGGTGACGGCGAAGGTGCAGGCCATCAGCAGGCCATCGGGCGTCTGCATCCGCGAGTAGGCGTAGTCCGAGGCATCGGCCCGTTCGCTGTCGAACGGGCCGACGGGCGGGTCGGGCAGCCGGCGGATCAGCCCGGTCTGGTAGGCGCCCACGATCCCGCCGATCGCGGCGCCGAACAGCGACAGGCCGATGATGCCGCGGCGGCGGGCGAGATCGCGGCCCCGGCCGAGGCGGAGCTCGCGGCTCAGGCGGGAGGGCGTGGGCATGGCTGTGTCCTTCGGCATGGCTTGGGTCCTTCGGGCGGCTGTCAGGTCGTACCCGCTCAACCGGCGCCCGCCGCCAATGTTCCGGCACGGCCGATGGGGGCTTGCGCCGGGCTTGTTCGCCCGGAACATGGGGGCGGAGCGGGCGGAGGCATCATGCGGTTTGGCGGCAGGACGGCGGTCATCACCGGGGCGGGGTCGGGCTTCGGCGCGGGCATCGCGCGCAGGTTCGCGGCCGAGGGCGCGCGGGTGCTGCTGGCCGATATCGATCTCGCCGCCGCGGAAGGCGTCGCCGCCGGGATCGGCGGCATCGCCTGCGAGGTCGACGTCGCCAGCGGCGCCTCGGTCGCCGCGATGGCCGATGCGGCACGGACGACCCTGGGGCGGGTCGACATCCTCGTCAACAACGCCGGGATCACGCATCTGCCGATGCCGATGGAGGACGTGCCGGAGGCCGAGTTCGACCGGGTGCTCGCCGTCAACGCAAAGTCGGTCTACCTGACGGCACGGTCCTTCGTGCCGGCCATGAAGGCGGCGGCTGGCGGAGCGATCCTCAACGTCGCCTCGACCGCGGGCCTCTCGCCCCGGCCGCGGCTCAGCTGGTACAACGCGTCGAAGGGCTGGATGATCACCGCGACGAAGGCGATGGCGGTGGAGCTGGCGCCGTACGGCGTGCGGGTGAACGCGATCTGCCCGGTCGCGGGCGAGACCCCGCTGCTGAAGAGCTTCATGGGCGAGGACACGCCGGAGATGCGCGCGAGGTTCATCGCCACGATCCCGCTCGGCCGCTTCTCCACGCCGGACGACATGGCGAACGCGGCGTGCTTCCTCTGCTCGGACGAAGCGAGCATGATCACCGGCGTCGCGCTCGAGGTCGATGGCGGGCGCTGCATCTGATCCCCCACCAACGGAGCCCCGAAATGCCGGTCGTCAACCTCGCCGAGAAGCTCGCCCTGTTCGACACCCACTGGGACCCGCGGGTCGTCGCCGACTACAACGGCAACGACGTGATGGTGGTGAAGTTCCAGGGCGCATTCCCGTTCCACGAGCACCCCGACACCGACGATTTCTTCCTGGTCATCGCTGGCGAGGTCCTGCTGGACGTGGGCGACGAGACGCATTTGATGCGGGCGGGCGAGCTGTTCGTCGTGCCGAAGGGGGTCCGGCATCGGCCGCGGGCCGAGCGCGAGGCGCAGGTTCTGCTGATCGAGCCGAAGGGCACGCCGAACACCGGCGACCCGGCGACGGCGGCCGCGAAGCCGCGCCTCTGATGCGCCCGGGGCGTAGGAACCTGATCACCGATGTCGCCGGCCTGCGGGTCGGCAATGCCGAGGACCACGCGGTCAGGACCGGGGTGACGGTGCTGACGGCGGACCGGCCGTTCGTCGCCGCGGTGAGCGTGATGGGCGGCGCCCCTGGCACGCGCGAGACCGACCTGCTCGCCCCCGACCGCCTGGTGCAGGAGGTCGATGCGCTGGTGCTGTCCGGCGGCTCGGCCTTCGGGCTCGACGCGGCATCGGGCGTGGCCGATGCGCTGCGTCGCGCGGGGCGCGGCTTTGCGGTCGGCGATCAGCTTGTGCCGATCGTGCCGGCGGCGATCCTGTTCGACCTTCAGAACGGCGGCCGGAAGGACTGGGCGCAGAATCCCTACGGCCGGCTCGGCGCGGCGGCGCTGGCAGCGGCAGGCGCCGAATTCGCCCTCGGCACGGCCGGGGCGGGCACCGGGGCGACGACGCGCGGGCTGAAGGGCGGGCTCGGCTCGGCATCCGCGGTGCTCGACGGCGGCCTGACGGTGGGCGCGCTCGTGGCGGTCAATGCGCTGGGGTCGGCGACCGTCGGCGACGGCCATCGTTTCTGGGCCGCGCCGTGGGAACTGGGCGCCGAGTTCGGCGGGTTCGGTCCGGCGCCGGCCGGGGAGTTCGATCCGGCGGCCGAGCCGGCTCCGGCCAAGCGCGCCGGCGAGGCGACGACCATCGCCATCGTCGCGACCGACGCCCAGCTTTCGCAGGCCCAGGCAACGCGGCTCGCCACCGCCGCGCAGGACGGGATGGCGCGCGCGCTGGTGCCTTCACACACGCTGCTCGACGGCGATCTGGTCTTCGCCGCGGCGACCGGGGCCATGCCGCTTGCCGACCCGATCGCCGACCCGTTCCGCCTCGGCCATGCTGCGGCCTGCTGCCTTGCCCGGGCCATCGCCCGCGCCGTGCATGCCGCGACCCCCGCCGCGGACGACCCGCTGCCAGCGTGGCGGGCGCGGTTCGGCCGCTAGATCAGCCCGCCACGGCGGAACAGCGCCTTCACGTCCGTCTCCGGGCGCGCGCCGAAATGGCTGATGACCTCGGCCGCCGCGATGCAGCCCATGCGGCCGGCCTTGCCGAGGCTCTGCCCGGTGGCGAGACCGTAGAGGAACCCGGCCGCGAACTGGTCTCCGGCGCCGGTCGCGTCGACCGGAACGACGCGGTGCACCGGCACCTCGACCCGTTCCCCCTCGCGGATCAGCACGACGTCGGACCCCGAGCGGGTGCAGACGACGATCGGGCAATCGGCGGCGGCGCCGAGAAGCGCCTGCTCGAGGTCGTCGGTCTCGTAGAGCGAGGTCCATTCGTGCTGGTTGCCGATCACGTAGTCGAGCGAGCGCACCAGCCGCCTGAAATCCGCCCTGTGGCGGTCGACGCAGAACGGATCGGAAAGCGCGATGCCCGCCATGCCGCCGCCTTTCCTGCAGGCCGCCGCCGCCGCCTGGAAGGCCGCCTTGCCCTGCGGCTTGTCGTAGAGGTAGCCCTCGAGGAACAGGATCTCCGCCCCCGATGCGACCGCGTCGGGCACGTCGTCGGGGCCGAGGTCGGCGGAAATGCCGAGATAGGTGTTCATGCTGCGCTCGCCATCCGGCGTCACGAAGATCATCGACCGCGAGGTGGGCAGGTTCGCCCCCGGCACCGGCGGATTGGGAAAGGCGCTGCCCTCGAGTTCCAGCGACCTCGCGTAGAACCGCCCGAGCGCGTCGTCGCGCACCCGGCCGATGAACGCGGTCGAAAGGCCGAGGTTGCCGAGGCCCGCGATGGTGTTCGCGACCGAGCCGCCCGGCGCCTCGGTGCGCTCCTTCATCGCGGCGTAGAGCGTCTCGGCCCGCTCGCGCTCCACCAGCTGCATGATGCCCTTGGTGATCCCCATGAGGTCGAGGAACGTCTCCTCGGTCTGCGCGAGGACGTCGACGATGGCGTTGCCGATGCCGACGACGTGGTAGCTTTTCATGCGGTCTTCCCCTCGAAGGCACAGAGATCGCGGATCAGGCAATCGCCGCAGCGGGGCTTGCGGGCGACGCAGATGTAGCGGCCGTGCAGGATGAGCCAGTGATGCGCGTGGCGCTGGTATTCGGCCGGCACGTTGTCCTCGATGGCGCGTTCGACGGCCACCACGTCGCGGCCGGGCGCGATGCCGGTGCGATTGCCGACCCGGAAGATATGGGTGTCGACCGCCTGCGCGGGATGGCCCCACCACATGTTGAGCACGACATTCGCCGTCTTGCGCCCCACGCCGGGCAGCGACTGCAGCGCAGCGCGCGACGAGGGCACCTCGCCGCCGTAGTCGTCGACGAGGATGCGCGCGAGACGCATCACGTTCCTGGCCTTGTTGCGGTAGAGGCCGATGGTCCGGATGTGCTCGACCAGCCGCTCCTCGCCGAGGTCGAGCATCTTCTGCGGCGTGTCCGCCAGCGCAAACAGCGCCCGTGTCGCCCGGTTCACGCCGACATCGGTCGCCTGCGCGGAGAGCGCGACCGCGACCAGAAGCGTGAAGGCGTTCAGATGCTCGAGCTCGCCCTTCGGTGCGGGCTCGGCCGCGTGGAAGCGGCGGAAGATCTCGCGCATCGTCGGATAGTCGAGCTGGCCGGCCATCGGCCCGGTATGCCCGCGCCGCCCCGACCCGGCAAGGGGTTGCGAAACCGCAAAGTTCGGGTCGCGGCGACCGGATTTCGCGCCTATCTCTGCCACACGAGGAGATCTGACATGCGCGACGAAGCCGACACCCCCGCCTACCACTACGGCGTCATCGCCCGGGCGATCGGCAAGATCGACGCCGCCGCCGGCGCCCCTCTCTCGCTCGACCGTCTGGCGGCGGAGCTCAACATGAGCCCGGGGCATTTCCAACGCGTCTTCTCACGCTGGGTCGGCGTGTCGCCGAAGCGCTACCAGCAGTATCTGACGCTCGATCACGCCAGGGCCCTGCTGCATGACCGCTTCACCGTGCTCGAGACCGCCGATGCGACCGGCCTGTCGGGCGGCGGGCGGCTGCACGATCTGTTCCTGCGGTGGGAGGCGATGAGCCCCGGCGACTACGCCCGCGGCGGCGAGGGCCTCGTGATCCACTGGGGCTGGTTCGAGAGCCCGTTCGGGCCGGCCGTCGTCATGGCGACCGAGAAGGGCATCTGCGGCATCGGCTTTGCCGACGAGCCGGGCGCCGCCTGGGCGATCGACGACCTGGTGTCGCGCTGGCCAAAGGCGACCTTCGTGGAAGACCCGATGATGCTCCGCCCCTGGGCGCTGGCGGCGTTCGGCGCCGGGCCGCGCGGCGAGGCGACGCCGATCCACATGATCGGGGCGCCCTTCCAGATCAAGGTCTGGGAGGCGCTGCTGCGCGTCCCGACGGGCCATGTCACAACCTATTCCGAGATTGCCGGCGCGATCGGCAGCCCGCGTGCGGTGCGCGCGGTCGGCAACGCGGTCGGGCGCAACCCGGTGTCGTGGCTGATCCCCTGCCATCGGGCGCTGCGCAAGTCGGGTGCGCTGGGCGGCTATCACTGGGGGCTGCCGGTCAAGCGGGCGATGCTTGCCTGGGAAGCGGCGCGTGCCGACGCCTTGTGATGCGCGGCTACCCGCAGGGCATTGCGCTGCGTTATTGAATATCACCTGCGGAACCTCGTATGTGACCTCAGAGTTTGGGGCCCATGGTGGCTGAACGAAGGGGCAAGAGATGAAGACTGGAACGAAAGTCGTGGCGACGCTGGCCGGTGCGCTGGTGCTTGCAGGCTGCGTCGAGACATCGGGGACGGTCGAGAACCCGCGGACGCGGACGGGCGCCCTGACCGGCGCCGCGCTTGGGGCGGCGATCGGCGCCTCGCGGCCGGGATCGAACGATCTTCAGCAGGCGGCAGCCGGCGCCGTGATCGGCGGCATCGCGGGTGCCGTCGTCGGCAACGTGCTCGACGCGCAGGCGCGCGATCTGCGCGGCGATCTGTCGGGCAATGTCGGGGTGATCCGCGATGGCGACCGGCTGATCGTGCGGATGCCGCAGGATCTGCTGTTCGCGACCGACAGCGCCGCGGTCCGGCCGGACCTGCAGCGCGACCTGCGGGTCGTCGCTGCCAGCCTGCTGGAATATCCCAATACGGTCGTCGATATCGTCGGCCACACCGATAACACCGGGTCGGCGGCCTACAACCAGGATCTGTCCGAGCGCCGGGCGCTTTCGGTCGCGGCGCAGCTGCAGGGCGGCGGCGTCCCGCCGAGCAGGATCCGGGCCTATGGCCGCGGCGAGGATCAGCCGATCGCCTCAAACCTCGACCCTGCCGGCCGCCAGCAGAACCGCCGGGTTGAGATCATCATCCGCCAGCGTTGAGCGGCGACGCGACCCGCGGAAACGGGCCGGGGCAGTCCTGCCCCGGCCTTTCTGTTGCAGCGCGGAAGCTGCGGTCATATGTTCTGACCAATCGCGCGCAGGATCGCCATGCCCTTCGAGCCCGTCCGATCCGAGAAACTGGCGCTGTCGGTGGTCCGCCAGATCGAGCTTCTCATCCTTCGCGGCATCCTGCGGCCGGGCGAGCGCCTGCCGTCCGAGCGCGAGCTGGCCGAGCGGCTCGACGTGTCGCGCCCCTCGCTGCGCGAAGCGGTCGCCACGCTGCAGGATCGCGGCCTTCTGGCGACCCGCGCCGGATCGGGGATGTTCGTGTCGGAGAACCTCGCCTCGGCCTTTCCGCCGGCGCTGGTGCAACTGTTCGGCAACCACGACGAGGCGGTGTTCGACTACATCGACTTCCGCCGTGACATGGAGAGCCTAGCGGCCGAGCGCGCCGCGGCGAGCGCGACGGACATCGACCTGAAGGTGGTGGATACGGTCTTCGCGAAGATGACGGCCGCCTCGGCCAAGCGCAGCCCAGAGGAGGAGGCCGCGCTCGACGCCGAATTCCACCTCGCGATCGTCGAGGCGAGCCACAATGTCATCATGCTCCACATGATGCGGTCGATGTTCGTCCTGCTGCGGCAGGGCGTGTTCTACAACCGGCGGATCATGTTCAAGCAGCGCACGACGCGCGAGGCGCTGCTCGAGCAGCACCGCGCGATCAACGCGGCGCTGCAGGCGCGCGATCCCGCCGCGTCGCGGGCGGCGGTCGAGCGGCACATGGACTATGTCCGGGTCGCGCTGACCGAACATCGCCGCGCCGAGCGGAACGAAAGCATCGCCCGGCAGCGGTTCGAACACGAGCAATCGCGATAGCAAGGGGCCCGGCGCGGCGGCCGGGCCCCGATGCGGTGCAGTCCGGGCGGCTCGGCCCGGGCGGATCAGTGCAGCTTGGCGTCGACCTCGCGGATCGCGGCGTCGATCCGGGCGTTGGCCGCCTCGGCGGTCATCGCCTTGCCGATCGCATCGCCCGCTGCGGCGATCGCCACCTGGATCGCGCGGTCGCGCACCTCGCGGACGGCCGCCGCCTCGGCCGAGGCGATCTGCTCCTCGGCGGCCCTGAGCCTGCGCTCGAGTGACGCCGCGAGCGCAGCCTTCGCCTCCTCGGCGGCTGCCGCGGCTTCCTCGTGCGCCTGCTTGACGATCCGGTCGGTCTGCTCGGCCACCTCGCGCTGCCGGCGCTCGAACCCCGCCAGCAGCTTCTGCGCCTCGTCGCGCAGCGTGCGCGCCTCGTCGAGGTCGGCGCGGATCTGCATCGCGCGGTTGTCGAGCATCCGCGCGATCATCTGCGGGACCTTGTAGTAGACGAGGATGCCGATGAAGACGAGGAAGCCGAGCAGCACCACAAAGTCGGTGTTGCGCAGCGAGAAGAAACCGTACTCGCCGGTGGCGGCGAGGGCCGGCGATCCGGCGAGCCAGATGGCCAGGCCAGCAAGATGACATTTGCGCATCGCTCCTACCCCTTCAGCCGGGCGTCGACGGCCGCGAGCACCGCCTTCGGGTCGGAGCCGGCGCCGAGCGCGGCGACGATCTCCTGCGCGGTCGCGCGGGCGACCTCGGCCACGCCCTGCGCCGCCGAAGCGCGGATCTCGCCAATGCGCTTCTCCGATTCCGCGGTCCGCGCCGCGATCTCGGCATTGGCCTTGCCGGTCGCCGCGTCGAGGTCCTTCTGGATCTCGGCGCGCGTCTCGGTGACGATGCGCTGGGCCTCGGCGCGGGCCTCGGCCAGCGCCTTCTCGTAGGCGGCCTCGGCCTCCTGCGCCTTGAGCTTGAACTCCTCGGCCGCCGCGATGTCGTTCGTCATCGTGCCCTTCCGCTCGGCGAGGACGGCGCCGATCCGCGGCAGCGCCACCCGCGACAGGATGAGATAGATGACGATCAGCGTGACTGCGAGCCAGAAGATCTGGTTCGGGAAGGTCGAGAAGTCGAGCTGCGGCATCCCCGCGGCCTCGGCGCCGTTGGCCGCGCCTCCGGCGGCAGCTTCGGTAGGTTCCGTCTCCATCGCGTCCTCCTGGGGCCCCGGTCCCGCCGGGCGGATCAGACCCGCCCGGCCGTGAGATGGGAAAGGATCAGACGGCGAACATCAGCAGGAGCGCGACGAGGAACGCGAAGATCCCCAGCGCTTCGGCGAAGGCGATGCCGATGAAGAGCGTCGCGGTCTGGCCCGCCGCGGCCGACGGGTTGCGAAGCGCCCCGGCGAGGTAGTTGCCGGCGACGTGGCCCACACCGATGGCGGCCGTGCCCGATCCGATGGCGGCGAGGCCGGCGCCGATGAATTGACCCATGTTCGCGATATCGCCTTCCATGTCCGTGACTCCTTGGTTTTCCGGAATTGGCTGAAACTGGTTTCCCGACCTCAGTGGTGCGGATGCAGCGCATCCTTGAGGTAGACGCAGGTCAGGATGGTGAAGACGTAGGCCTGGATGAAGGCCACGAGGACCTCGAGCCCGTACATCGCCGTCACCGCGAGGATCGAGATCGGCGAGATCGCCGCGATCGCGGCGAAGCCGGCGAAGACCTTGATGACCGCATGGCCCGCCATCAGGTTGCCGGCAAGTCGGATCGAGTGGCTGACCGGCCGGACGAAGTACGAGATGAGCTCGATCACGGCGAGGATCGGCCGGATCGCCAGCGGCGCGGCCTCGACCCAGAAGAGGCTCAGGAAGCCGGTCCCGTTCTTGACGAAGCCGATCACCGTCACGGCGATGAACACCGCGAAGGCCATCACCGCCGTGACGGCGATATGCGAGGTCGTCGTGAACGCGGTCGGGATCAGCCCGAGGAAGTTCGCGAACACGATGAACATGAACAGGGTCATGATGTAGGGGAAGTACTTCAGGCCGTCCCTGCCCGCGACATCCTCGACCATCTTGTAGATGAAGCCGTAGGCAAGCTCCGCGATCGACTGGCTCCGGCTCGGCACGATGTTGCGGCCGCGCGTGCCCACCACGAGGAGGAGCACGATAGCGACGACGGTCAGCGCCATCCAGAGCGTCGCGTTCGTCGGCGTGTACCAGTTCACGGTCTCGCCGCCGAACAGCGGCTTGATGATGAACTGGTCCATCGGATGGAAGGAAAGACCGCCTTCTGCCTCTTCCGCCACGTCGCTATCCCTCTCCGTCGCGCGCGGCCTTCTCGGCCGCCTCCTTCTGGGCCTCCTTTGCGGTGCGCATCATCGTCTGGATGCCCGCCGCGAAGCCCAGCAACAAGAACAGCACCAGGAAAAGCGGCTGCGTGCCGAAGACGGCGTCGAGCCCGTATCCGATGCCGAGACCGATGAGAACACCGGCCACAAGCTCGATCACCATCCGCCAGGCGATCTGCGCGCCGGAATAGTGCTCGTCCATCCGGGGCTCGGGCGCCTGCGCCTTCTTCGCCGCCGCGATCCGCTTCTCGAGCTGCCTCAGGCGGTTCTGGTCGGCGGGGTCGGACACGAGACGAAGCCCCTGCGGAAGTCGCCCGGAGTGCTAGAGCCGGGCGGCCGCGGAGTCAAGCCGCCACGTCGGCCGCTTCGGCTCGTCCAGAGCACTGATTTATAAAGGTTATCTCCCAGGCCTTCCAAGCCTTGGCTGGCTGCCGGCGCATCATGCAGCGGTTTGTGGGCGGCGAAGCACATTCAACCTTCCGGTTGACGGTTTCCGGCCCGGCGGCTAGCTCCTCGGCCATGGGAGACCTCGACGCAACCTTCTCGGCCCTCGCCGACCCGACGCGCCGGGCGATCCTGACGATGCTCATCGAGGACGACATGGCGGTGACCGATGTCGCGGCGCCGTTCGCGATGTCGCTCGCCGCGATCTCGAAGCACCTGACGATCCTGGCCGCCGCGGGGCTCATCAGCCAGGAGAAGCGCGGCCGCCTGAAGTGGTGCAAGCTCGAGCCCGACGCGCTGCGCGCCGCCTCGGTCTGGATGCAGGGCTTTGGCCAGTTCGAGCCCGTCAACCTCGACGCCTTCGAGCGCTTCCTCGCGGCCGAGCTCGGCCCGACTGCCGAGGGCGGATAGGTCGGCTCAGCCGAAGATCTTGCCGGGGTTCATGATGCCGAGCGGGTCGATCGCGGCCTTGACCGAGGCCATGACGTCGAGCGCCGGCCCGAGCTCGCGGCGGAGATAGGCCCGCTTTCCCTGGCCGATCCCGTGCTCGCCCGTGCAGGTCCCTTCCATGCCGATGGCGAGATCGTTGAGCCAGCCGACATAGGCCTCGGCCCGGGCGACCTCGGCGGGATCGCCCATGTCCACAAGCAGCAGCGTATGGAAGTTGCCGTCGCCGACATGGCCCACGATCGGCGCGAGAAGCCCGTCGGCCGCCGCCCGTTCCTGCGCCGCGGTGACGCATTCGGCAAGCCGCGAGATCGGCACGCAGACATCGGTGGAGATGCCGCGCGCGCCGGGGCGCAGGCCGAGCGACGCCCAGTAGGCATCGTGCCGGGCCTGCCAGAGGCGGCTGCGCTCCTCCGGGCTCGTCGTCCACGCAAAGCCCGTGCCGCCGGCATCGGCGGCGATCTCGCCGAACGTCGCCGCCTGCTCCTCGACGCCGGCGGGCGAGCCGTGGAACTCGAGCAGCAGCAGTGGCGCCTCGGGCAGCGAGAGCTTGGAGTACGCGTTGACCGCGCGGACCTGCAGCGCGTCGAGAAGCTCGATCCGCGCCACCGGAACCCCCATCTGCACGGTCGCGATCACCGCCTCGCAGGCGGCCTGCACGGTCGGGAACGAACAGGTGGCCGACGACATCGCCTCGGGTATGCCGTAAAGGCGGAGCGTGAGTTCGGTGATCACGCCCAGCGTTCCCTCGGCGCCGATCATGAGCCGCGTCAGGTCGTAGCCGGCCGACGACTTCCGGGCGCGCGCCGCGGTGCGGATCACCCGGCCGTCGGGCATCACCGCCTCGAGTGCCAGCACGTTGTCCTTCATCGTGCCGTAGCGCACCGCATTGGTGCCGGAGGCGCGGGTGGAGGCCATGCCGCCGAGCGAGGCGTCGGCGCCCGGGTCGATCGGGAAGAACAGCCCCCGGTCGCGCAGATCGGTGTTGAGCTGGCTGCGCGTCACGCCCGGCTGGACCACGACGTCGAGATCGTCGGCATGGACCGCGAGGATGCGGTTCATCCGGCCGAGGTCGATCGAGATGCCGCCGGCCGGTGCGTTCACATGCCCTTCGAGCGAGGTTCCGGTACCGAACGGGATCACCGGAACCCGGTAGGTCGCGCAGGCCGCGACGATCGCCGCGACCTCCTCCGTATCGTCGGGAAACGCCACCGCATCGGGCGGCTGGTTCGCGATCCAGGTCGTGGTGTGGCCGTGCTGAGCGCGGAGCGCCGCGCCGGTCTGCAGCCGGTCGCCCAGCCGCTGCCCAAGCACGCCGATCACGCTCGCGATCCCGTCCTCGTTGCGGGCCAGGGTCTGCGGGTTCGTCATCGCGCCTCCTCCGCCGGTCCGGGATCGGCGCGCCGTCAGCCTACGCGACGATCACGCCCGGCGCGATCCCGATCCGGTCCTCATCGATGAGGGTTGGTTTGGTGAGCCCGATAGGATTCGAACCTATGACCTACTGATTAAAAGTCAGCCGCTCTAACCAACTGAGCTACGGGCCCACACGCGGGTGCGTCTAAGCAAGCCCCCCGGGCAGGTCAAGGGCTATTTGGGCGGCTGCCGGCGGGCCAGCGCGAGGAGCCTGTCGCGCCCGTTGGAGAGGTCGGCGGCAAGCGCCGCCCGGTTCAGCCGGCCGGCCGCCGACGTGCCGTCCATCAGGTGCCAGAGGCCTAGCGTGACGATCGCCGAAACCAGCACCGCAAAGACCACGTCGGAGAGAAAGTGCGCCCCGGCCGCGATGCGCAGGACGCCCGACAGCGCGACCCAGAGCGCCAGCAGGGCGCCCCAGCGGCGGCGCGACGGGCCGGGGATCCGCCGCACCACGATGAGCCACACGATCAGCGCGAGCGTCGCGGCCCCTGCGACCTCGCCCGCGACGAACGAGCAGTTGCCGGCACATTCATCGGCGATCTGGAGTGCCGGCGTGAACTCGGCGCCGCCGCCGAACTGCTCGATCCCCCGCGGCCGCGCCCGACCCCAGGACGCCTTCAGGACGCCGTTGACGACCAGACCCGGCCCGAGCGCGATGGCGAGCACCGCGAACCCCCAGAGCCGCGCCGGTACGGCCGCCCTGCCGCGCTGCACAAGGGCGTTGGCGAAGAGCGCGAGAATGCACAGCGCCGACAGCTCCAGCATCAGCCACATCGCCTCGCGCACCAGGATGAGCGCCGGCGCCGCGCCGCGCCAGGTCCCGTGCGCGCCGTCATGGAACGGGCGCGAGACGGCGATGTCGATTCCCGGCCACGCGGCGAAGACGAACTGGGCGAGGCAGAGCATCGCCAGCAGCGGCACCAGCGGGCGGTTCACGGCGCCGGCCAGCAGTCGGGCGGGACCAGCCAGAACCGGAACGGCCGCCCCTCGTAGGCGCCCGGCCCGGGGTCGATGACGCCGTCGGGCGCGCCATCGGGCGCGCCGGCGCAGGGCGGTGCCCGCTCGCCCCGGGTGACGGCGAAGAGCGGGCCCTGCGCGGCGCCGGCATAGGCATGGCGCTGCTCGTAGTGGTTGCGCGGCGACCCGTCACGGGGCCAGGCGAAGACCGGCAGCGCCGCGTCGCGCCCGGTATGGAAAAGGTCGGCCAGCACCGCCCGTTCCTCGGCAAGGATCGCCACCGCGCCCCGTGCCTCGGCCTCCGCGAGGATCGAGCGGCTCAGCTCGTCGAGCCCGGCGTAGCGGGCAAGGACGAGGCGCCCGCCGATCCGCAACGTGTCGGCCTGCATCGCCGCGATCGGCAGGGCGAGGCAGAGCGCGCCGTTCACGACGAACGAGGCCAAAAGCCAGCCGCGCGCCCGCCCGAGGAGCCAGGGCACCGCAAGAAGCGTGCCGGCGAGGTAGGCCGGCGCGGCCCAGTTGGCGTTCGCACGCGAAAAGAGCGCCTGCAGCGTGAAGACGAGGACGAGCGGTAGTGCCAGCACTGCAAGAAGGTGTCGGATGCGCCCCGCCCCGGGGCGGAACGCTGCGGCGGTGGCAAGCATCAGCGCGCCGAACAGGATCGGCCCGAAGACGAGCAACTGCGACGCCAGAAACTCGAGCGACGACGCCAGATCGAGCGCCGGGCCCTCCCGCCAGCCGCTGTTGTCGACCGTGTGCGACACGGTGGCGAAGCCGTTCGCCGCGTTCCAGAGCAGGTTGGGCGCGATCGTCAGGCCGAACGCGGCGAGGATCGCCGCCGCGTCGCCGGGCACCGGCCGAAGGTTCGGGCGCAAAGCCGCCGCTGCCACGATCACCAGATAGAAGGCGGCCGAGTACTTGGCGAGAAACGCGAGCCCCAGCGCCACGCCGACGCCGGCCGCGCGCCCCGGCCGCCCGCCGCCGCCTGGCAGCAGGAGGCCGAGATAGCCGCCAAGCGCCAGGGCGAGGAACGGGAACATGATCGTGTCGGTCGAGATCAGCAGGCTGCCGAGCGCCACCATCGGCAGGGTGACGAAGCCCGCAGCGACCCAGACGGCCGCGCGGCCCGAGATGTGCCGCGCCGCAATCGCGCCGAGGATCAGCGCGGTCGCTGCATGGAACAGCGGCGCCGGCAGGCGGATCCAGAACGGCGCATCGCTTCCGGCCAGCGCGGTCGTCCCGCCGATGACCCAGGCGATCAGCGGCGGCTTGGAGTAGTAGCCGAAGGCGAAGTCCTGGCCCCAGAGCCAGTACTGCGCCTCGTCCACGAAGAGGTCGTGGCGCGCGACAGCCAGGACCGCGACCCGGGCCAGCGTGACCGCCCCCACGATGGCGAGCGCCGGGCCGAGCCAGCTACGGTCGGGCGGAGCGGCGGCGCTCGGCATGGATCAGCCAGAGGTTGCGCAGGTAGATCAGCAGGCCAAGCGACTGGCCCAGCACGAAGACCGGATCGCGGCGGTAGACCGCATAGGAGAGCAGCATCACGCCGCCCGCGAGCGAGAAGTACCAGAACGCGATGGGGACGACGGAACGTCCCGCCCGTTCCGAGGCGAGCCACTGCACGATGAAGCGCATCATGAACATCATCTGCGCCGACAGGCCGAAGACGACCCACCAGAACCCGGTCCAGCTTTCGACGTGCAGCAGCGTGAACAGCTTCTCCACCATGCCGTCAGGGCCCCTCGTGCAATGCAGGTTCCTCGGGGACCACCTTCTTGCGCCGACGTATCAGCCAGACGACGCCGAGAAGGTCGGCGATCCCGACAAGCGCGCGGTGGAGATTGGTGTAGTTCGACCGGCCGGCCAGCCGCGGCCTGTGGCCGACATCGACGAGGACGATCTGCCAGCCGTCGCGCCGGAACAGCGCCGGGAGGTAGCGGTGCATGTGGTCGAAGTAGGGCAGCCGCAGGAATGCCTCGCGGCGGAACGCCTTGAGCCCACAGCCGGTGTCGCGCGTGCCGTCCCGCAGCAGCCAGCCGCGGATCGCGTTCGCGGCCCGCGAGGCGAGGCGCTTCGACACCGGGTCCCGCCGCCCGACGCGCTGCCCGGCGACCAGCCCGACGGTGGGCGAGCCCGTGTCGAGCAAGGGCGCGACCAGCTTCGGAAGCTCGCCCGGCGGGTTCTGCCCGTCGCCGTCCAGCGTCGCGACGACGGGTGCGCGCGCCGCGAGCACGCCCGAGTGGACGGCCGCGCTCTGGCCCGCGGATCGCGGATGCCGGACGAGCCGCACGCGCGGGTCGGCGGCGGCAAACCGCGCGATCACCTCGGCCGTCGTGTCCTGCGAGCCGTCATCGACCGCGATCACCTCGTAGGGCGGCAGCGCGGCGGCACCGGCGGCAATCTCCGCCAGCAGGGCCCCGGCATTTCCAGCCTCGTTCCGCATGGGGATCACGATGGAGAGGGCAGGCGCATGGCTCTGCATCTCCGCGCTCCTCGTCTCGCTGCTCGCGCGGCGGCGATACCACGGCGTGCGGGCCGAGGCGAGAGTGCTGCGCGGGCCCCGCTGGATTCGCGGCTGCGCCGGGTCTATACCGCGCGTCATGCGCGAGACTGAGCAACAAGGCGGCCTCCCGTTCCTGAAGATGCACGGGCTGGGCAACGACTTCGTCGTGATCGACCGGCGCGGCCGCGACATGCCTGTCGCGGCCGGGCTTGCCCGTGCGCTCGGCGACCGGCATCGGGGCGTGGGCTTCGACCAGCTCGCCGTGATCGACGACGACGACGACGCCGACCTCAAGCTCACCTTCTGGAACTCCGACGGCTCGGAAAGCGCGGCCTGCGGCAATGCGACGCGGTGCATCGCGCGGCGCGAGCTTGACCGGACTGGCAAGGCGCGCCTCGTCCTGCGCACCGCCCGCGGCCTCCTCGCCGCCGAGGATGCCGGCGCCGGGTTGACGACCGTCAACATGGGGCCGCCGATCTTCGACTGGGCGGGCATCCCGCTCGCCGAAGCGATGGATACCGCCGAACTCCCGATCGAGGGGCTGCCGGTGGGCACCGGCATGGGCAACCCGCACTGCACCTTCTTCGTGCCCGATGCCGAAGCGATTCCGCTGGCCGAGTTCGGTGCCCGCTATGAGCACCACCCGCTGTTCCCCGAGCGCACCAATGTCGAGGTCGTCCAGATCCTCTCCGGCAGCGAGATCCGGCTCAGGATCTGGGAGCGGGGGACCGGCATCACCCTCGCCTCCGGCTCCTGCGCCTGCGCGGCGGCGGTGGCGGCGGCCCGGCGCGGCCTCACCGGGCGCACGGTCACCGTCCGCGTTGATGGCGGCATCCTCGGCGTCGACTGGCGCGACGACGGCGTCTGGCTGAGCGGCCCGACGATGCATGTCTTCGACGGCGTGCTGACGCCCGCCTTCCTCGCGAGCCTGCCGTGAACGCGCCCGGGCGCCCGCCGGTCTTCGCCACGTTCGGCTGCCGGCTCAACGCCTACGAGACCGAAGCGATGCGGGAGCTTGCCGCCGCGGCGGGGCTTACGGGCGCGGTGGTGGTCAACACCTGCGCCGTGACGGCCGAGGCGGTCCGCAAGGCGAGGCGCGAGATCCGCAGGCTCGGCCGCGAGAACCCGGGCGCGCCGCTGATCGTGACCGGCTGCGCCGCGCAGACCGAACCGGCGACCTTCGCCGCTATGCCCGAGGTCACCCGCGTCATCGGCAATGCCGAGAAGATGCGGGCGGAAACCTGGGCCGGCATGGCGGCCTCGCTCGCGCCGGATTTCGTCGGCCGGACCGAGCGCGTGCAGGTCGACGACATCATGTCGGTGCGCGAGACGGCCGGCCACCTGATCGACGGCTTCGGCCGCCACCGCGCCTATGTCCAGGTGCAGAACGGCTGCGATCATCGCTGCACCTTCTGCATCATCCCCTACGGCCGCGGCAATTCGCGGTCGGTTCCCGCGGGGGTCGTGGTGGAGCAGATCGCGCGGCTCGTCGACCGCGGCTTCAACGAGGTGGTCCTGACGGGGGTCGATCTGACCTCGTGGGGCGCCGACCTTCCGGGCGTGCCGCGGCTGGGCGACCTGGTGCGGCGCATCCTGCGGCTGACCGGGGTGCCGCGGCTGCGCATCTCCTCGATCGACCAGGTCGAGGCCGATCCCGCGCTGATGGAGGCGATCGCGACCGAGCCGCGGCTGATGCCGCACCTGCACCTCTCGCTCCAGGCGGGCGACGACCTCGTCCTCAAGCGGATGAAGCGGCGGCACCTGCGGGACGACGCGGTGCGCTTCTGTGCCGAGGCGCGGGTGCTCCGCCCCGGCATCGTCTTCGGCGCCGACATCATTGCCGGCTTTCCGACCGAGACCGATGCCGCGTTCGAGAACTCGCTGCGGCTGGTCGAGGACTGCGGGCTGACGTTCCTGCATGTCTTTCCGTTCAGCCCGCGCAAGGGGACGCCCGCGGCACGGATGCCACAGGTCGCCGGGCCGGCGATCCGCGAGCGCGCGGCGCGACTTCGCGCCGCGGGGGACGCAGCCCTTGCCCGGCACCTCGCGGCGCAGGTCGGCCGGCAGCACTGCGTGCTGACCGAAGGCCCGCTGACGGGCCGCACCGAGCAGTTCGCCGAAGTGCGGCTCGGCACGCCGCGGGCCGAGGGCGCCCTCGTGACAGTGCGGATCGCGGGCCATGACGGCGCGCGTCTCCTCGCCGCCTGACGCGGGCTACAACGTCTGGTCGTAGGGGCCGACGCGCGGGTCCTCGCGCAGGATCGCATCGACCGCCGCGAAGATGGCGCGCAGGTCGTCGCGGCTCTCGGGGCTTTCGCAGACCACCACCAGCGCAGGCACGTTCGACGACGCGCGGACCAGCGCCCAGCCGCCATGTGCCAGCGCCACCCGGGCGCCGTCGATGCCGACCAGGCCGGCGATGCGGTGGCCGCCGAGCTGCCCGCCGGCGGCCGCCATCCGCTCGAGCCGCGCCACGATCCCGTCGACGACCTCGCGCTTCTCGGTGTCGGCGCATCGGGCGGACATCGTCGGCGACGTGAAGGCGCGGGGCAGCGCCGCGTGCAGGTCGGAGAGACTGCGCCCTCCGGCCCGGTCGAGAAGCCGGCAGATCTCGACTGCCGCGCGCAGGCCGCAGTCATAGCCGCGCCCGACCGGCGGGCCGAAGAAGAAATGGCCCGACTTCTCGAAGGCCGCGAGCGCGCCTGTCTCGGCCATGCGCCGCTTCATGTGGCTGTGGCCCGTGCGCCAGTATTCCGCCGTCGCACCTGCCGCCGCGAGTTCGGCGTCGTGCGCGAAGAGGCCCGTCGACTTCACGTCGACGAGGAAATGCGCGCCGGGATGGCGGCGAGCGAGGTCGCGCGCCAGGAGCAGCCCGATCTTGTCGGCGAAGATCTCCTCGCCCCGGTCGTCGACGATGCCGCAGCGGTCGCCGTCGCCGTCGAAGCCGAGCGCGATGTCCGCCCCCGAGCCACGCACCGCGCGGGCCATGTCGTGCAGCATCTCCATGGCCTCGGGATTCGGGTTGTAGTGCGGAAAGCTGTAGTCCGGCCGGGTGTGGAGCGGCACGACCTCGGCCCCGATCCGGGCCAGCAGCGCCGGCGCGAAGGCTCCCGCCGTACCATTGCCCGTGGCGCAGACGACGCGGAGCGGGCGCGACAGGCGGATGCCCCGGGCAAGGTCGTCCAGATACGCCTCGCCGACCCCGTCCGCAGGGCGCCAGCTGCCGCCCCGCGCCGCCTCGGCCGCGCCTTCGAGCACCAGCGACCGGAGGTCCGCCATCTCCTCCGGCCCGTGGGTGAAGGGTGGCGCGAGGCCCATCTTCACGCCGGTCCAGCCGTTCGGGTTGTGGCTTGCCGTCACCATCGCGACGGCCGGAGCGTCGAGATGGATGCGCGCGAAGTAGGCCATCGGCGACAGGCAGGGCCCGATGTCGATCACCTCCACCCCTGCCTGGACGAGGCCGAGCATCAGCGCCTGCTTCACCGCGACGGCGTAGTCGCGGTAGTCGTTGCCGACGACGATCCGCCGCGGCCCGCCGCGCCGCCGGATCTGCGTGCCGAGGCCGAGGCCCACCGCCGTCAGCCCGGGCAGGTTGATCTCCTCTGGAAACCGCCAGCGCGCATCGTAGTCGCGAAAGCCGGTGGGCGCGATCATCGCCTCGGCGAGGAAGGCGAAGGTGTTGGGCCGGACCTCGGGATGGGGTCTGCGCACCGGCCTCAGCCCCGCGCGTAGACGTCGTCGTAGCGCACGATGTCGTCCTCGCCCAGATAGGCCCCGGTCTGCACCTCGATCAGCGCCATCGGCACCCGGCCGGGATTCTCCAGGCGGTGGCGCTGGCCGACCGCGACGTAGACCGACTGGTTCTCGCTGACCAGGCGGGTCTCGTCGCCGATCGTGACGCGCGCGGTGCCCTCGACGACGATCCAGTGCTCGGCCCGGTGGATGTGGCTCTGCAGCGACAGCGCGGCGCCGGGATGCACCACGATCCGCTTCACCTGAAAGCGGTCGCCGGCGACGAGGCTCTCGTACCACCCCCAGGGCCGGTGCACCCGGGGGAAGTGCTCGGCCTGCGGTGCGCCCTTGGCGCGCAGCGCGGCCACCACCTCGCGCACCTCTTGCGCGCGGTCCCGCGCAGCGACCAGCACCGCATCGGGCATGGCGATCGCCACGATGTCCCTGAGCCCGATCCCGACCAGCGCAAGATCGCGGCTTTCCGACCGCAGGAGCGTGTCGGCGCAGTCGATCGCCGTCGCCCCGCCCCCCACGGCGACGCCGTCGGCATCGGGTGCCCCGGCGCGCCACACCGCATCCCATCCGCCGAGATCGGACCAGCCGCCGGGGAAGGGCACCACCGCGAGGTTGCGCGCGCGTTCCATGACCGCGTAGTCGAGCGAGATCGCCTCGACCGTCGCCCAGGGTTCGGGGGCGAGGCGCAGGAACCCGAGGTCCGGGCGCGCGCCGGCGACGGCAGCGCGTACCGGCCCCAGAAGGCCCGGCGCATGCGTCTCGACGGCCGCAAGCAGGGCCCGCGCGGTGAAGAGGAAGATCCCGGCGTTCCAGAGGTACCGCCCCGAGGCCAGCATCCGCCCCGCCTCGGCCGCGTCGGGCTTCTCCACGAACCGCTTCAGCGGAACCGCCGGCCCCGCCGCTGGTTCGTCCTCAAGCTCGACATAGCCGTAGCCCGTCTCGGGCCTGTCCGGCACGACGCCGAAGGTGACGAGTGCGCCGCCCTCTGCCGCCGCGCGCGCGGCCGCCGCCGCCGCCCGGAACGCCGCGGGATCGGCCACCGCATGGTCGGACGGCATGACCAGGAGGACGGCATCGGGATCCTCGGCCGCAAGATGCAGCGCCGCGGCGATCACCGCCGGGGCGGTGTTCCGCGGCTCCGGCTCGATCAGGATCGCGCCGGGGTCGATACCGGCGGCCGCCAGCTGCTCGGTCACGATGAAGCGGAAGTCGGCGGCAGTGACGACGGTCGGCGCGGCGAACCCGTCGCCGGCGGCCCGCAGCGCCGCCGCCTGGAACAGGCTCTCGGCCCCGGTGAGGGGCGCGAACTGCTTGGGAAAGCTCTTCCTCGACAGCGGCCAGAGCCGGGTGCCCGCGCCACCGCAAAGGAGAACAGGATGGATCATGCGCGTGCGGCTCCGGGTCTGCTCAACCCCAGCGATAAGTGCCCGCCGCGGCGGGATCAAGCCGCGGCGGCTCCGCCCGTTCAGGCCGGCGCCAGGCGCAGCATCAGATAGCGGTTGTAGATCTTGAACTCCGCCGCCGTCCGCTCGTTGCCGGTGAGCCGCGCCATCAGCGCGTCGCGCCGCCGTGCAGGCACGAACAGGCGTACCGCCCGGTTCAGCAGCCAGCGCTGGCGCGGCCGCGCCTCGGCGATGGCGCCGTCGACGCGCGCGATCGCGTGGCCGAAGACGTGGAACAGCCCCTGCTCGAGGTCGATCGACGGAGCGACAGCATCGGTGATTTCCTCCTCGTGCAGGATCCAAAGGCCCTTGCTGGTCAGCACCTCCCTGAAGCGGTCCAGGCGATGGCCGCCACCAGGCTTCGGGCCATGCGCGTTGCGCCCGCGATAGGCCTCGGTGCGGAAGCAGTCGGCGATCACGATCTCGCCGCCAGGCGCCAGAAGCCCGGCCGCCTTCGACAGCGCGACCTCGAGCGGGATGTACTGGAAGCTTTCCGAGAACAGGCAGATGTCGAAGGCATTGTCGCTCTGAAAGGCCTCGAACGTCGTCTCGTGCACCCGCGCCTGGCCGGCATTGCGGCGGCAGCGCTCGGCCAGAAGCCGCGACGGCACCACGATCTCGACCCGGTGGCCGAGCTCGACGAGCTTTGCCGCCGTCTCGCCCGCGCCGCCGCCGATGTCGAGGATGCGAAGCGCCCGGCCTTGCGGCAGCAGGCCGAAGAGCTTGCGGGTATAGGCCTCCTGCGCCGCGCCGAGATTGCCGGCGGTGACCTCGAGCCCGGTCCAAAGCCCGTAGTGCAGGTTTTCCCGCCCGGTCAGCCAGCGGATGAACGACAGGCCGACGTCGAGGCCGATGGAGCGCGAGTCGAGTTTCGATCCCATCACGCGCTCATAGCTCTGCCACGGCAGGTTGGGAAGGGTGCAGGGGCGCCCCTCAGCGTGCCGGGCGGCAGCCCTCGCCGCGATGGCAGCGCGTCAGCGTCGCGACGTTGCGCCGGGTCGCCGCCACGAAGCCGCCGCCGCAGGCCGAGGTCTCGACCGCCGGGCGCCGGCCCGAGAGGTTGATGAACGCCAGGACGCGGTCGGCCGGCGGTGGCCCGGCGCACCATGAGGCGATGCACGCGGCGCGCCACTCGATCCGCTGGGAGAACGGCTCGGTGAAGCCGCGCCCGGCAAGCGAGCGGCCGCGGAACGTGCCGGTCCAGACCTGGCCGCCATCGCCGCGCTCGATCCGGCGGGGCCGTCGGTCATCAGGCACGAAGGTGCCGTCGACGACGATGTGGCGGTCGGCCGAATCGCGCGCCGAGATGTAGGCCCGCGCCGCATCGGGCGGCAGGCAGGTCAGCGCCGTGGCCGCCGAGGCGGCGAGCCCCAGCGCGGCCGCAAGGCCCAGTCTTCCAATCATGTCAGATGCTCCCTCATCGCGATCATCACCTGCTCGTACACCTCGCGCTTGAACGGCACGATCTGCGCCAGCACCTCGTCCGGCTTCAGCCAGCGCCAGGCCGAGAATTCGGCGTCGTCGGTGTCGATCCTGACCTGCGCGTCCTGCCCGGTGAAGCGCAGCAGCACCCATTTCTGCTCCTGCCCGCGGTAGCGGCCCTTCCAGGCCCTGCCGACAAGGTCCGGCGGCAGGTCGTAGCGCAGCCAGCCCGGCGTGACGGCGACGACCTCGACAAGGTCGGGGTCGACACCGGTTTCCTCGCGCAGCTCCCGCAGCGCGGCCTCCTCGACCGTTTCGCCGGCATCGATGCCTCCCTGCGGCATCTGCCAGGCGGGCAGCGCGCTGTCCTTCCGCTGCCCGACGAACAGCGCGCCGTCGCGGTTCATCAGCATGACGCCGACGCAGGGGCGGTAGGGCAGGCTGGCGGGATCCTTCGGCATCGCTCCTCGGGCAGGTCGCGGGCCGGCCTGCGGGCCGGTCCGTCGGGCGGCAGGCTTGCCGCTTTTCGCGCCGGCGGCAAGGCCGGCCTTCGCCTGCACGCGATCGCCCCTGCGAAGCCTCACAGGCACGCTTTTGGGGCATGGCGCGCCCCGACGATACGCGGGCGCTGGCGGGTGCCGCCATCGGCCGGCCCGGCGCGGTTCGGGTGCGCCACCCGCACGGGCGGCGGCGGCCGGCCCTGCTGCGGGAAGCCGCCGAAGCCGGCTCAGGGATTCTGCTGCTGCGCCTGGCGGAGCGCCGTGACCTCGGGGCCGAGCGCTGACAGCCCCTTCAGGATGTCGATCGCATAGGCGAGCTGATAGTCCTCCTGCCGCAGTTCCGCCGCCGCCTCGGCCTTGGCCCGCTCCTCCTCGATCTGCCGGCGCTCGTCGTCCGACAGCGAATCGTTCTGCAGGCTGCCGCGCAGGTCGGATTCGAAACGGGTCCGCGCGGCGGCGCTCGTCTCTTCCTCGGCGGTCGCCTCGGGGTCCTCGACCGGCCGGGGCGGCTGCGCGACGACGATGTCGGGCGAGACGCCCAGCGCCTGGATCGAGCGGCCGGACGGCGTGTAGTAGCGCGCCGTGGTCAGCCGCATCGCGCCTTCGCCGCGCAGCGGAATGACCGTCTGGACCGAGCCCTTTCCGAAGCTCTGCTCGCCGATCACGATGGCGCGGCGATGGTCCTGCAGGGCGCCGGCGACGATCTCCGAGGCCGAGGCGGAGCCGCCGTTGATCAGGACGACCATCGGCTTGCCCTCCGCCAGGTCGCCGGCGGTCGCGTTGAACCGGTCGCCCTGCTGCGGGTCGCGCCCGCGGGTCGAGACGATCTCGCCGGCTTCCAGGAAGGCGTCGGAAACCCGGATCGCCTGGGTCAGCAGGCCGCCAGGGTTGTTCCGCAGGTCAAGAACGAAGCCGTTGACGTTGTCGAGCCCGCCCGCCTCCTCCACCGCCGTGCGCAGCCCCTCCTCGAGGTTGGGATAGGTCTGGTCGTTGAAGGTCGTCACCCGCAGGACCACGGTATCGCCCTCGAGCCGCGTCCGGACTGCCGTCAGCTTGATCGTGTCGCGGATGATCGAGACGTCGAACGGGTCGGCCACGCCCTCGCGCACGACGGTCACGATGATCTCCGAACCGACCGGCCCGCGCATCATCTCGACCGCTTCGTCAAGCGCGAGGCCCAGCACGGACTGGCCGTCGACATGGGTGATGAAGTCGCCCGCCTGGATCCCCGCCGCGTCGGCCGGCGTGTCGTCCATCGGCGAGACGACCTTCACGAAGCCCTCCTCCTGCGTGACCTCGATGCCGAGCCCGCCGAACTCGCCCCGGGTCTGCACCTGCATGTCGACCGCGTCGTCGGGAGAAAGGTACGACGAATGCGGGTCGAGCGAGGTGAGCATCCCGTTGATCGCCGCCTCGATCAGTTCGCTGTCATCCACGCTTTCGACATATTCGGTGCGGATCCGCTCGAAGATGTCGCCGAACAGGTCGAGCTGCTCGTAGACGGATGCCGTCCGCGAGGCTTCCTGCGCGATCAGCGGACCGGCGATCTGGGTGGTGGCCACCACGCCCGTCACGGTTCCCGCAAGCGCGGCGATCACGAAACTTCTCATACCTTCATCCTCTCTCCGGGGCGAACCACGATGCCGGGTCGACCGGCGCATCGTCCTCCCTGACCTCTATATAGAGCGTTTCCGACCGGCGGCCTCCAGCGCCATCTTGCGAACCGTGAACGAATGCCGCCGCCTCGGGCGGGGTACCGCCCATCAGGCCGAGGGGTGCGCCGGCGGCGACGACCTCGTCTGCGCCAGCATATACCGTGCCGAGACCGGCAAGCACGATCAGATATCCCCGCGCAGGTTCGAGGACGATCACATTTCCGTAGTCGAGAAGCGGGCCGGCGTAACGCACCGTGCCGGCCGCGGGCGCGGTGACGAGCGCCCGAGGCCGCGTCGCGACCACTACGCCGGGCCGTTCGACCCCGGCCGCGTCGGCCTCGCCGAAGCCGCGCAGGATCGCGCCCGGCGCCGGCAGCGGCAGCGTCCCGCGCAGCTCGCGGAACGGCGGCCGCGCATCCTCGCCGGCCAGCGGCACCGCGATCAGCCCCGCGGCGAAGCTTTCGAGCGTGTCGGCGCTTTCCAGCAGCGCGGCCAGCGCCTCGGGATCGTCGGCGAGCCGCTGCGGCAGCTCGCGCCGCTCGGCGATCGCCTGTGACAGCGCCAGCCGCGCCGCCTGCGCGCCCGCAAGCCCCTCGGTGAGCGTGTCCATCGAGCTTTCCTGCAGCAGACGCAGCTGCGCCGCGACCTCGAGCTCGGCCCGCAGCGCCTCGGCCTCGGCCTGCAGCGCGGGGGCGACGTCGGCCGCCATCATTCCAGACCGGACGGTGTTGAGGGGGCCGCCCGGGTGGAGAAGGAGGAGCGGCCCCGACCCCTGCCCGAGCCCGGCCAGGACGCCGGTCAGCTGCATGACGTCCTCGCGCTTCGCCTCGAGCGCGAGGCGGATCGTCCGCTCCTCGATGGCGGCTTGCCGGAGGCCCTCGCGCATCGCCGACAGTCCGTCCTCGTAGGCGCGGACGGTCGTGGTCAGCGCCTCGACGCGGTCGCGCGCGCCGTCTGCGTCGTCGAGCGCGACGGCGGCCTGCGCCAGCGCCTGCGCGGCCAGGCGTGCGGTCAGGATCGTCTCGGTGTCCTGCGCGGCGGCCGGCGCAGCGGCGACGATGGCCAGGAAGGCGGCGCGGATCATCGGCGGATCAGGCTCCGGCCGGTCATCTCGGGCGGCAGGTCGAGGCCCATGAGGTCGAGGACGGTCGGCGCGAGGTCGGCGAGCCTGCCGGGCGCGAGCGATGCCGCATCCGGCCCGCCGACGAGCACCACCGGCACCGGGTTTGTCGTGTGCGCGGTATGCGGCCCGCCGGTGGCGGGGTCGATCATCGTCTCGCAGTTGCCGTGATCGGCGGTGACGATCATCGCCCCCCCGGCCCTCTCCAGCGCCGCGAGTGCTTCGCCGAGGCCGCGGTCGACTGCCTCGCATGCCGCGATCGCGGCCGGCAGGCTCCCGGTATGGCCGACCATGTCGGGATTGGCGTAGTTGACGACGATCAGGTCGTAGCCCTTGCCGATCGCCTCCACCAGCCGCGCGGTCACCTCGGGCGCGCTCATCTCGGGCTGCAGGTCGTAGGTCGCCACCTTCGGCGAGGCCGGCATCAGCCGATCCTCGCCGACCTCCGGCGTCTCCACCCCGCCGTTCAGGAAGAACGTGACATGCGGATACTTCTCGGTCTCGGCCAGGCGGAGCTGGCTCAGCCCGTGCCGCGCGACCCAGGCGCCGAGCGTGTTGCGGATCTCCTGCTTGGGGTAGGCGGCGGTCATGAAGGCGTCGTGCGCCTTGGAATAGTCGACCATGCCGAGCAGCGCGTGCCATGCGGGCCGGCCCGCCACGTCGAACCCCGAAAAGCCGGGCGCGCCGATGGCGCTCAGGATCTCGCGGGCGCGGTCGGCGCGGAAGTTCAGGAAGAACACGCCGTCGCCGTCCCGCGCGCCGCCGTAGTCGCCGACGACGGTCGGCGCGATGAACTCGTCGGTCTCGCCGCGGCCATGCGCCAGGTCCACCGCCGCTGGCGCGGACGGAGCCGCCTCGCCCTTGCCGCCGACGATCGCCGCGTAGGCGCGCGCCACCCGTTCCCAGCGGTTGTCGCGGTCCATCGCGAAGTACCGCCCGCAGACCGTTGCGATCTTGGCGCCGTCGGGAAGCCCGTCCTCGAGCTCGCCCACGAAGCCGCCGGCCGATGTCGGTGGCACGTCGCGGCCGTCGGTGATCGCATGAAGCGCCACCGGCACGCCGGCCCCGGCGACCATCCGCGCTGCCGCGAGGATGTGCGAGAGCTGCGCGTGAACGCCGCCGTTCGAGACGAGGCCGATCAGATGGGCCGTCCCGCCCGAGGTCTTCATCCGGTCGATGAAGCCGAGGATCGCGGGATTGGCGAAGAAGCTCCGGTCCTCGATGGCGAGGTCGATCTGACCGAGGTCCATCGCCACCACCCGGCCTGCGCCGATATTGGTGTGCCCGACCTCGGAATTGCCCATCTGCCCAGCGGGCAGCCCGACATCCGGCCCGTGGGTGACAAGCGTCGCATGCGGGCACCGCGCCATCAGCCGGTCGAAGTTCGGCGTGTGCGCCAGCCGCGGGGCGTTTCCCGCCTCGCTCTCGGACAGGCCCCAGCCGTCTAGGATGCAGAGGACGACGGGCTTAGCTGCGGGCATCGGCGCTCCCCGAGGGCTGCGGTGGCTGCCAGTTCTAGTCTCCGGGCCCTGCGCCGGCAACCTCGCGCGGCCGGCGCTGTGCCGGCGCCGTCAGGCCCGGTGATAGGGCGCGCCCGCAAGGATCGACGCGGCGCGGTAGAGCTGTTCGGCCAGCATCGCGCGGACGAGGAGATGCGGCCAGACCATCGGGCCGAGGCTCAGGACCAGCTCGGCGCGGTCGCGCAGTTCGGGCGAAAGCCCGTCCGCCCCGCCGATCACGAAGGCCGCATCCGCCCGTCCCGCGTCGCGGAGCGCCGCGAGCGCCGCGGCGAAATCGGGCGATGCGAGCGGCCGCCCGCGCTCGTCGAGCGCCACGACGGCCGCGCCGGGCGGGATCGCGCGGGCCAGCAGCGCGGCTTCGCCGGCGATCCCGCCGCCCTTGCGGTCCTCGACCTCGTGCTCGGTCGCGGGACCGAGGCCCAGGGCACGGCCGGTGCGGTTGAAGCGGTCCAGATAATCGTCGACCAACGCCCGTTCCGGGCCGGCCCGGAGGCGGCCGACCGCGCAGAGATGCACGCGCATCAGGGCTTGGCCGCGCGCGCTCCCGCGAGGGCGGCCTGCTGCGACGCCGGCATCCACATCTTCTCGAGCTGGTAGAACTCGCGCACCTCGGGGCGGAACACGTGGACGATGACGTCGCCGGCATCGATCAGCACCCAGTCGGACGTCTCCTTGCCCTCGATCCGGCAGTTCCGCCCGCACTCCTGCTTCAGCCGTTCGACCAGCTTCTCGGAGATCGCCGCGACCTGGCGCGACGACCGGCCCGAGCAGATCACCATGTGATCGGCGATCGTCGACCTGCCGCGCAGGTCGATCGTCACGACGTCCTCGGCCTTGTCGTCGTCGAGAGAGGCAAGCACATGTTCGAGAAGCTTTTCGCCACCCGGAACATCCTGGGCCGCGTCATTCATCGGCTGGCCCAGGGGCTGGCCCCGAGAGTGGCCGGGGGGCCGGCCGGGCGCGGCGGAACCTGGCGCCGCGATCGCGTGATGTGACAGGACATCGTCCTCCTGAGCGATGCGCCGATCCCGCCCCGGCGCCGGGCATGCACCATAGGTAGCATCGGGTCGGACGAATCTCAATGCATCGACCCGATCGGCCCAGGCGCCGCGCGCGATCGCCGGCGCCGCAATGCCCGGCGACGAAGGGCCGGCCTCTGCGGCCGTGAGCGAAGCCCCGGCGCGGCCCGCTGCGAGCCCGCACCCACAACTAACTTGACAGCGAAAGATTAATGTAAAAAATTAAAAAATGAACTTTAAAGGAGATTCACATGCCAATCGGCCCGAACATCCTTCGCCTTTCGGACATGCTCTACTGGCTCGTCTCGGCGACCGCCTTCGTCCTGCCGGCGCTGGTGCTCGCGGCGCTTCTGCGCGACGTGCTGGACCCCGGCGGGCTGGTCGGCCGGGTTCCCGGCCTCGGCCATGCCCCGGGCGCGGGCGAGGCGCTTGCGGCCGGCTTCGCGGGGCTCCTGCCGCTCGCCGCGCTCGTCTACACGCTCTGGCAGATGCGCGCCCTCTTCGGCCGTTACCGGACCGGCGAGATCCTCAGCCGGTCCTGCGCGCATCTGATGCTCCGAATCGGCCGCGGGCTGTTCGCGCTCGCCGGGCTCGGCATTCTTGCGCAGATGCTGCAGCTTCTGGCCTTGAGTTGGGGCGCACCCTCCGGGCAGCGCGTGCTTGCATTCGGCCTCGACAGCGCGGACCTCGGCTTCCTGCTGTCAGGCGCCTTTGTCCTCGTGGTCGGCCGGGTGATGGCCGAGGCCGCGCGCGTGGCCGAGGAGAACGAGGCCTTCGTCTGATGGAGATCGTGGTCAGGCTCGACGTGATGCTGGCGCGGCGGAAGATGCGCTCGCGCGAACTGGCCGACCGGATCGGCATCACCGAGCAGAACCTGAGCCTCCTGAAGTCCGGCAAGGTCAAGGGCGTGCGGTTCGAGACGCTGGCGCGCATCTGCGAAGTGCTGGACTGCCAGCCGGGCGACCTGCTCGAGGCGATGCCATCCGCCGGATGACGCGGCCGATGAACCGCACGGACATTGCGCTGCGGCGCGTCCGGTGCTGATGATGACGCCGGCTTTGGCGACGGCGGAACCGGGGCAAGTGACGTGAACAGGAACCTCCCCGCGGTCGCGACCCGGACCGATGCCTTCGTCGCGGGCCTGCCCGCCACCGGGCCGCACGACCGGCTCGCCTGGAAGGGCGGCGGTCTCTACGACGCCGAAGGATGGCCGGACCCGCTCGCGCTCGCGATGATGGGCGACGGGCCGCGGCTGTCGGAGGCGCGCCGGGAGGCGGCCGCGCAGGTCGACGAGGCGCTGTTCTGCGGCCGCTACCGCCCGCATTTCGGGCATCTCCTCGCCGAGGGGGTCGGCCGGCTCTGGGCGGTGGACCGGCTGCCGGCCGAGGTACCGCTCGTCTGGTTCGCGCATCCCCGCGCGGCGGCCGGCAAGGGCCTGCTCCTCGCCGGGCTCCTGCGGCTGCTGCGCGTCGTCAATCCGGTCCGCATCGTGACCGACGTGGCGCAGGCCGGCCGCCTGCACGTGCCGCCTAGCCTCAACGATCCGCTGTTCGGCCAGCCCGCGCAGCCCGCGCTCCACGACTGGATCGCCGCGCGCATTCCGCCGGCCCCGCCCGCCGCGCCGGCCGAGCGGATCTATCTCAGCCGCAACCGGCTCGGCGACGGCGCCGGCCGCTACCTGGGCGAGGCCGCACTCGAGGCGGCGCTGACGCGCGAGGGCTACCGCATCCTGCATCCGCAGGACCTGCCGCTCGACGAACAGGTGGCGTCCTACCGCGCGGCGCGGAAGGTGATTCTCGCCGAGGGCTCGGCCCTGCATCTGCTGGCGCTTCTCGACATCCCGGGGCAGGAGATCGCCCTGGTGATGCGCCGCCCGCGACCGGTGGGCGGCATCCCGCGAACCCTGCTCGGGTTCCGCCGCGCCCGGATCGTGGCGGTCGACCGGATCATGGCCTGCTGGAACGTGTCGGCCGAGACGCGGGCGCTGTTCCGTGCGGTGGCCGAGATCGACCACCGCGCGGCCTGGACCGACCTCGCACGGGAGGGTTTCGTGGCGGCGGGCGATCCGCCGCCGTTTCCCGATGCGGCCGGCATCGCCGCCGAGCGGCGGGCGCGCGCGGCCGACCGCCCGGTCTGCCTGCCCCGGGCCGGGCGCGCCTGAGCGCAGCGCCGGCGGCCTTGCCGAAGCCGCATTCAGGGGGTATCTGAAGCGCCATGACACGGGTTTTCGACATGGAAGATCGCGCGCGCCTGCCGTGGCGCTTCCACGGCGCGCGCAAGACGGTCGTCGCGCGACTTTGACGGGATGCACGCCGGGGCCCCAACCGGGGCGCGCCCGGAGCGCCGTCGCCAGTCGAACCAGCCAACCCGTCAGGACCATGCCATGACCGCCGCCAAGACGCTCTACGACAAGATCTGGGATGCCCACGTCGTCCACGAGGCCGAGGACGGCACCTGCCTGCTCTACATCGACCGCCACCTCGTCCACGAGGTCACCTCGCCCCAGGCGTTCGAGGGCCTGAGGATGGCCGGCCGCAGGGTGCGCGCGCCCGAGAAGACGATCGCGGTGCCCGATCACAACGTGCCCACGACGCTGGACCGCGAGAAGGGCATCGAGAACGCCGAAAGCCGCATCCAGGTCGAGGCGCTCGACCGGAACGCGAAGGACTTCGGCATCAACTACTATCCGGTCGACGACATCCGGCAGGGCATCGTCCACATCGTCGGGCCCGAGCAGGGCTGGACCCTGCCCGGCATGACGGTCGTCTGCGGCGACAGCCATACCGCTACGCACGGCGCCTTCGGCGCGCTCGCCCACGGGATCGGCACGTCCGAGGTGGAGCATGTGCTGGCCACCCAGACGCTGATCCAGCGCA
>CAZYBG010000001.1:0-101402 GCA_964645155.1 uncultured Rhodobacterales bacterium | reverse complement strand
CAGCCAGATCCGCGCGCAGATCGAGGAGACGACCTCGGACTACGACCGCGAGAAGCTGCAGGAGCGGGTGGCCAAGCTCGCCGGTGGCGTCGCCGTCATCCGCGTCGGCGGCATGACCGAGATCGAGGTGAAGGAGCGCAAGGACCGCGTCGACGACGCGCTCAATGCGACCCGCGCCGCGGTTCAGGAAGGCATCGTGGTCGGCGGCGGTGTGGCGCTGGTGCAGGGCGCCAAGTCGCTCGACGGCCTCAAGGGCCAGAACAGCGATCAGGACGCCGGCATCGTCATCGTGCGCAAGGCGCTCGAATCCCCGCTGCGGCAGATCGCCCAGAATGCGGGCGTCGACGGTTCGGTCGTTGCGGGCAAGATCCGTGAGTCGAGCGACGTGAAGTTCGGCTTCAACGCGCAGACCGAAGAGTACGGCGACATGTTCAAGTTCGGCGTGATCGACCCCGCGAAAGTCGTGCGCACCGCGCTCGAGGATGCGGCCTCGGTCGCCGCGCTTCTCATCACCACCGAAGCGATGGTGGCCGAGAAGCCGAAGGACGACAAGGCCGGCGCCGGCGGCATGCCGGGCGGCATGGGCGGCATGGACATGATGTGATCTCATCCGAGATCATGTTACGGCAGGGGGCGCCAGGTGGCGCCCCTTTTCGTTTGCGGGAACGGCATGGTCAGCGGACCGGATGCCAGCCACGACATGCTTCCGGCGCAGGCTGACGCGCTGGACGCCCTGCTGCGCGCCACCTTCGGCGGGCCGGGTGAGGCCGATCTGGTTCGCCGTCTGCGAGCGGCTGGCAGCATGTGGATCGAAAGGTTCAAGCAATGGGCCGGCCGCATCAACGCCCGCCCCGCAGTCACCCGGACGCAGGCGCCGACGGGCGCGGGCTGCCGCGTGCCGATTGCCGTTCTGCCGCCATGGCAGCGGGATGCGCCGGCGGCAACGCTGGTCGACCCAACCGCGTTCGCGTCGTGATGCGCCTCGTTCTGACGAGCGCGCTCGTCATGGTGGCGTTCGCGGCAAACTCGGTCCTCAACCGCCTGGCCCTTGCCGATGGTGACATCGGCCCGGCGGCGTTCGCGGCGGTGCGGCTGGCCGCCGGGGCCGTGGTCCTGGGCGCCCTGGTGCAGATCCGGGGCAAGCAGCCGCTGTTCCTGCCCAAGGGCCGCGCCTCCCAAGCCGCATCGCTGGCCGTCTACATGCTCGGGTTCTCGTTCGCCTATCTCACGCTCGACACGGGCGTGGGCGCGCTGATCCTGTTCGGTGGCGTGCAGGTCACGATGTTCGCCGGCGCGGTCATCGGCGGCGAGGCCGTTCCCGCGCGCCGCTGGCTCGGCGCCTCGGTAGCCTTCGGCGGGCTCGTCTGGCTTCTGTGGCCGGCCGGCGCGGACGCACCAGATGCCACCGGCGCCGCGTTGATGGCGGCCGCTGCGGCGGGTTGGGGGATCTACTCGCTGGCCGGCCGACACGCGGCCGACCCGCTTGCGGCGACCGCCACGAGCTTTGCCATCGCACTGCCCGCCGCGCTCGCGGCCCTCGCCCTGTCGGGAGGCGTCACCGGCGCCACACCAGTCGGGCTGGCCGCCGCGGTGACATCGGGCGCGCTCACCTCGGGCCTCGGCTACGCGCTCTGGTATGCCATACTGCCGTCGCTCGGCGCGACCCGCGCGGCAGTGGCGCAGCTGACCGTTCCGGTCATCGCGGCCGCGGGCGGCGTCATCATCCTCGGTGAGGTGCTGCCGCCCCGACTGCTGCTGGCCGGCACCCTCGTCCTCGGCGGCGTCGCCATTTCGCTCTGGCCGCGCCGCTAGAGCGGCTTTACGAGGCGGCTCGCTCCTTGCGTCCTCCGACCGAGGGTGACCGGGACCGCCTCGGTCTCGACCGTGAAACCCTCCCGCTGCCAGAACGCGCGGCCGCGGGGATTGGCATCGAGCACCGCGACGAACATCCGCCGGGCGCCGGCCGCGCGGGCCGCCGCCTCCAGGTGCCGGAGGAACCGCGCGCCGAGGCCCCGGCCACGCGCCGCGGCGTCGAACTGAAGCAGCCCGATATAGGCGTCGCCCGCGGCCGGATAGCCGAACCCCATGTCGGCCAGCCCGATCAGCGGGCCGTTCTCGGCCATGCCGAGCTTGAGTTGCGCCGCCGCGGAGCTGCCCGGCACGGCATCGGTGAAGAATTCGTTCACGACTTCCTCACCGGGCGGCTCGCCGCGTTCGAGCAGCACGTAGTCGGCAGAGCGCCGGAAGAGATCGGCGACCGCCTCGCGGTCCGCGATCGGATCAAGAGGTCGGACCAACGGGATCATCCGGGACGGCCGATCGCGAGGATCTCGAACGAACCGGCGCCTCCAGGACCGCGCCACTCCACGCTGTCGCCAACGCGCGCGCCGAGAAGCGCCCGCGCGATCGGCGCGTGCGGGGCGATCAGGCCGTGCGCCGGATCGGCCTCGTCCTCGCCCACGATCTCGTAGACCATCTGGCGACCGTGCTCGTCCGCAACCGTCACGGTGAGGCCGAAGCCGACCTCGGAGAGGTCGCGCGTGGCGGGATCGACCTCGATCGCCGAAGCGAGCCGTGCCTCGAGATACCGGATGTCCCGCTCGGCCGCCCGCTCCGGCAGCCGGTCGAGCCGGTCCTCCCGCGCGCGCAGGCGGGCGAGTTCGGCAGTCGTCTCGGCAAGTCGCCCGCGCAGGCGCGCATGCCCGCGCGGCGTGACATAGTTCGGGTGCGGGCTGACCGGCAGGTCGGGCAGAGGCTCGGTATCCGGCCGGTCTTCCCTGATGAAGGCCCGGCTCATCTGACGATCGGCTCCAGCGCATCGTAGAGGAGGCCCCCGCCCCACGCGGCCTCTGGCAGGCTGTCGGGCTTGAAGCGGATGGCGGCCAGTTCCTCGCGCGCAAAGTACCGCCGGTCGGTGACGACCCCCTCGGGATCCGTCCAGTGGGGCGGCAGCGGACCCCGCGACGTGCAGCGGAAATAGATGTCGACCTGGTGGAAGCCCGTCGTGGGGTCGTGGAATTCGTTCACCAGCGCCGGCGGCCCTACGTCGACCGCCAGCCCGGTTTCCTCGTGCACTTCGCGGACGAGGTTGTCCGGAAGCGAAGTTCCCGGATCCACACCGCCGCCCGGTGCGCACCACAGGTCGCTGTTCCTGCCCGGATAGGCATTGACGAGAAGGAGGTGGCCCCGATCGAGGATCAGGGCTCGGACAGCGAGGCGGGGTGTCCGTAATCTCATCCAGGCACGATGATGACGCTACGGAGCGATTGTCCAGAGGCCGCGGGTATCCCTATCTTCTCTCCATGCGTTGCCTTGCACTCCTCCTCGCCCTGCTGCCGCTGCCGGCGTTCGCCGACTGCGTGGTGCTGCTGCACGGGCTGGCGCGGACCGAGACCTCGCTTGTCCTCGTCGAACAGGCCCTCAAGGCCGAGGGGTATCAGGTGGTCAACCGCGGCTATGCCTCGACGAAGGCGCCGCTGGACGACCTCGTGGAAAGCGTGGGGCCGGCGGTCGCGGCATGCGGCGCCAAGCAGACCCACTTCGTGACCCATTCGATGGGCGGCATCCTGGCGCGGGCGTGGCTGGAGGACAACCGGCCGTCCTGGATGGGGCGCGTCGTGATGATGGCGCCCCCGAACCACGGCACCGAACTGGTCGACACCTTCGGCGAGCTCGGGGCGTTCCGCTGGCTCAACGGCCCTGCGGGTCTCGAGCTCGGCACCGGGCCGCAGAGCGCGCCGAACCGCTTGGGGTTTCCGCGGTTCGAGCTTGGCGTCATCGCCGGTGACCGGTCGCTCAACCCCGTCTACTCCTCGCTGATCGAGGGGCCCGACGACGGCAAGGTTTCGGTCGAGAGCACCAAGCTGCGCGGGATGGACGACCATATCGTCCTGCCGGTCACCCACACGTTCATGATGAACAACCCGCTCGTCATCGCCCAGATTCTGGCATTCCTCGAGTCGGGCAGGTTCGACCGTCAGCTCACGTTCGCCGCGGCGGTGCGACGGCTTGCCGGCGGCTGAGCCGCGTCAGCCGCCGAGATGCCGGGCGATCGCGCCCGCGACGGTGGCGGGATGGGTGACCGGCCCCATGTGACCGGCCCCGGCGACGACTTCGATGACGGCATGCGGCAGCCGCGCTGCGAGGTCTTCGGCAATGGCGGCGGCGACCGGAGGCGACCTGTCGCCGTGCAGCACCAAGACCGGCATGTCCACACGCGCCAGCGCTCCCGGAGCGAGCAGGCCGCCGCGGTCATCGAAAAGCGCGGCATTCGCGGCCGGCACCAGATGGATGCGCGAGACCAGCGCCTCGCGCTGCGGCGCGGGAAGCGCGGCCCAGTCTTCGCCGGTGCCCCAGAGCGCCTTGAAGCTGCGGGCGGCAGCACAACGATCGCCCGCCTCGAGGGCTGCGGCGAATGGTGCGAAAAGCGCGGCGGCATCGATGCCGCGCGCCATTGCCGCGGCGAAGAGCACCGGCTCGTAGAGCACGAGGCTGCGGACCTGCGCCGGCCGCGCGAGGGCGAGGGTCAGTGCGGCGACGCCGCCGAAGGAATGCCCGATCAGGTCGACGATGTCGCCGCCGATGAGATCGAGGGCCATCGCGACGGTCTGATCCATGATGTCGGACTGCCCGTCCCACGGCCCGCTCCGGCCATGGCCCGGAAGGTCGAAGGCCTGCAGCGCGATCGTTCCGGCCAGGCGTTCGCCCACGCCGGCCCAGGCCGCCGAACTGGCCAGCGAGCAGTGGATCGCGACCGCCCGTCGCATCCCGTCGCCCCACAACCGCCAGAAGGTCGACGTGCCGCCCAGCACGGCCTGCGGCATCAGAGCCTGCCGGCGAGATGCTGGTCCAGATCGTCGAGCCGGTCCTGGCCCCAGAAGCACTCGCCGGCATCGGTGACGTAGAAGGGCGCGCCGAACGCGCCCTTGTCGATCGCCTCCTCGAGGTTCCGCTCGTAGGTTTCGGCGGCGGTCCAGAGACCCTTCGCCGCGAGCGCCGGGTCGAACCCCGCCGCGGCGAGGCAGTCGGCAATCACCGCCTCCTCGGCGATGTCCCTGTCCTCGGCCCAGCACGCACGGCCGATGCCGTGGACGAGCCGGCCGAGATCGCCCCCGCCTGCTGCCTGCGCGGCGATGACGGCGTAGGCCGACGGCGCGCCGTTCGTCGGCCAGTGTGCGGGCCGCAGGTTCAGCGGCAGACCCGTCTTCCGTGCCTGCCGGCGCAACTCCTGCTGGCGGTACTGCTGGCGGTTCGGGTGCCGGTCCTTCAGCGGCACGCCGCCGGTGCGGGCGAAAAGCGCGCCCGCGTCGAGCGGCTTGTAGGCGATGCTGGCACCGTGCCGTGCGGCGATCTCCTCGAGCCGGGTTCCGGCGAGGTAGACGAACGGCGAGAGCGTCGTGAAGAAGTAGTCGATATGCGGCATGCGGGGCCCCGAGCGCAGGTTTGGCAAGACCCTAGACGGGTGATAAGCGGTGTCAACGAAACGAATCCGTGACGCTCCGGATCAGACGAGGGACGCCGCCCGATGCCTTCCATCTCCGAGCCGAAGCTTATCGCGGGCAACGCGAACCGATCGCTTGCAAACGCCATCGCCCGGCGGATGTCGATGCACCGGGGCATGTCGGTCAGCCTGGTCGACGCCCGCGTCGAGCGGTTCAACGATCAGGAGATCTTTGTCGAGGTGTTCGAGAACGTCCGCGGCGAGGACATGTTCATCATTCAGCCGACATCGAACCCGGCGAACGACAACCTGATGGAGCTTCTCATCATCGCCGATGCGCTGCGCCGGTCCTCGGCCGCGCGGATCACCGCGGTGATCCCGTATTTCGGTTATGCCAGGCAGGACCGCCGCACCAAGGCCCGCACACCGATCTCGGCGAAACTGGTCGCCAATCTGATCACCCAGGCGGGTATCGAGCGGGTTCTGACGATGGATCTGCACGCGGCGCAGATCCAGGGGTTCTTCGATCTGCCGGTCGACAACCTCTACGCCTCGCCGGTCTTCGCGCTCGACATCACGCATCACTTCGACGGGCGCCTGTCGGACGTGACCGTCGTCTCGCCCGATGTCGGCGGCGTGGCACGGGCGCGCGAGCTTGCCAAGCGCATCAACGCGCCGCTCGCCATCGTCGACAAGCGGCGCGAGAAACCGGGCGAGGTGGCCGAGATGACGGTGATCGGCGAGGTGGCAGGCCGCTCCTGCATCATCGTCGACGACATCTGCGATACCGCGGGTACCCTCTGCAAGGCAGCCGAGGTCCTGATGGAGAACGGCGCCAACGAGGTCCATTCCTACATCACCCACGGCGTCCTTTCCGGCCCGGCGGTCGAGCGGATCGAGAAGTCGATGATGAAGGCGCTGGTCATCACCGACTCGATCGAGCCCACGGAGGCGGCAAGGAAGGCCAAGAACATCCGCATCGTGCCGACGGCGCCGATGTTCGCGCAGGCGATCATCAACATCTGGAACGGAACATCCGTCTCGTCGCTGTTCGAGACGGAAACCCTCGGGCCGATCTACGAAGGCATGTATACCCGCGTCTGACCCGCCGCGCGGCACACCTTCGCAGGTTGTCCGCAGCGACGGCGCGGGCTACATCGGACGGATGACGTTTTCCCTGCCCTTTATGCGCCGGCGCCCGGTCGTCGCGGTCGTCCGCCTGACGGGCATGATCGCCGGCGGCGGGCGGCGGCTCTCTGACGAAACGGTCGCACCGCTGGTCGAGCGGGCGTTCCGGCGGGCCAGACCCGTCTGCGTCGCATTGTCGATCAACTCGCCAGGGGGTTCGGCCGTCCAGTCGTCGCTGATCGCGGCGCGGATCCGGCGGCTCTCGGCAGAGACCGGCGTGCCGGTCGTGACCTTCGTCGAGGATCTCGCGGCGTCCGGCGGCTACTGGCTTGCAACCGCGGCCGACGAGATCTGGATCGACGAGAACTCCATCGTCGGCTCGATCGGAGTGATCTATGCCGGGTTCGGCTTTGACCGGTTCCTCGAGCGGCAGGGCGTCGAGCGGCGGATCCACACGGCGGGCCGGTCGAAGAGCTTTCTCGACCCGTTCCGGCCGGAACGCCCCGAGGACGTGGCCCGCCTGAAGGCGCTGCAGCAGCCGATCCATGCGAGTTTCGTGGCGCAGGTCGAGGCGCGGCGGGGCGCGAAGCTCGCGCAGGGCGAGGATCTCTTCAACGGCGACGTCTGGGTCGGCCGGCAGGCGGTAGCGGTCGGCCTCGCCGACGGCATCGGTCATCTCGTGCCGATGATGAAGGAGCGGTTTGGCGACAAGGTGCGCTTCGCGCTGCATGGTCGGCGCCGCCCGATCCTGTCCCGGCTCGGCATGGCGCTCGTCGGCGACGCTGTCGCGGGCATCGAGGAGCGGGCGATGTTCGCGCGCTTCGGGATCTGAGCCATGCTGACGAAGATCGTCGTCCTGTTCCTCGTGGCGATCGCCGTGCTGGCGATGTTCGGCCGTCTGCGCCTGCCGAAACAGCGGAAGCGGCCGGACCTTCCGCCCAAGCCGGGGCAGTGTCCGTCCTGCGGCAGCTATGTCATCGGCACCGGGCCCTGCCGCTGCGGCAGATAGGCAGGAGCGCCGGAGGTCGCCTTTCCAGCACGGTGGCGGGCGCCTAGGTAGTTGGGCGGGGCGCGGCCCCAGGGAGGCGAACGATGGTCGGCAGAGCACTGGTGACAGGGGCCGGCAAACGACTCGGCCGCGCAATCGCGCTCTATCTTGGTGGGCGCGGCTATGACGTCGCGGTCCACTATGCGAGTTCCGGCGCGGCGGCCGAGGATGTCGCGGCCGAGATCCGCGCCATGGGACGACGGGCCGGGGCGCTGAAGGCCGATCTACTTGCCGAGAGCGAGATCGAAACCCTCGTGCCCGCGGCGGCCGAGGCGCTCGGCGGGCCGCTCAGCGTCCTGGTCAACAACGCGTCGATCTTCGAGCATGACCGGCTCGAGACGGCGACGCGCGACAGCTGGGACCGGCATTTCATGTCGAACCTGCGCGCGCCGTTCGTCCTCACGCAGCACCTTGCGGCAGGTGCGCCCGAACCTGCAATCGACGGACAGGGCGAACCGGTGGCGAGCGCAGTCGTCATCAATATGATCGACCAGCGCGTCCGGAAGCTGACGCCGGAATTCATGACCTACACGCTCGCCAAGGCGGGCCTGTGGACGTTCACGCAGACGGCTGCGCAGGCGCTCGCGCCGAAGGTCCGCGTCAACGCGATCGGGCCGGGGCCGACGCTGCGCGGCTCCCGGCAGTCCGAACGGCACTTCGCCGACCAGCGCGCGGCGACGATCCTGGAACGCGGCGCCAATCCCGCCGACATCACCGCCGCCGTCGGCTACCTCCTCGACGCGCCGGCGGTGACAGGACAACTCATCTGCATTGATGGTGGCCAGCACCTTGCCTGGCGCACGGCGGACGTGCTCGGCCTTGAGTAGCCATTGGAGTCGATGCCCGGGTGCTTCGGGCTTGACTTGTGCACCGTTCGGGGGGCGGTAACAAAGCAGTGACGATTCTGTAAAGGAAATCATAGATTTGCCCCCGAGGCGAAAATATTTCTTTGAGTTTCAATAGTTTAGCAATGTGCCCATTTCTTGGGCAGTTCGATGAAGCAGGCCGAAAACAAGGGAAATTCCGGATGCTCCGAAAGATATCGACCGACTTGTCCACAGATTTAGTGGAGATGTTTGCTCTTGAAACAGGGCATGCGACGCGGCAGCCGACTACGAGAATCAGGGCACGAAACGGATGACCGGGGGGAAGTCCGGCCCACTCGCCGGTCCGGCCGTCGTCCAGTCCTACCTGCGAACGCTTGGTCAGGGGCCGGGCGTCTACCGGATGCTCGATGCGCAGAGCCAGGTTCTCTATGTCGGCAAGGCCCGGAACCTCAGGGCCCGCGTGACGAGCTACGCGCGCGCCTCGGGCCACTCGGCCAGGATCGCCCGGATGATCTCGGAGACCGCGTCGATGATGTTCCTCTCGACCGGCACCGAGGTCGAGGCGCTGCTGCTGGAGCAGAACCTCATCAAGCAGTTGAAGCCGCGCTACAATGTGCTTGCGCGCGACGACAAGTCGTTCCCGAACATCTTGGTCAGCCGCGAACATGCCTTCCCGCAGATCAAGAAGCACCGGGGCGCCAAGCGCGAGACGGGCAGCTACTACGGCCCTTTCGCCTCGGCGGGCGCGGTGAACCGCACGCTGAACCAGCTGCAGAAGGTGTTCCTGCTGCGCTCGTGCTCGGACGCCACCTTCGCCACCCGCACGCGGCCCTGCCTGCTCTACCAGATCAAGCGGTGCAGCGCGCCCTGCGTCGGCCATATCGACGAGGCGGGCTACCGCACGCTGGTCGCCGATGCCGAACGATTTCTTCAGGGCAAGTCGACGCGCGTGCAGGCCACTCTGGCCACCGAGATGCAGGCCGCCTCGGAGGCGATGGAGTTCGAGCGCGCGGCGGCGTTGCGCGACCGCATCCGCGCGCTGACGCAGGTGCAGAGCACGCAAGGCATCAATCCCCAGGGCGTGCCGGAGGCCGATGTCGTGGCGCTGCACATGGAGGGCGGGCAGGCCTGCGTGCAGGTCTTCTTCATCCGCGCCAACCAGAACTGGGGCAACCGCGACTTCTATCCGCGCACCGGCTCCGGCGCGGACGAGGCCGAGGTGCTCGAGGCCTTCCTCGGCCAGTTCTACAGCGACCGCGAGCCGCCGCGGCTCATCCTGCTGTCGCACGCCATCGAAGACGCAGACCTGATGACAGAGGCGCTGTCGCAGAAGCTTGGCCGCAGGGTCGAGATCGTGGTGCCGCAGCGCAGCGAGAAAGCCGAACTCGTCGCCCATGCACAGCGCAACGCCCGCGAGAGCCTGGCCCGGCGGATGTCGGAATCGGCCACCCAGACGCGGCTTCTCGACGGCCTCGCCGAAGCCTTCGGCCTCGACGCGGCGCCGCGCAGGATCGAGGTCTACGACAACTCGCACATCATGGGCACGAATGCCGTGGGCGCGATGGTGGTCGCCGGCCCGGAAGGCTTCGTGAAGTCGCAGTACCGGAAGTTCAACATCCGCGGCAATGACGTCGCGCCCGGCGACGATTTCGCGATGATGAAGGAGGTGCTGACCCGCCGTTTCCAGCGCCTCCTGAAGGAGGATCCCGACCGGTCGGGCGAGGCCTGGCCCGATCTCTTGCTGATCGACGGCGGCGCCGGACAGGTCGGCGCGGTGGCGGGCATCCTGGCCGACCTCGGCCTCGACGATATCGCGATGATCGGGGTCGCGAAGGGGATCGACCGCGATGCCGGCAAGGAGGAATTCCACCGCCCCGGTGCGCGGCCCTTCGCGCTGCGCCACAACGACCCGGTACTCTATTTCATTCAGCGCCTGCGCGACGAGGCGCACCGCTTTGCCATCGGCGCGCATCGAGCGAAGCGTGCCAAGGCGGTCTCGGCCACGCCGCTCGACGAAATCCCCGGGGTCGGGGCCGGACGGAAACGGGCACTGCTGTCCCACTTCGGTTCGGCAAAGGCGGTCAGCCGCGCCGGCGTGGAAGACCTCAAGGCCGTCACGGGCATCAGCGAGACGCTTGCCCAGACGATCTACGACCACTTCCAGCGCGGCTAGTGCTTCGGACCGGCCGACCCTGCACGCGGAGGGCCGACGGCGAGGTCCGGCAGTCCGCCGGACGATCGCGACCACTGCCTGGCGCGGGCGCGGATCGGGCCGCTCCGCCCCGGTGCGCGGTGATCGAGCGACCTTTCCGGGGCGGACGGGCGGCGACCCGGTACGGCCTCTCGAGCAGAGCGGGAACCGCGGCTCGGAACCATGCCTTTGCCAAAATTCGCGCGCCCTGATCTCCCGTTCCATTCGCAGGCTATCGCAGAAGAGAATTGGCGGCACCGGACTCATTCACAGGTTGATCGCCAAAGGCCCACTCACCCGCATAGATCAATCCAATTGACGTCGAGTTCGCTGGCCTGCCAGTGAGTCGCCTTGAAAGCGAGATGAACCGGCGATCCTCATGCTCCAGAGTCATTTCAACCTTAAAGAGAAAAACCCTTCAAGATAAAGGGGATCGGTCGAACGAGGCGCCGAAGCGGCCAAGCCTGCCCAGGTTTCGGAATCGCGCAGAAATCTTAAATGCTGAGAGCGTTGTCGCGAGGGAATGCAGAAAACTCTCAAAAAAGGGCTCGATGCGTCACCATTTCGCCCGATTCCCTTAGGAGAACCTCAATCTGAGAGAAGTCGATCTCTCGCAGATGAAAGTTGCTCTGATGACCAGTGCCGAACCGATCCAAACCCACGATGATGGTTTCGTTGACGAGCTCAAGCCCGGCACCAAGCTGATGCACGGGCAGTACACGATCATGAGGTATCTGAACTCGGGCGGCTTCGGCATCACGTATCTGGCGAGCGACAGCCTCAACCGGACCGTGGTGATCAAGGAGTGCTTCCCGGGTGCGTTCTGCCACCGGAGCAACATGCTCGTGCAGGCGCGGTCGCGGGCCTACACGGCGGAGCTCCGCACGATCGTCAAGCTGTTTACCCAGGAGGCCCACGCGCTGGCCAAGCTCCGGCACCCCAACATCGTCGGTGTCCACCACGTGTTCGAGGAGAACAACACCGCCTACATGGCGCTCGACTTCCTCGAAGGCCGCGACCTCCTGAGCATCATCGACTCCAAGGAGGTCCGCCTCGCTCCGTCGACGGTCCAGATCCTGCTCGCCAAGCTGCTCGACGCCACCGCATTCGTTCACAACGCCGGCCTCCTGCACCGCGACATCTCGCCCGACAACATCATCGTGACGAGCGCGCACGAGCCGATCCTGATCGACTTCGGCGCCGCCCGCGAACAGGCGACCCGCACCACCCGGGCCCTCTCGGCGCTGCGGGTCGTGAAGGACGGCTACTCGCCGCAGGAGTTCTATGTGGCCGGCCGCCAGCAGGGCCCCTCCAGCGACCTCTACTCGCTGGCGGCGAGCTTTTACCATCTCATCACCGGCGACATCCCGCCCGACAGCCAGATGCGGATCGCCGCACATGTGGCGGGCGAGCCCGACCCCTACGTGCCGCTCGCCCGCCGCGTGAAAGACTACGACCCCGCCTTCTGCGCCGCACTCGACCGCGCCATGTCGATCCTGCCGAAGGACCGGGTGCAGTCGTCGCGGGAGTGGCTCGACATGATCGCGGGCCGGAAGCCCGTTCCGCCGGCTCCCGCACCTTCGCCGGCCGTCCGGCTCGACGAGGCGCGGGCGGCCGTCAAGCCGCAGGTGGCGCCGAAGCGCCGGTTGTCGCTTGTTGCGGGAAGCCTGGCGGCGCTGGCGGTGGTCGGCGGTGCGCTGGTCCTGATCGGCCCGCCCGATCGGGCCGACCTGCCGCAGACGGCGGTCGCCTCCGCCAGCGCTCCCCCGACCGTGCCGTCGATGCCGCCCGAAACGGTGGCCGCGGGTGCCGCGACGTCGGTGGAGACGGCTCCGCCTTCCGCCGCAGCGGCCGAGCCCACCCGCACCGCCGTTGCCGTTGCGGTCGACCCGCAGACCAACGGCGCTGCGCCGGCCGCCTCCGGCGCCGGCCTGCCGGCTCCGCTGGCGCTCGACGGGTCGGTCACGGGCGACTGGACCGTGGATTTCCCGTTCACGACCGCTGCCGCTGACCCGCTCCTGATCGAGGCGGTGGTCGCCGGGGCGCCTGCCACGCTTGCTCCGGGCAACCGGATCGTCGCCGTGAACGGCAAGCCGGTGAGCGCGCTGCACGACGCAGTCGCGATCGCGCGCTCGGGGCAGGTGGCGGCTGACGGACGGTCTGCGGCAGTGACCTTGCTTGTCGAGGACCGTGCAAGCGGTGGCGTCGTCGCGCAGCAACTCGACGTTCCGGTCGTCCACGAGACGGAGTTCGCCAGCGGCCTGAGACTCAGGTCTCGGTTCGAGAACGGCGCCTGGGTGACCAAGGTCGCAATCGTGCCGGCGGGTCAGCAGGGCGGGCTGCGCAGCGGCGATGTGCTCGTCGCGCTGATGCCCTCGCAGGAGATCTTCGAGGACGTCGCTACGGTGCGGACCCTTGTCGCGCGCGAGATGGATGCCGGGCGCGACCTCGTCCGTGTCGCGGTGCGCCGGGACGGCTCGATGTGGGTCGAGACGCTGGCCCTCGGCGATACCGCGAGCTGATCCGATGGTTGTCGCGACAAGATCGAGGCTCGCTCGAGACGAGGCCGCCGCGACCCGCGCACCGGGGCACCGGCTCGCCCTTCACCTGATCACCGTAAAGAGCAGAGGCTGATGCCCATGTGGCGTTCATCTCCGACCCGCTTCGACGTCGCCACCGGCATTGCGATCGGTGCGCGCACCTACCAGGAAGACGCCGTGGTCGCCGATTTCCCGAGCGGCGATGACTGCGGCATCGGCGTGCTGGCCGACGGCATGGGCGGGCACGCGGCCGGCGACGTGGCCAGCGCGATGGTCGTGGGCGCGACGTTCAGCGACCTCAAGGTCCGCTTCGCATCGCTGGCCGCACGCGAGCGCGAGGTTCCGTCGCTGCTGCGATCGGCCGTGACGCGCGCCAACCGGTCGATCCAGGAGCATGTCGCGGCCCATCCCGAGGCCTACGGCATGGGCGCGACGGTGGTGGCCACCGCGCTCGTCGGCCCGCACCTCTACTGGGCGTCGGTCGGCGACTCGCCGCTGTTCGTGCTGCGCGACGGGGCGTTGCGCCGGCTGAACGAGAACCACTCGATGGCGCCGCATATCGACGCGATGATCGCTGCCGGCCAGATCAGCGCCGACGTCGGCCGCCGGCACCCCGAGCGGAGCCGCCTGACCTCTGCGGTCGCCGGCCAGAGGATCGCGCGCACCGATTGCCCGGAGAAGCCGTTCGCGCTCAAGACCGGAGATATCGTGCTGGTCTGCAGCGACGGGCTTCACACCCTCGACGACAACGAGATCGGCCGCGTCATGTCCCGGAACCGCAAGCGGACGAGCACCGAGATCGTGACCGAACTGCTCGCGGCGGTCCGCGCAGCCGGGAGCACGGAGCAGGACAATTCCTCGCTGATGGTGGTCAAGGTCCTGTCCGACAAGCCGCTCGAGCACGCAGCCACCAAGCCGAGCGCGGGCACCTCCCGCCACAGCCGTCTGGTCGACTCGATCGAGGCCTTCGACGCGGTGGCGATCGAGGACGAAGCGCCAGCACAGCCGACGAGGCGCGCCGTTGGGCTATAGCATGCACATGGCGGGCCGCGCCTCTCATCAGCCGCTCGGTCCTGACGGAGCGTCCTGGCCGGACAATTGCGCCTGCCTCCGGCCGCTGCGCGGTGATCGCGGAAGATGGCCGCTCTCGACGACGAGAGCTGACTTGACCGAGCAGCAGGCACCGCTTGCGCGCCCGAAGGCCGATAAACGGGCGAGATTCGCCAACATCCAGTGGAGACCGTCGATGCCACAATTTCTGAGCGGCATGTGCCGCACCGCCTGCGGTCTCGCAGCCCTTGCCGGCGCCGTCCTCATGGCGCCCGCGACAAGCGCGGGACAGGTCTCGCTCGAGGCGACGGACGGGTCCTTCCTGCTGACCGGGCAGATCCTCGGGCTCGAGGACGACCACTATGTCGTCCAGACGCCCCTGGGCGAGATCCGGGTCGGCGCGGCCCGGGTCCGCTGCGCCGGCGAGGGCTGCCCGACCGGCGATCTTGCCGCTGCCGACGTGAGGATCGCAGGCCCGGCCGCAGTGTCCGCGGCGCTGATGCCGCCACTGCTAGAGGGCTACGCCGCCCAACTCGGGGCGCGGACCATCAACGTCGGCGCGCCGGCCGAAGGCGATTTCGTCTCCAACATCGTCGGGCCGAACGGCGCCATCGGTCGCATCGCGATGCTTCCCCGGTCTGGCGAGGCCGCGGTGGCGGCGCTGCTCGAGGGTACCGCCGAAATCGGTCTGGCTGCCGGACGGATCCGGCCCCCCGAGGCCGGCGCGCGCGCCGCCCTGGAGGCTGGCGACTCCGACGTCCCGCGTCAGGAACATGTCCTCGCGACCGAAAGCCTGGTGGTGGTCGCGCATCCCGGCAACCCGGTCTCGGAGATATCCTTGCGGCAACTCGCCGACGTGTTCGCCGGCCGCATCACGAACTGGAGCGAACTCGGCGGCGCGGACCTTCCGATCCGACTGGCAGGGCTGCCCGAAGTGCCGGGCCCGGCGACCGAGAGCCGCGACGCGACCATCGACCTTGCCGGCCCCACCACCGTGGCGATGACCGTCGCCGCCGGAGGCGCCGTGCCCCAAGGCGTCGCCGACGACCCTGCGGCGATCGCGGTCGTTCCGCGGGCACTCCGCCAGGCCGACAAGGCGCTGGTGCTGGTGGATGCCTGCGGCACGGTGCTGTCGCCGGACGCCTTCTCGGTCAAGAGCGGCGCGTATCCGCTGCAGCGGCCGATCTACCTCTACAGCCGTGGCGACGCGACGAACGTGCATATGTCGGGCCTCATCGACTATGCGCTGTCGCCCGACGCCGAAGCGGCCATAACCGCCGCCGGCCTCGTCGACCTTGGCGTGGAGCGTCGGCCGCTGCCGGCCGGCACCGGTGCCTCGCCGCTCGCCGAGCTGGCGGGGCACGACCAGCTTTCGTCGACGTTCCGCTTCGGCACCGGGTCGTCCCGGCTGACGGACCGCGGTGCTGCCGATCTGACGCGCCTCGTGGACTACCTCAAGGCGCAGCCGGAGGGAACGATGGTCCGCTTCGTCGGCTTCAGCGACGACATTGGCAGCCCGGCCCGCAACCGCGCGCTGTCGGAACGCCGGGCGAGCGAGGTCGCGGGGGCGGTGCGGCAGGCGGGGGGCGACGCGCTCGACGCGCTCGACATCGCGATCATTGGCCTCGGCGAGAAGGCCCCCTCGGCCTGCAACGCGAGCGAGGAAGGGCGGGCGATCAACCGCCGCGTGGAAGTCTGGATCGAGCGGGGTGCGGATGGCTAGCCCGTGCCTGCGGCGGCTCCAAGGGGCCGATGGATCGGTCCGTCCAGGTCCGCAGCCGCGAAACGTCTGGCCACGCGTCGCTGTTTCGCCGATGCTGGCCGTAGAAACGCGAGCAAGCGCGCGAGGAGCCATGAGAATCCAGACGTCCCGCCCGCCCGACGAACCGACGGAAGCGGACGCGCCGTCCTCGCCAGGGCAGTCGGCAGGCAACGCATATGCCTTTGTCGGCGACCGCCTACGCGCCCTCCGCAAGGGCCGCGGCCTGACGCAGGCCGATGTGGCCCGCGTGATCGCGGTCAGCCCGCAGCAATATCAGAAGTACGAGGACGCACAGAGCAAGTGCAGCCTGACGACGATGATCGCGCTGGCCGAGTTCTACGCAGTGCCGCTGAGCTCGATGCTTCCGGCAATCGCGCCGGAGACCGCCGAGCCGGGCCCGGTCAGGAAGAACCCGGCCGACATGCCGACCGAGGCAGACCTGCTCGCCCGCCTCGTCGGGTCCTTCGTGCAGTTGCGTGATATCGGCGAAAAGACACGGCTGGTCGAGCTGGTCGAGGCCATGCAGACCGCGCATTCGAGATCTTCATGACCAGAACCACCGGACTTTACGATCGCTTCATCGAGGCGAGGCTGAAGCCTGCCGAACGCGCCGACGTCGAAGGCGAATCGGTCGTTGTCTGCGATGCCGGCCCGGGCAATGCGGTGCTTTTCGTCTCTGACGCATTCGAGGCGCATACCGGCTTCTGCCGCACCGAGGTCATCGGCCGGAACCTGGCGTTCCTGCAAGGCCCCGAGACCGAGGCCGAGGCCGTGGAGTCGTTCCGCGACCTAATGCGAACCGGCCGAGCGGGCAGAATTCGCATCACCAACTACCGCAAGGACGGCGCGCGTTTTCTGCACGAATGCGAGTTCCGCCCGGTGCGCGATGGGTCTGGCGATATCACGCATTTCATCGCGATCCAGCGACCTGTCTGATTTCGCAGTGGCGCAACCAGGCTGGTGCCTCGTGAGTTGATTTGTCTCAATCTCGAGATCGATTTGGCTTGGCTTTTACCTGCACTTCCTTATTCCAGTTGACCGGAAGTCAGCGTCTGCGCTGACGCGACGGCACTCGATCTCCGACTACCTGAAATTGAACGTAGTACGCGCGTTACTCGCGCTGCAGTGGTATCACCTTCCATTTCTGGCGAATCAGGCCCGTAAATAGCGGAAACCGCTCACGATTTCTCCTTAATTTAGACACGGTCGATTCTTAAATGGCTAGCAACGCAATTTTGCAATCTGGGCAGCACTGAACATGATCGTCTACTCCCACCGTATTCATGGCGTTCTTCAGCAGATGGTCAACGAACTCGGCCTGGATCTGATCCTTGCCGACGAGCATTCCCCGGTATCGTTGGCAGACAACGAGAAGATGCTCACCGAGGTCGCCCAGGGACTGAACATCGAGGTGAAGAAGCTGGCTGCGAGCAACGGCAGTATCCTTTACAAGTTCCAGAGGCGCGCGTGATGGCCAGCCAAGGACAGATCGAAGCCACCGCCTGGCGCGCAGGCCTACCGCTGGCGCGCGCCCAGCGCCTGGCCGCACGCACCGGCAGCACCTCGGCCGGCGGGCCGCGCGCGTTCCTCGCCCTCGGCATCCTGTCGGCGGGCGCGATCTTCGCCTACGGGGCGATGCGGCCCGTTGGACCCGCAGCCGTCCCGGCGGTTTTCGTCGCTGCGGCGGATGCCGCAGGCAGCGCCGCCGGCGCGGCGGCCTCTGCGGCCGGCGAGCGCGCCGCGCCGGCCGCAGCCTTGGCACCTGTCGAGGTGGCGGCACCCGCCGCCATGCCGGCCTGCATCAGCACGATCGAGGCTCAGCTCGACGTCCTGCGGGCTGCGGCGGCAGGGACCGGCTGGTCGAGCCAGCAGCAGAACGTCTCGAAGCTCGTGCAAGACACGCTCGATTGCAGCGATGCCAAGCTGCAGATTGACGGCAGCCTCGAGCTTATCGGCAGCGGCCTCGCGGACCTGCGCGTCCGCTGGGACAGGGCCGACTGGACGCTGAACCTTGCCATGATCGAACTGTCCGCCGCACCTGCCGCGACCGACGGCGGTGTCGCCGACGGCCAGGCGATCGAATTCGTGATCCGTTAAGCAGAGGGTATCCAGATGGATCTGACCAGCCTCAAGGAACTCATCAGCGGGATCGATCTCGCGGAGATGAAGCTCGTCGCGGCAGACGTGGCCGCGCGCATCGCCGCCTTCGAAACGTCCGTTCCCGACAGCGTGATGCTCGGCCTGTTCATCGTCCTCCTGCTCGGGCTGCACCGGGCACACGTCCGCGCGGCGCTGCGGGCGCGGACGGCGCTGCAGGCGGCCTACGCTGCCGAGCTCGTCACCGCCAACCGGCTCGTGCATCACGCGCGCAACAACCTCGCGAGCGCGCGCCTCGAGATCGAGCGCGAGCGCCAGAGAAAGCGCCGGCTGGAGCGCCACGGCCCGTCGCGTGGCGACCGGCCGGTCTCCCGCCCCCTGTCCATCGTCGCCGACGCTGCCGAGCGGCGGCCCACCTTCGCCTGACGGACCCGTCGAGCGCGACAGACCCGCCGCCCCCAACAAACCCGCTATTGAGACCGGAGAAACCCCATGAACCTCACCCGCCTCGTCTACTACAGCCAGCGAAACCTCTCGGCGGGCCTCAGCCTTCCCGAGCTCCTAGAGGTGTGCAAGCGCAACAACTCCGCGCTGAACGTCACCGGGATCCTGCACTACAACGGCAACCACTTCCTGCAGGTTCTCGAAGGCGGCCGCGCCGAGGTCAGCTCGATCTACCACCGGATCGCAGCCGACCCCCGTCACATCAACATCATCCTGATCTCGTGTCAGGACGTGCGGGAGCGCCTGTTCCCGACCTGGTCGATGGGTCTGCACGAAGGCATGGACAACGCCACCCGCAAGATCTTCCTGCGGTACTTCGCGAACAACACCGTCAACCCCGAGGCGGTGAGCGTGGACAGCCTGCTCGACTTCCTCCAGGACGTTTCGGCCGAACTCGCCTGATCGGCCTGCCGGATCAATCGCGCGGGGGGTCGTCCTGTTGGACGGCCCCTTGCCTAAGGGTCGGGGTCGAACAACGGCTTTGGCCTGCGACTGAACTGCCCTGATTCTTCCATCGTTCGCAACGAGACTTCTTGGGGCCGGCAGTCGTCGGCCCCGGGTTGATCGGGCGCAGCGCCTGCGGATGGCTTGAGCACCCGGCGCCGTCCGGCATCAGCGCCCATGTGGCAGATCAGGGTGATTGAAGTCCGGACCATGCAAACCGCCCGCCGAGACCCTAGTGAAGGACATCCGGCGTAGGACGCCGAAGCAGCATTCAGCGGACGAGGAGATCTGCATCGTGCTGGAGGACCTGCGCGGCGAGGAGAATGAGCCATTGGCGCGCCAGTGGTCCGAGCGAGAATGGCGAATGCCGAACTCCTTTAGCGACAAGGTATTGCGACAAGCCTCTACGACAGCTGGTCGAGGGAGTTCCTCGGGGCCGGGAACATGCGACTTGCCGGGGACACTGCATGTCGGGCCACGGTGCCGGAAGGGAAGGAGCTGCGGGCGGAAGCTGTGGCTCTGAGGGAGGCGGTTGCCGATCTGGCGCTCGGGAACTGCCACCTGCCGGGAACTCTCGAGGAGGCGACCGCGGCCTCGGTCGGGCACTCCAACCACCAGCGCTATCACTAGCAGGCTGCTGAAGAAGTCGCGGAGGCGGGAGGGTTTCCCGTTGGCTGAACTGGCTGCCGCGCGCATTCGGCGTGTTGGCGCGACCGGCATGCGGTCCTGATGTCGGTTTCTGGCCTCATGCCGCCAGCAACCCGGGCAGCCGCGCGAGGTTGTTGGCCGCCATCGTCAAGATGAAGCGCGAGCGAGCCCTTGCGAAGCCGCGATAGACGGTCTGGGCCATGCCGCCGACGGTTTTCGCCCAGCCGAAGGCCTCTTCGATCCGCTTTCGGTGTCTCATTGGCAGGGCATAGCCCTCGTGCCGTGTGGTGCGGCCGTCGATCGCTGAATGACTGGATTTCGTGGCGACGTGCGGAGTGACGCAGGTCTGCCGCGGGCCGGCGACGAACCTGGCGGCATCAAAGCCCCTGTCCGCACCCGGCGTCAGTCGCCGGGTGGATCCGGGGGAATGGCGTTGGATCATGTCGAGGGCAGCGCGCCGTTCGGCATGGCCATCGGCCCGGGTCAGATCACCCTGCACGATCAGGCCCGAACGGTTCTCCATCAGCGCATGCCCGATGAAGCACAGCATCGCCCCGGTGCCGGGAGACTTCCTGTAGAGCCGGGCATCCGGGTCGGTCGTGAAGGCATGAGTGGCGTTCGGTCGGTTCAGGTTGGTTCTCGGCAGGGGCGTCGGATCCGGGCGGGCTGCCCGGATCGTCATCTGGCGGCGTATCGCCCACCTTCGGCTGGAAGCTCTTCATGGAGGCCCACGCCTTCACCAGCGTCCCGTCGACCGAGAAATGGTCGTCCGACAGGAGCGGCGCCACCTCGCGATGCGCGAGGATCGCCGCCATGACCTTGCGCGACATGTCGGTCGTCGGCAGCCGATCGCGGTTCTTGCTGAAGACGGTCGGCACCCAGACGGGATCGTCGATCCCGAGGCCGACGAACCAGCGGAACAAGAGGTTGTACTGCATCTGCTCCATCAACTGCCGTTCGGAGCGGACCGAGAACAGGATCTGGATCAGGCTGGCCCGGATCAACCGTTCCGGCGCGATCGAAGGCCGACCGAAATCGGTGTGAAGCGCCTCGAACTCGGCATCCAGGCTCGCCAGCGCATCATTCACCACCTCCCGGATCTTGCGCAGCGGATGCCGAACCGGGATCCAAGCCTCGAGGTCCACATAACTGAACACGACCCGGTCGTCTCGTCCGTCCCGCGCATCATCACCCCCGCCGTCGTCGTGCCGAGGGTGAATCATGTTCCTCAAACCGGGTCGAGGGCCGACTTCTTCAGCAGCCTGTTGGGCCCAAATGGTTCTCCATTAGCGCATGGCCGATAAGGCACAGCATCGCTCGGGTTCCCGGAGGCTTCTTGCAAAGGCGCGCGTCCGGGTCGATGCCGGAAACATGGGTGGCGTTGGACCGCGTCTCGCCTCGGAAACCGACCTGGGCATGGCGGCTCGGACGGCTGGGCGGGGCATCGGGTCGGTCTCTGGTTCGGCCGGTTCGGGGGAGCCTGAGGGGGAGCCTGACGGGAGTGTGCGGTCCGGGCGAACCGCCCGGGGCCGTCGTCGGATGGCGCCCGCCCTTCGGCTGGAAGCTCCTCATCGAGGCCCAAGCCTTGACCAGCGTGCCATCGACCGAAAAGTGGTCGTCCGACCGAAAGGGCGCGACCTCGCCATGCGCCAGGATCGGCGGCCGCCCGGCCCGACCGATAGCGGCATGCCCGCCGACGCCCGGGGCTCCGGGTCCGGATCGACAGACCTTCCTCGCAGTCGAGCCGGTTGGCCCGGTTGCGGTTCACCTGGGCCAGCCGTCCCGCTGCGGCAACACGTCCAGCCTCCGATAGCCGTAGCGCCCGCACTGCGAGGCGATCGCGAGGACGTCCGCGGTCAGGGCATCCTCATCGGCCTGCCCGCGCGGCACCTTCCGCTGGGTCGAGCGATGCTTTCCGAGTACGTGCCAGGCGAGTCGTTCCGACCCCCGGGCCCTCTGCCGGACGTGGTTGATGCAGGCACGGCGGGTCGGTGGGGCTCGGACGTTTTGCTGACGCGCACCTTCGGTGCCCAAGGCGGCCTCGCGCAGGGCCAGCTTCTCGAGCGCGAGGTCGGAGACGGCCCTGGAGAGCCGCTCGTTCTGCTTGGAGAGTTTCTTCGGCCGCTTCACCTGGTCGGTGTTCAACCCGCCGAACTTCTCGCGCCATTGGCGGCAGCGGAACTGAATCCCGCCGATCGAGCGCATCGCCTCGCCATGATCTCCGACGAATCCCGCTCGGCTCACTTTCGGTTTGCAAATTCTTGCATTATCTTGCGGGGGCCGGCAAAGCTGCGGGGAGAGCGATGGCACGGAAGATCAGGCAAAGTGACATTGCTTTGGCCAGCGGGGTGTCGGTCTCGACCGTGTCGCGGGTGCTCAACAACATGCCGGGGATCAGCCCCGAGGTGCGCGAACAGGTGCAGCGCGCCGCCGGCAGCCTCGGACTGACCGTCGCGGGTGCTGCGCCGGTTCGTGCGAGTGCGTCGTCGGTGCTGGTCCTGTCGCCGATGTCGGTGCTCTCGGCCCAGGCGGGGCAGTTCCACACCGACATTCTGGCCGGCGTGACGCAGGCGGCCCGGTCTGCCGGCGTCCGCCTGACCTGCCTGCCGATCGGCGACCGGGGCGACATCGAGGCGGCCCTGTCGGGCTTCGACGGCGTCATCCTGCTCTCGATTGATTCCGCCGATGCGCTGGCCGCCGCGCGCGGGCGCAACATGCCGCTCGTGCTGTTGAACTCAATGCCGGAGGGTGAGGACGACACCTTCGACGCCGTGCTGCCCGATAATTTCGGAGGCGGGGCAAAGGCTTGCCGCCACCTCCATGAGCTCGGCCACCGCCGGATCGCGTTCATCGCGCACTCCGAACGCGGCACGATCGCGCAGCGCTTCGACGGGTACCGTCATGTCATCGGGGCGGGCGCGCGCTCCGAGCTGCTGCCGCTGGACATGCCCGTCGGCGACAGGGCCGAGCGGCTCGCGGCCCTGCGGGCCGACACCGGCTTCACCGCGCTGGTCTGTTCGAACGACATCACCGCGATGGGGGTGATCCAGGCGCTCGGCCGGCTTGGCCTCTCGGTGCCCGACGACGTCTCGATCATGGGCTTCGACGATCTTCCCACCGCGGCGCTGTCGCAGCCGCCGCTGACGACGATGCGGATCGACCGCGAGGCCCTGGGCGCGGCGGCGTTCCGCCGCCTTGTGGCACGCCTCGCCCATCCGGGCGAACCGCCGATGCGCCAGATCATCGCGACTGAACTGGTGCGGCGGAAGTCGACAGTCGAGGCCCCGACCGGAAGCGCCGCACGCAATCGCAAGTAATTTCTTGACGCTCGCAAAATGACGCAATAATTTGCACGACCAACAAGGGAGGTTGGTCTTGGGAAGGCACTTCCATCACATGCCGGCCGGGCGCGGTCTGGTCGCCTCGCCCGACGATAGCTGCGAGCGGCTGGGCTTTGCGGTCCTGCGCCTTTCGGCCGGCGAGCGGTTCGAGGGCGCCATGGACGGCGCACGGGAAGGACTGTTGGTAGTGCTCGGCGGCCGCGCGCGGGTGGAGGCCGGTGGGCGCGACCTTGGGTCTGTCGGCGGTCGGGCGAACGTCTTCGCGGGGCTGGGCCACAGCGTCTATCTGCCGCGCGGCCTGGGCTACAGAGTTCTCGCCGAGACCGATCTGGAGGCCGCACTGCCCACCGCGCCGTCCGATCTCGACACCGAGCCCTACGTCATCGCGCCCGACCAGGTGAGGACCGGCACATGGGGCACGCTGAATTTCACCCGGCACTTCCGCGAGATCCTCGTCCAGCCGAACGGCCTGCCGGCCGCGAGTCTGATCGTGGGCGAGACGATCACGCCGTCAGGCAACTGGTCCACCTACCCGCCCCACAAGCACGAGGTCGAAGCCGACGGCGAGAAGGTGCACGAGGAGATCTACTACTTCCGCGTCTCCTCGCCCGACGGCTTCGGCATCATCCAGCACTACAGCCCGGAACGCGGCTACGACGACATCCACCGCGTCACCGACGACACGCTGATCGCGATGCCGCACGGCTACCACACCTATGTCGGCGCACCGGGGGCGCAGAGCTACTACCTCTGGGCGCTGGCGGGCAACGGGCGGGTGCAGGGCGCGAGCTTCGATCCGCGGCTCGGCTGGGTGCAGAAGACTGTGGGCATGATGTAATGGATGTGCTGGCCGGGCGGGTGGCTCTGGTGACGGGCGGCGCGACAGGGATCGGCGCCGCGATCGCCGGCGCGCTGGCCGAGGCGGGCGCCGACGTTGCCGTGACGGTCAATGCCAGCCCGGCCGAAGATGTTTTACGGACCATCAAGGCGGCAGGCCGCCGCGCCGTCGCGCTGCCCATCGACCTAGGCGCTGTGGACGCGGCGGCTGCGGAGGGGCTGGTGGAGCGCGTGGAAGCTGAACTGGGCGCGCTGTCGATCCTGGTGAACAACGCGGGCATTATCCGCAGGGCCGACGCGACCGACCAGTCCGAGGCGGACTGGAACGAAGTCATCGGCCTCAACCTCTCGGCAGTTTGGAAGCTGAGCCAAGCGGCCGGGCGCCGGATGGTCGCGCGTGGCGCCGGCGCGATCGTCAGCATCGCGTCGCTTCTGAGCTTTCAGGGCGGCATCCGCGTGCCAGCCTATGCCGCGGCCAAGCACGGCGTCGCGGGCCTGACGAAGGCGCTGGCGAACGAATGGGCGCGGTCGGGCGTGAACGTGAACGCCATCGCGCCGGGCTACATCGAGACCGCCAACACCGAAGCGCTGCGGGCCGACGCGGACCGCAGCCGCCAGATCCTGGAGAGGATCCCGGCCGGGCGTTGGGGCAGGCCGCAGGACATCGCCGGCGTGGCCGTCTTTCTGGCCTCGCCGGCGGCAGGATACGTCAACGGCCAGATCATCGCCGTGGACGGTGGCTGGATGGCCCGCTGACAAGGGCCGCGAAAGCCGAAGGGAGCGGCCGCGCAAGCTGCACGGCCATGACAGGGAGGAAGACATGATCCATCTCTCAGCGTGGATGCGCGGCCCGGTTTCGGCCGCAGCGGTACTCGCATTCACTACGTCGCTCGCCTGGGCGGAGTATGCCGAGGCGCCTCAGCTGGCCGAAAGGGTCGCCGCGGGCGAACTGCCACCGGTCGAGGAACGGCTGCCCGCGACGCCGCTGGTCGTGGAGCCGCTGGAGGGCATCGGCACCTATGGCGGTACCCTGAACGGCGTGCTGACCGGGTCGGGCGACAAGGTGTGGCTGACCCGCACGGTGGGCTACGAGAACCTCGTGCGGTGGGACCCGGAATGGACCGAGGTGATCCCCAATGTCGCCGAAAGCTGGGAGATCAGCGAGGACGGGCGGGAGTACACCTTCACCCTGCGCGAGGGCATCCGCTGGTCGGACGGCGAGCCGTTCGACACCGAGGACATCGCGTTTGCCTGGAACGACGTGCTGACCAACCCCGAGCTAGCCTCGCCGCCCACGTTCCTGATGGACGGCGACGTGCCGCCGACGCTGGAAATCTTGGACGCGCAGCGCTTCAGGCTGGTCTTCACCGAGCCGAAGGGCCTGCTTCTCGACAACCTCGCGCACGGCAACGCGGACATGTTCACGCGCTATCCGGCGCATTACCTCAAGCCGTTTCACAAGACCTATGCCGAGGATATCGACGCCCGGGTCGCCGAGGCCGGGGTCGATACCTGGATTGACCTCTTCAACCAGAAGGTCTCGGATATCTCGCCCTCGTTCGGCTGGGGCAATGTCGAGATCCCGACGCTGTTCCCGTGGACGCAGGTGACCGCCTATGACGGCTCGTCGGCCGTGGTCAGCTTCGAGCGCAATCCGTACTACTGGAAGGTGGATCCCGAGGGGAACCAGCTGCCCTACATCGACGAGGTCAGGTTCCAGGTCACGCAGGACCGCGAGGTGACGCTGCTCAAGGCGATCTCGGGCGAGATCGACTTCCAGTGGCGGCGGCTCAACGGCACAAAGGAACGCCCGATCCTGTTCGAAAACGCCGAAAAGGCCGGCTACAACTTCCACGCCCGGATCAACGCCAACATGAACAACGGCGTCTTTTTCCTGAACATGACGCATCCCGACCCGGTCAAGCGCGAGCTTTACCGCAACAGGGATTTCCGGGTGGCCTTGAGCCACGCGATCAACCGGCAAGAGATCATCGACACCGTCTATGCGGGCCTTGGCGAGCCCTATCAGGCCGCCCCGCGCCCTGAAAGCAACTACTACGACGAAGCCTTCGCCAAGCAGTATACCGAGCATGACCCCGACCAGGCGAATACCATCCTCGATGGTCTGGGCTTCACCGAACGCGACGCGGCCGGCACCCGGCTGGGTCCTGATGGCAACCCGATCCGCATCGTGCTCGAGATGGCGTCGGGCAAGGAGTTCCTCGATGTCGGCCCGCTTCTGGAACGGCAGCTTGCGACCATCGGCATCAACCTCGAGGTGCGCGAGATCGAACGCTCGCTCTACGAGACCAAACTCAGCGGCAACGAGCTTGATGCCGGGATGTGGGACGGTGATGGCGGCCTTGGCATCGAACTCGATCCGCGCTGGTACTTCCCCTACAACTTCGAAAGCTCGTTCGCGGGCCTGTGGTCGGACTGGTACGTCTCCGAAGGTGCCAGGGGCGAGGAGCCGCCCGAGGCAGCGCGCCGGCAGATGGAACTATACGATCAGGTCCAGGCCGAACCCGATGCCGCGCGGCGCGAAGAGCTGATGCGCGAGCTGCTCGCTATCTCGAAGGACGAGTTCTGGGTAATCGGCATCGCGCTTCCGGAGATCGCCTACGGGATCACCAGCAAGCGGCTCTACAACGTGCCGACGTATTTCCCCGGATCGTTCGCCTATCCCGATCCGGCGCCGGTGAACATCTTCACCTTCTACTACGGCGAGCCGCGCGACCTGGAGCCCTATCAACCGTAACCTCCCCGACTAGCCCGGGCGGCCTGCCCGCCCGGGCCCTTTCCCCCGACGAGGGACGACGCCATGGGCGGCTACATTTTCAACAGGATCCTCTGGGCGATACCGATCCTCTTCGGCGCCTCGGTCCTGTCTTTCGCCATCATCCAGCTGCCGCCCGGCGACTACCTGACCGCCGTGATGGCGGCCATGCGATCCACCGGAGAGAGCGTGGAGCAGTCACAACTTGATTTCCTGCGCGAACGCTATGGCCTCGATCAGCCGATGATCGTGCAATACTGGAAATGGATATCGGGGATCATCCTGCGCGGAGATTTCGGCCAGAGCTTCATCTACAACCGCCCGGTCGATGACCTTCTGTGGGAGCGGCTGGGCCTGACCTTCGTTCTGGCCTTCTCGTCGATGATCTTCGTCTGGGTCGTCTCGTTCCCGATCGGCGTCTACTCGGCGATGCGGAAGTATTCCGTGGGCGACTACGTGATGACCTTCATCGGCTTTCTCGGCCTCGCCACGCCGAACTTCCTGATCGCGCTGATCCTGATGTATGTCTCGTTCACCGTCTTCGGCACCTCGGCGGGCGGTCTTTTCAGCGCGCAGTACGCCGATGCCCCGTGGTCCTGGGCCAAGGTCTGGGACATGATGAGCCGGATCTGGATTCCGGTCGTCGTGATCGGCACTGCGGGCACGGCAAGCCTGATCCGCATCGTGCGCGCCAACATGCTGGACGAGCTGCCGCGGCCCTACGTCGAGGCCGCCCGGGCGCGCGGACTGACGGAAACGCGGGCCACCGTGAAATATCCGCTGCGCGTGGCGCTCAATCCCTTCGTCTCGCGGCTGGGATGGGAACTGCCCGACCTCGTGTCGGGCGCGACGATCACCGCCATCGTCCTCAGCCTGCCCACCACCGGCCCGCTGCTCCTCGAGGCGCTGCTGGCGCAGGACATGTACCTCGCGGGGTCGTTCATCTTCATGCTGTCGGTCTTGACCGTGATCGGCACGCTCCTGTCGGATCTGCTGCTTGCCTGGCTGGACCCGCGGGTCCGCCACGGGCTGATGTGAGGAGGGACGCGCGATGACCGATGCCAGCCTTCCCCCTGTCGCCGAGACCCGCGTCGATGTCGCCGGCCAATGGACGCTGATGTGGTGGAAGTTCCGCCGCCACAAGCTCGCGCTCTGGTCGGGGGTGATCGTGCTTCTGATCTACCTCGTCGCGCTCTTTGCGCCCTTCGTCGCGCCGAAGGACCCGAACGGCTACTCCTCGACCTACGCCTATGCGCCGCCGATGGCCGTCAGCTTTTTCGGCCGCGATGCCGAGGGCGGCCGCACCTTCGGCTTTCATACCTACGACTGGGCGGTCGAGACCAACGCGCTGACCCTGCAGAAGTCCTTCGTCCCGGACGAGGCCGCGCGCATCGACCTGCGGTTCTTCGCGCCGGCGCCAGCGCCCTATCGCCTTTGGGGCGTGGTGCCGATGAACCGGGTGTTCTTCGGCCCATCCGACCCGTCGCAGCCCTTCTACCTGCTCGGCGCCGACCGCCTCGGCCGCGATGTCTATTCCCGCGTGATCCACGGCAGCCGCGTGTCGATGACGGTGGGGCTTGTCGGCGTCGGCATCAGCCTTGTCCTCGGCATCATCCTCGGCGGCATCTCGGGCTTCTTCGGCGGCTGGGTCGACAACATCGTCCAGCGCACCATCGAGTTCCTGAAGTCGATCCCGACGATCCCGCTCTGGATGGGCCTCGCCGCGGCGATCCCGGCATGGTGGTCGCCGATCACGGTCTATTTCATGGTCACCGTCATCCTCAGCCTGATCGGCTGGACCGGCCTCGCGCGCGAGGTCAGGGGCAGGTTCCTCGCGCTCAAGTCCGAGGATTTCGTGACCTCGGCCCGGCTTGACGGCTGTTCCGAGATGCGCACGATCCTGCGCCACATGGTGCCGTCCTTCTCGTCGCACATCATCGCGACGCTGACCTTGGCCATCCCCACCATGATCCTCGCCGAAACCTCGCTGTCGTTCCTCGGCATCGGGCTCCGGCCGCCGGTCGTCAGTTGGGGCGTTCTGATGCAGGAGGCGCAGAACATCCGCAGCATCGCCACCGCGCCGTGGCTGTTCGCGCCGGGGGTCGCGGTGGTGGTGACGGTGCTTGCGCTCAACTTCTTCGGTGACGGCCTGCGCGATGCGGCCGATCCCTATGAGTGACGCCATGAACAGCACAGCCACCCCTGACGGCGACAACCTGATCGAGGTGCGCGATCTGTCGTGCCACTTCTTCACCGACGAAGGCGTGGTGCGCAGCGTAGACCAGTCGTCCTTCGACCTGCCGCGCGGGCGCACGCTCTGCATCGTCGGTGAAAGCGGCTCGGGCAAATCGGTGACGGCCCGCGCGATCATGGGGCTGACGCGCAAGCCCGGGCGGCTGGTCGGCGGTCGGATGCTCTACCGGCCCGAGCCGGGTGCCGCGCCCATCGACCTCGCTGCGCTCGATCTCAAGGGGAGCGAGTATCGCAGCCTTCGCGGTGCAGAATTCGGCATGATCTTCCAGGAGCCGATGGCGGCGCTGTCGCCGGTGCACACGATCGGCACGCAGCTTCTGGAGGGTGTGCTGACGCACGAGAAATGCTCTAAGACCGAAGCCCGCAACCGGGGGATCGAGGCGCTGCGCCGCGTCGGCATCCCCGAGCCTGACCGCCGCTTCGACCAGTACGGGTTCGAGCTGTCGGGCGGCATGCGCCAGCGCGCCATGATCGCGATGGCGCTGGCCTGCCGGCCGCGGCTGCTGATCGCCGACGAGCCGACGACCGCGCTCGACGTGACGACGCAGGCCAACATCCTCGACCTGATCCGCGAGCTGCAGGACGAGACCGGGATGACGGTGATGTTCATCACCCATGATCTGGGCGTGGTCGCCGAGATCGCCGATACGGTCGCGGTCATGTACCTTGGCCGGGTGGTGGAAAAGGGCGATGTCGACACGATCTTCCACGCCCCCGCGCACCCCTATACCGAGGCGCTCCTAGGGGCGATGCCTTCAGTCCATGCCCGCCGTGGCAGCCGCCTGCCCGCCATCCCCGGCATGGTGCCGCACCCCTTCGCCCGGCCCGCAGGCTGCGGTTTCCACCCGCGCTGCCACCGCTTCGTCGAAGGACTTTGCAACCTGCACGAGCCCGCGCAGGTCGACCTCGGGGGCGGCCATGCGGCGCGCTGTCTTCTGCTCGGCGGCGAGAACGATCGCAAGGAGGCAGCGGAGTGACCGAACCGATCCTGCGCGTGCGCAATCTGAAAAAGCACTACCTGCTCAAGAAGCCAAGCCTTTTCAGCGCCGTACCCCCGCCGATAAAGGCGGTCGATGATGTGTCCTTCGAGATCCTCGAGGGCGAGACGCTCAGCCTTGTGGGCGAGTCCGGCTGCGGCAAGACCACGCTCGGCAAGACGATCATGCGCATCCATCCGCCGACTGCGGGCGAGATGGTCTATGCCACGAGTGAGGGGCGGCAGGTCGATCTGGCCACCGCCACGCGGCGCGAGTTGACCACCGTTCACCGCGAGGTGCGGCTGATCTTCCAGGATCCGAACGCGTCCCTGAACCCCCGCATGAACGTGCGCGACATCGTGGGCGAGCCGCTGCGGCAGTTCGAGGGCCTCGGGGGCCGAGAACTGGACGACCGTGTGGGCGCGATGCTGGGCAAGGTGGGGCTTCGCCCGGAATACATCAACCGCTATCCGCACGCCTTCTCGGGCGGCGAGCGCCAGCGGATCGGCATTGCCCGCGCGCTGGCGCTGAACCCGCGCCTTGTCGTCGCGGACGAGGCCGTTTCGGCGCTCGACGTGTCGATCCAGGCGCAGACGCTGAACCTGCTCGCCGACCTGAAGGCGGAATTCGGGCTGACCTTCCTTTTCATCGCGCACGACCTGTCGGTGGTGCGCCACATCTCGGACCGGGTCGCGGTGATGTATGTCGGCAGGATGGTCGAGCTGACCGATGCCGAGGCGCTGTTTACCCGGCCGCGCCATCCCTATACCGAGGCGCTGCTGTCCTCGGTCCCGATCCCCGACCCGCGCCTGCGGGGCAAGCGCCGCCGCATCCGCCTGCCGGGCGAGGTGGCAAGCCCGATGAACCCGCCGCCGGGCTGCGCCTTCCATCCGCGCTGCGGCTATGCGACCGAGCTTTGCAAGGCCGAGGTGCCGCCGCTGCGGACCGTCGACGGCGGGCTCGTCGCCTGCCACCACGCGGAACGCCTTTCGCTTGCGGGTGTGGACAGCCATGGGGTCGCGGCCGAATGAACGCCCCGTCGCCACATCCCAACTCGGTCTCCGAGATCGCCCGCATCCTCGCGGCCACGGATGGCGCTTTGCCGGTTCCCTCGCGCAGCGACCGCGCGGCCTGGCAGCGGCTCGCCCGACAGTCGATCGCGACCGAGGTGACCCGCAAGGCCGAGGAAGCCGCGCGCGCGCCGGTCCCGTCGCTGCCCCTGTCGCTTTATCTCGACTACCACCGCACCGGCCGCCGCGCGGGCTACGAGGAGCCGCTCGATGCCCGCCGCGACCGGCTGACATGGCTGGCGCTTGCCGAGTGCCTCGAAGGCCGGGGCCGGTTCATCGACCCGGTGCAGGACATGCTCGACGCGATCCTGTCCGAGCCGACCTGGGTCGTGCCCGCGCATGGGGCCGAGTTCACCGACGGGCTGCCGATGCCCGGGCTGCAGGTGATCGACCTCTGGTCGGCAATGGCCTGCCTTCTGGTGGCCGAGGTCGACCACATGCTGGGCGATGCGCTCCACACTGTGCTGCGTGCACGGATCCGGCGTGCCGTGGACGAACGTGGCACCGCGCCCCTGCTGGCGCGCGACGACATGCGCTGGATGGGGGCCACGGAAACCGGGCGGTCGAGCCCGAACTGGGCGCCGGTCTGCGCCGGGCTGACGGCGGGTGCGGCGCTTTACCTTGAATCGGATCGTGGACGCCTGGCCGCGGTGGTCGCCAAGGCACTGCGCGAGCTTGACTGCTACCTTGCCAGCTTTCCCGCCGATGGCGGCTGCGCCGAGGGCGTGGGCTACTGGGAAAAGGGCGTCTTCGCCTATGCCTGCTTTGCCGAACTTCTTGCCGCGCGGACCGAAGGCCGCCTCGACCCGATGCAGGCCCCGCGCCTGCGGACCATTGCCGAGTTCCCCGCGCGCGTGCAGATCGGCCCTCAGCGCTACCCGGTGTTCTCGGACAACGTCGCCAGCCGCACCGTGCAGACCTCCCTCCTGCGCCATCTGGCGCGGCGGCTCGACCTGCCCGCGCTTTACGCGCTCGACCCATCGGGCGAAGCCGACCGGCGCCACACCACCCGCTACCCGGCCGAGCAGATCCGCGACTTCCTGTGGTGGCACCCCGCCGGGCCAGCGCCGACGCCGGCGCAGCGCGATTGGCTTCACGACACGCAGATACTCGTCGCGCGGCTCGATCCCACCGACCCCGACGCGCTGACGCTTGCCGCGAAGGGCGGCACCAACGGCGAGCCGCACAACCACAACGATGTCGGATCGTTTGTCATCGCACTTGGTGGCGGCACCCCGATTGCCGAGATCGGGGCCGGCATCTACGACCGCGCAGCCTTCGATCCCGCGCTCCGCTACCTGTTGCCAAACTACGGCTCACACGGGCATTCCGTGCCGCTGGTGAACGGCACCCCGCAATCCGCCGGGGCAGGTTGCGCCGCCGGCGACGTGCGGTGCGAGGGCGACAGCCTGACAATGGATCTGACCGCCTGCTACCCTGCGGCGCAGGGCCTTCAGCGCCTTGTCCGCACCATCCGCCTCGATCGGGCGGGCGCGCGGATCGTCCTTCAGGACAGCGCCCGTTTCGCGCCCGCCGGGCGGCTCGCCTCGGTGCTGATGACGCAGGAGGCGCCCGAGCGACTTGGATCCGGAGTGGTCGCACTCGGGCCGCTAATGGTCGAGTACGATCCGTCGCTCGACCTGAAGATCGAGCCGCTTGACCCGGTACGGACGCGGGACGGCCGGACCGAGTGTTTCACCCGGCTGATCCTGTCGCCCCCGCAACGCGGACCCGAGTGCACGATCGCGGTCACCTTGCATCCTCGCAGCCCACCCAACGGAGCAAGCCGATGAATCTCGAGCGTCGCAAGGGCGTTTCGGCGGATTGGGTGGGCGACGCCCATGCTGCCGCCCGTCGCAAGATCGACCGCTTGGCCACGACGGCGGGGGCCGCCTTCCTGCACGCCTCGGTCGATGGCCGCTATCCGATGGACCTGCCCTGGTGGTGGACCTCGGGCTTCTGGCCGGGGCTGATGCGGCTGGCACTGAAGGAAGGCCCCGATGCCCGCCTCGCCGACTTGGCGCTGCACGGCGAGAACCAGCTCTTCGCGCTTCTGGATCACGATTGGTTTCTGGAGCTGCACCACGATGTCGGTTTCCAGTTCCAGCCGACCGCCGTGATGCGCCACAAGCAGACCGGCGCTCCGGACGCGCGGCGGCGCGGCCTTGTCGCGGCCAACCTGCTGATGGGCCGGTTCAACGTGGCAAGCGGAGTGATCGAGGCCTGGAACGCCGATGACCGGCGCGGCTTTTCGATCATCGACACGCTGATGAACCTGCCGCTTCTGTTCTGGGCGACCGAGACCACGGGCGAGCCCCGCTTTGCCAACCTCGCCCGCGCGCATCTGGCCCGCGCGGCGGCCGAATTCATCCGGCCCGATTTCACCGCGCATCATATCGTGCAGTTCGACCAGATCACCGGCGCGCGCATCGCTGCGCATGGCGGGCAGGGCCATGCGCCCGACAGTGCCTGGTCGCGCGGGCAGGGGTGGGCGGTCTATGGCCTGGCGATCGCCGCACGCTACACCGGCGATGCCGGCTACCGCGACCTTGCGCGGCAGGTGGCCGACAGCTTCCTTGCGCTCAACGCCGATCACGGCGTGCCGCCCTGGGACTTCCGCGCCCCCGACGCCGCCACCGCCCCGCGCGACAGTTCGGCGGGCGCAATCGTCGCCTGCGGTCTGCTGGAGCTGGCCGGGCAAGGCTGCCCCCGCGCGCCGGCCGAGGTGCTGGGCCTGATGCAGGCGCTGACCGAAGGCTGCGCCACCTTCGACGATCCGGCCGAGGACGGGCTTTTGAAGCACGCCACCGGCAAGCTGCCGCAGGGCCAGTGGGTGGATGTGAGCCTGATCTACGGCGACTACTACTATTACGAGGCGCTGCAACGCCTTGCCGGGCTGAAGGAGACCTGCTGGTGAGTACCCGTGTGATCGCTGATCCGGCCTCGGTGCCGGCAACCCTGACGCCCCACGGGGCCGAGCGGCGCGTGCTGGCCCATGGCGGCGGGATGATGCTGGTCGAGTTCACCTTCCCCCGCGCCGGGATGGAGGGGCCGATGCATTCCCACCCGCACGAGCAGCTCGGCTACGTGAAGTCGGGCGAGATCGAATTGCGGATGGAGGGCCACGCCCCCGTGCGCCTGGCCGAGGGCGGCAGCTACCATGTCGCGCCAAACGTCCGCCACGGTGTGCTGATCCTGAAGCCCGCCGTGCTGGTCGATGCCTTCACGCCGATGCGAGAGGATTTCCTGGCCTGACAGGCCTACGACAAACGGGAGGAGACGATGATGAAGACGCTGCCTTTTCTGACCTCCGTGCTGGTATCCGTGCTGGCCGCCGCCCCGGCCCTTTCCGAGAACCTGCCCGCGCCCGAGTTGAAGCTGCGGGTGGACCTGTCGTCCTTCGCGCCCGAGGGGGCCTATTTCCGCGGCTCCTCCGCGCATTTCGGCGATCTCGACAACGACGGCAACCCGCGCGATTTCATCCGTCACGTCAACTCGAACCGGATGCAGGCCTTCCGCTTCACCGGCGAGGGGGTGGAGCTTCTGTGGGAATACGAAAGCGGCCTCGACCTGCCGCTGCCGTCGGAACGGTACTTCTACAAATACGTGATCTGGGATCTGGACGGCGACGGGCGATCCGAGGTTGCGGGGGCCTTTGCGACCGCGGCGGGCACGATGGAGATGCGGGTGCTCGACGGCGCGACGGGCGAGGTGCGCTACACCGCGCCCCTGACCATCGCCAACCCCGATGACGATCACCGCAACCGGGCGCTCAGGATGAAAACCATTGTCGCCGATCTTCAGGGCGACGGAATGCCGTCCGAATTGATCCTGATCGACGAGCGCAATTCCGACGGCGACGTATATGCTTTCGATGCCAAGCTGACGCCCCTTTGGTCCACCACCGACGACGCCAGCGGCCGCATCCACGCGCATTACCCCTGGACCTACGACATCGACGGCGACGGCGCCGACGAGGTGATCGGCAAGTTCGTCCTCGACAGCGACGGCACCCCGGGTGCCCGCCTGACGCCGGCTGAATGGGCGCAGAGCGATGATTATTTCGACCACCTCGACCGCGCGATCGTGGCCGACTTCCTGCCCGAAAGGGAGGGGCTGGAGCTCGCGATCTCCTACGAGAACCTCCATGCCCGCCTTCTTGACGCGGCCACGTTCGAGACGATCTGGGAAAGCCCGGGCGTCCACAAGGACGCCAAGATCCTCGCCGTGGGCGAGTTCTTTCCCGATAGCCCGGGGCTGGAGATCGTAGTCGAATGGGCGTTGACGGATGATGAGAAGGAGAACGTCGTCTTCTCCGCCGCGGGTGAAGAGCTTCTGCGCGGCGAGAACACGCTGAGCTCGGGCTACGCAATCGACTGGGACGGCGACCGCGCCATCGACGAGGCGTTCGAGACCAAGTACGGCAACCTCGTCCATATCGCGACCAATACTCCGATGGAAATCCGCGAGCTCTACAAGCGGGATGCGGCCACCGAGCACGCCGATGACATGCGGCTTTACATGCACGCGGTCGATCTTCTGGGCGACTACCGCGAAGAGGTGGTGGCGCTGGATGAAGACGAGATGCTGGTCTACGGCGCAACCGGCCCCGCGCCTTTCGATCTGCCGAGCCCGTGGGAGGACCCGGCCTACCGCCTCGCCGTGGCCAACCAGATGAGCGACAACCACTCCGAGCGGCCGTTCTTCGACTGGCGCGCCATCGGCCAGCCCACCAACTGAGCCTAGGCGCGGCATGCCGAGGATCGACCGTATCGAGACCTGGGCGCTGCCCGAGGTGAACCTTGTCCGCGTGACCGACAGCGATGGCGCGACCGGCTGGGGCCAGACCGCCGCTCTTGCGGCCGAGGTGACGGCACTGGCGCTGCACCGGCTGGTGGTGCCCCGCGCGCTGGGCCAGCCGACCGACCCCGCCGGCGTCGCCGCGCATGTCTGGAACAACGCCTACAAGTTTCGCGGCACGTTCCTGGCCCGCGCGATCACCGGGGTCGAGACCGCGCTGTGGGACCTGGCCGGGCGGCAGGCCGGGGCTCCGGTCTGGCGTCTTCTCGGCGGCACCGCGCTCCGCGACATTCCCGTGTATCTCTCGCGCCGCACCCGCAAGACCACGCCCGAGGCCGAAGCCGAGGCCATCGCCGAGGAGGTGGCAGAGGACGGCTATGCTGCGGTCAAGGTCCAGATCGGCCGCCGGCTTGGCCATAAGGCCGAAGGCCCGCCCGACCGCACCGAGCGCCTCGTGCCCCGCCTGCGCAAGGCTTTTCCCGATCTTCGGCTCTCGGCCGATGCCAACGGCGGCTATGACGCCGAGGGCGCGATCCGCATCGGCCGGGTGATGCAGGCCCACGGCTATCACCATTTTGAGGAGCCTTGCCCTTTCGATGATCTTATCGGCACCGCGGCGGTCGCCGAAGCGCTTGACATGGCGGTGACGGGGGGCGAGCAGGACAGTGACTGGGGCAAGTTCGAGATGATGGCGCGGCACCGTGTCGTCGATATCCTTCAATGCGATCTTGCCTATTGCGGCGGTGTGGCCCGTGCGCAGCGGATCGGCGCGCTGGCGGATGCGCATGGCCTTGGCTTCATGCCGCACTGCCCGTCGATGTCGATGCTGCAGGTCTTCACGCTGCACCTGCTGACCGCGCGCCCGCACCACCGCGAGGCGCAGGAGTGGCGCGGGCGGCGCGACCGGCAGCCCTGGGCTGAGGAGATCTACGCGCCGCTGCCGGTCCTGTCAGGCGGGGTCACCCGCGCCACCGACGGGCCGGGCTGGGGGGTGGAGGTCAACGCCGACCTTCTGAAGCGAGCCCAATACAGCGAGTTTCGATGCAGCCCGACCTGACGATCACCGACATCCGCGTCACCCGCTTCCGCACCACCACCCGCAAGGCAAAGGACAGCGACGGGCACGACCACCCTTGCGCCCCGCGCCCGACCACGCTGGCGCTTCTGGCGATCGACACGGATGCGGGGGTGACGGGCGAGGTGCTTTGCCCGCCCGCCGCCGTGCGCGCCGACCTGATCGCCGCCTACATCCGGCCGGTGCTGCTGGGCCAGAACCCGTTCGACCGCGAGCGGCTTTGGCAGGCGATGGCGCGGTGGCAGCGCGGCTCGGGCCAGCAGCTGACCGACCGCACGATCGGCTATGCCGACCAGGCGCTGTGGGACCTGGCGGGAAAGGCCCTCGGCCTGCCGGTCTGGCGGCTGATCGGCGGGGCGCGGGCGCGGGTTCCGGCCTATGCCAGCACGATGTGCGGCGACGAGACCCCGGGCGGGCTGGCCACGCCCGATGACTACGCCCGCTTCGCCGAGGCGCTGGTCGCCCAGGGCTACACGGCGATCAAGCTCCACACCTGGATGCCGCCGGTGTCCTGGGCGCCCTCGGTCCGCATGGACCTGGCCGCCTCAGCCGCGGTGCGCGAGGCGGTGGGTCCGGACGTGGCGCTGATGCTGGACGCGAACCACTGGTATTCAAGGTCCGAGGCGCTGGCGCTTGGCCGGGGGATCGAGGCGCTGGGCTATCTCTGGTACGAAGAGCCGATGGAGGAGGCGTCGCTCTCCTCCTACCGCTGGCTGAGCGATCAGCTGGCGATCCCGGTGATCGGCCCGGAAACCGCGCCCGGCAAGCATTTCACCCGTGCCGAATGGGCGGCGGCGGGGGCCTGCGACGTGCTGCGCACCGGCGTTAACGACGTGGGCGGCATCACGCCTGCGATCAAATGCGTGCATCTGGCGCAGGCCTTCAACATGGAGATCGAGGTGCATGGTGGCGGCGCGGGCAACCTTGCGCTGATCGGCGGCACCGGGGCAGGGCGGTACTACGAACGCGGGCTGCTGCACCCGCATCTCGACCATGACGAGGTGCCGCCGCACCTGACCGCCGCCATCGACCCGATGGACGCCGCCGGCCATGTGGCGATGCCTGTCGCCGCTGGCCTCGGCGAGGCGCTGGACCGCGACTGCATTGCGAGCAAGGTCATTGAAGACTGATCCGCCCTCGTCACACCGGAAGGGCGAGCAGGCGGCCCGACAGCGGCTCCGACTCCACCCTGATCGAGGTGACGAACAGCGTGCGCCCGTCCGGCCCGCCAAGCGCGGGGCGCGTGGGCTTTGACACCGGCAGGGCAATCCGGCGCAGCACCGTTCCGTCGGGCGACAGGCACACCACCTCACCCGCCCCGATCGCCGCGAACCAATAGTTTCCAAGGCTGTCCGTCGTGGCCCCATCGGGCCTGCCCGTGCGGCCAGCGGTCGCAAAGAACAGCCGCCGGTCCGACAGGGTCCCGCTTTGCGGATCGTGGGCAAAGCGCCAGATTCCCTGGCTCTCCGACCGGCTGTCCGAGAGGTAAAGCCGCCGCCCGTCCGGCGAGAATGCCAATCCGTTCGGCGTGCCAAGCCCGGTCACGAGGTCGAGGTGCAGCCGCCAGCCGCCCTCCTTTGGCGCAAGGCAATGAAGCCGCCCGTCGCCCGGTCCGAGCGTGGTGATCCAGAAGCGCCCGCCCGGCCCCGCCGTCCCGTCGTTGAACCGCCCACCCTGAACCGCAGGATTGGGCGCAAGGACCCTGCCATCCGCCGCGATGATGCCCGCATCCCGCGCCACGACAAGGCCGGCTCCCAGATCAGCCAGTGCCGTCGGCCGGTCGGGCAGGCGCCGCACGTCTTCGCGCCCCGAGGCTGGATCGGTGCGGATCACCGCGCGCCCCTCGATGTCCACCCAGGCCACCTCGCCACTGGCTGGCAGCCAGAGCGCGCTTTCGCCCAACAGGGCGCGGAACGTACCGACCGGCCGTGCGGCCGCGCTCACCTGCTGAACCGGTCGGCAAGGCCGCCGCCCTGCCACGGCCCCGCCACGCCCCCCGGCAGGTCGCGGGCATCGACGGTCGCTGTCGGCACCCAGCCTTCGGGGCGGCCCTCGGCGGTCCAGTAGCAGTCATCGCCAAGCGGCGTGGCACCGTAGAAGACCGGGCAGCCAAGCGCCGGCGGTTCAATAACCGTGCGGATCAGCGAAACCAGATCACCGGGCGCGAACCAGCTGTGCCGATGGCGCGGCGTCTCGGGGCGCGGCGCAACCGACCCGATGCGCACGATCGCCGTCTCGATCCCGTAGGCGTCGTAATGGAACCGCGCCAGCCCCTCGCACCAGAGCTTCGAGACGGCATAAAGACTGTCGGGCCGTGGCGGATCGGCGGGGCCGACGCGCTCTGTCGCGGGATAGAACCCCGTCACATGGTTGGTCGAGGCCATGAGGATGCGGCGCACCCCCTCGACCCGCGCGGCCTCATAGAGCGCATGGGTGGCGCGGATATTGGCGTCGATCAGCGGGTCGAGGTCGCTTTCCGACGCGATCCCGGCAAGATGCACGATGGCATCGCAGCCCGCGACCGCCCTGCGGGCGACCGTGCAAAGGTCGCCGGTGACGGCCTCTTCCCAAGGGAGCAGAGGCCCCATGTCGCGCAGGTCGCAAAGGCGGACATGTGCGGCCAGCCCGCCAAGGCCGGGCCGGATCAGCCGCGCGACCCGGCCAGCCGCTCCGGTCAGAAGCAGGCGTTTTGCCGGGGCCAGTCCGTCAGCACCGTCCACGGCGACGCCTCTTCACCAGATCATGCATGAGCCCGCCCTCCCGTAGTCTTCTCGCGCCATCTGTCTTCCGCCCGGCCGCGCGCGACGAAGGACGCTTGCCTCGCGCAGGTCCACCATACTACCATACCAGACAGGATGCGAGAGGAGGAGCGTGGCGTGTCGAGCAACGGCGGGCTGTTGCTGGGCGACGAGGGCCGACCTGCCGGCCTCGCTCGCGCGCTCTATGCGACGGTGCGCGACCTGCCGATCATCAGCCCGCATGGCCATACCGATCCGGCCTGGTACGCGCTGGACGAACCCTTCCCGGATCCCGCGCGGCTTCTGATCGTGCCCGACCACTACATCTTTCGCATGCTGGCCAGCCACGGGGTCCGGCTGGAGGAACTGGGCATACCGCGACGCGACGGCGGACCGGTGGAGCAGGACCCGCGCGCAATCTGGCGCCGCTTTGCCGAACGCTACACGCTCTTTCGCGGTACGCCCACGCGGCTCTGGCTCGACTACACGTTCGAACGGCTCTTCGGGCTCACCGAACCACTAACGGCCGACACGGCCGACGCCGCCTACGACTGGATCGAGGCCTGCCTGAAGCGGGACGACTTCCGCCCCCGCGCGCTCTACGAGCGGTTCAACATCGAGGTCATCGCCACGACCGAAGGCGCGCTCGACCCGCTCGATTACCACAAGGCGATCAAGGCGAGCGGCTGGGGCAGACGCGTGCTGACGACTTACCGGCCCGACGGTGTCATCGACCCGGACCATGAGGGTTTCGCCGAGGCGCTCGACCATCTGGGCGATGCGACCGGGCAGGATACCGGCACCTGGTCAGGCTATCTCGATGCGCACCGCGCCCGCCGGGCGTTCTTCCGCGAGGTCGGTGCGACGGCCACCGATCACGGCCTCGCCTCGGCCGAGACCGCCAACCTGTCCCATGCCGAGGCGGCAGCGCTTTTCGACCGGATCCGCACCAGCCGGGGCGATGCTGCCGACGCGCGCCTCTTCCGCGCGCAGATGCTGACCGAGATGGCGAAGATGAGCGTGGACGACGGGATGGTGATGCAGATCCATCCCGGGTCATTCCGCAACCACAGCACCGCCGTCTTCCAGAACTTCGGGCGCGACAAGGGCTTCGATATCCCGACCCGTACCGATTACGTCCACGCCCTGCGACCGCTTCTCGAAGCCGTGGGCATGGAGCCTGACCTCGCCATCATCCTCTTCACCCTCGACGAGAGCGCCTATGCGCGCGAGCTTGCACCCCTGGCCGGTGCCTATCCCTGCCTGAAGCTCGGCCCGGCCTGGTGGTTCCACGACAGCCCCGAAGGCATGCGTCGCTTCCGCGAGATGACGACCGAGACGGCGGGCTTCTACAACACCGTAGGCTTCAACGACGACACCCGCGCCTTCCCCTCGATCCCGGCGCGGCATGACATCGCCCGGCGCGTCGACTGCGCCTTTCTGGCCGGGCTCGTCTGCGATTACCGCCTGCGCGAAAGCGAAGCGTTCGAGGTGGCACGCGAGTTGACGGTCGACCTGCCGCGCCGCGCTTACAGGTTCGATCGGCTGACATAGGCAACCAGAAAGGGAGGATGACAAATGGCCTATCTCAAGACGCTCCTGACGGGGGCCGCCGCGGCGGCGCTACTGTCGGGGGCCGCCTTCGCGCAGGAGATCGTGCTGCGCTCGGCGGATACGCATCCCGACGGCTATCCGACCGTCGAGGCGGTAAAGCACATGTCCGAGCTGCTGATGGAACGCTCGGGCGGGCGCATCGCGATCGAGGTGTTCCACTCCCGCCAGCTCGGCGAGGAAACCGACACGATCGAGCAGACCCAGTTCGGCGTGATCGACATGAACCGGATCAACATGGCGCCGCTGAACAACATCATCCCCGAGACGAGCGTGCCGGCGCTGCCTTACATCTTCCGGTCGATCGAGCATATGCGCGCCGTCGTCGACGGCGAGATCGGCGACGAGATCCTCGCCGCCTTCGAAGCGCACGACCTGATCGGGCTGGCCTACTACGACAGCGGCGCGCGGTCGTTCTACAACTCCGTCCGGCCGATCAACACGCCCGCCGATCTCGAGGGGCTGAAGATCCGCGTGCAGCAATCGGACCTCTTCATCGCGATGATCGAGGCGCTGGGCGCCAATGCCACGCCGATGCCTTTCGGCGAGGTCTATTCCGGCCTCCAGACAGGTGTGATCGACGGTGCCGAGAACAACTGGCCCTCGTACGAAAGCACCAACCACTACGAGGTCGCGCAGTATTACAGCCTCGACGAGCATTCCCTGTCGCCCGAGGTGCTGGTGATGTCGAAGCAGAGCTGGGACAAGCTCGGCCCCGAGGATCAGGAGCTGATCCGCCAGGCCGCCCGCGATAGCGTCGCGCACATGCGCGAGCTGTGGGATGCGCGCGAAGCCGAGGCGCGGGCCAAGGTCGAGGCCGCCGGCGCGGTGATCAACGAGGTCGACAAGCAGCCCTTCATCGACGCGATGGCGCCGGTCTACGAGCAGTTCGTGACCGACGCGACGCTGCAGGATCTGGTGGCGCGCATCCAGGCAGTGGAAACCGACTAAGCGCCGCGCGGGGCGGGCCCCTCCGGCCCGTCCCCTTTCAGGACCTATCATGCACACCATCGCCCGCACCCTCTCGGCTCTCTCCGCAGTCGCGCTCTGGCTCAGCGGCGCAGGGCTCGTCGCCATGACGGCCGCCGTCGCCTGGCTCGTCTTCGGGCGCTATGTGCTGAACGACAGCCCGGTCTGGGTGGAACCGCTCGCGCTGCTCCTGATGAGCTGGTTCGCCTTTCTCGGGGCCGCGGTCGGTGTGCGCGAGAACACCCATCTCGGCTTCGAGGTGCTGCAGGCCGTGGTGCCGCGCCGCGTGGCGCTCGGGTTCCGCACGGTCGCCGACCTGGTCGTGGTTCTCTTCGGCGCCGGCATGGCGTGGTACGGCGCCGAGCTCATGCTCGGCACCTGGGCCGCAATCCTGCCCTCGCTCGGCATTCCGCGCGGGGCGGGGTTCGTGCCGGTGGTGGCGGGCGGCGTTCTGTTCGTGCTGTTCGGGCTCGAGCGGATCGCGCTGCGGCTTGCCGGGCAGGACGCGCTGCCCGCCGGTCCGCTGCCCGCCGATCCGGTGGCGCAGGCGGAACGGGGCGGGGCGGCCTGATGGAGCTTCTCATCCTCTTCGGCACCTTCACCCTGCTTCTGCTGATCGGCACGCCGGTCGCGTTCTGCCTCGGCACGGCGTCGCTCGCGACCGTGCTCTACATGGACATCCCGCCGGTCATCGTGTTCCAGCGTCTGAATGCCGGCGTCTCGGTCTTCGCGCTGATGGCGATCCCGTTCTTCATCTATGCGGGCGACCTGATGGTGCGCGGCGGGATCGCGGCGCGGCTGGTCGGACTTGCCGGTGCGCTGGTCGGCCATTTCCGCGGCGGACTGGGGCAGGTCAACATCGCGGCCTCGACGCTGTTCGGCGGCATCTCGGGCTCGGCGGTGGCCGATGCCAGCGCCATCGGCGGGCTGATGATCCCGCAGATGCGCGAGCGCGGCTACGACACCGACTATGCGGTGAACGTGACGGTGCTGAGCTCGATCATCGCGCTGCTGCTGCCGCCGTCGCACAACATGATCATCTACTCGATCGCCGCGGGCGGGCAGATCTCGATCGCCGACCTCTTCACCGCCGGGATCATTCCCGGTCTGCTGCTGGCTGCGGCGCTGATGATCGTGGCCTGGCTGGTGGCGCGGCACCGCGGCTACGGGACCGAGCGTTTTCCGGGCTGGCACATGGTGGCCACGCTCGCGCTGGCCGCCACGCCCGGCGTGGTGCTGATCGGGATCATCTTCGGCGGCGTGCGCTCGGGCGTTTTCACGGCAACCGAAAGCAGCTGCATCGCCATCGTCTACGCACTGCTGGTCACCACCCTCGTCTACCGCTCGATGCCCTGGCGCGAGTTCGTTGCCGCGACGAAGGGCGCGGTGCGGACCACCGCGATGGTGCTTCTTGTCATCGGCTGCGCGGCCGCCTTCGGCTGGCTTCTGGCCTATCTGCGCGTGCCCGCCGACATCATCGGGGTGATGCGGACGATGAGCGACGATCCGATCGTGATCCTCCTCCTCATCAACCTCGCGCTCCTCGCCCTCGGCACCTTCATGGACATGAGCCCCCTCATCGTCATCACCACGCCGATCTTCCTGCCCGTGGCCACCGCCTTCGGCGTGGACCCGGTGCATTTCGGCGTGATCCTGATCCTGAACCTCGGGATCGGGCTCTGCACGCCGCCGGTCGGGTCGGTGCTCTTCGTGGGCTGCGCGGTGGCGCGGATCCCGATCGGGCATGTGCTGCGCACGATCTGGCCCTTCTATCTGGCCGGGATCTCGGTGCTGCTCCTCGTCACCTTCCTGCCGGGGCTGTCGCTCTGGCTGCCCTCGCTGTTCGGCGGCTGAGGTGGTCGCGCTGTCTCCGACAACCCTTTCCCAGGTGCGGGCCGCCCTGCCGGCCTACGACCGTGGCCGCGTGACGCCGGGCATCGTGCATCTGGGGATCGGCAACTTCCACCGGGCACATCAGGCCGCCTATGTCGATGAGTGCCTGGCCCGCGACCCGACCTGGGGCATCCGCGGCGTGTCGCTGCGCCGCCCCGACATGGCGCGCGCGCTGGCGCCGCAGGGCGGGCTCTACACGCTTGCGATGAAGGACGGCACGGGGACGCGGGCGCGCGTGATCGGGTCGATCCTTGATGTTCTGGTGGCACCCGAGGGGATGGGCCCGGTGCTGGCGGCGCTTGTTGATCCGGCGGTTCGCATCGTCAGCCTGACGGTGACCGAGAAGGGCTACTGCCACGACCCCGCGACCGGCGCGCTCGACCCCGCGAACCGCTTCATCCGTGCCGACCTCGCGACGCCCGACGCGCCCGCAACCGCGCCGGGCGTGATTGTCGCGGCACTGCGTCTCCGGCGGCTGCAGGGTGCGGCGCCCTTCACGGTCCTGTCCTGCGACAACCTGCCTGCAAACGGGCGGGTGCTGCGCCGGATCGCCCGCGACTATGCGGCCCTTGTGGATGACGGGCTCGCCCAATGGATCGAGCGCGAGGTCGCCTTCCCCTCGACGATGGTCGACCGGATCGTCCCTGCGACGACTGCGGCCGACCGCGCCGAGGTGGCGGCGCTGACCGGGCTGGAGGATGCCTGGCCGGTGATGACCGAGCCTTTCAGCCAGTGGGTAATCGAGGATCATTTTCCCTCCGGGCGGCCCGACCTTGCCGAGGCGGGCGCCGAATTCGTGCCCGATGTCGAACCCTTCGAGCGCATGAAGCTGCGGATGCTGAACGGCGCGCATTCGACGCTGGCCTATTTCGGCCAGCTGATGGGGCACGAGACGGTGGCCGACGCAATGGGCGATGCCGGGCTTGCCCGGCTGGTGGCCCGCGTCATGGCGCAGGCCTCCGCGACGCTCGGCCTGCCGGCGGACGAGCTTCGGCGTTATGCGGAGGCTTTGCAGGCGCGATTCCTGAACCCGGCCCTGAAACATCGGACGGCGCAGATCGCCATGGACGGCAGCCAGAAGATCCCGCAGCGCCTGCTTGGCTCGATCCGCGACGCCCGGGCCGCAGGCCAACCGTGGGACGCGCTGGCGCTCGGCGTGGCGGGCTGGATCGCCTACCTCCGCCGCGGCGCGGCCGACGATCCGATGGCGGACCGCTTCGCAGCACTTGCCGCGCGCCACACCACGCCAGGCGGCCACGCCCGCGCCATCCTCGCCCTGCGTGAGGTGTTTGGCGATCTGGCCGGGGCCGACTGGTTCGAGACGCCCGTTCTTGCCGCGATAACCCGCCTCGCCGAGGGCGGGCCCGGCCGGGTCCTCGCTGCATGACGGTCCCCGGTTCCGGCCGCCGAACCATTGCGGGCGACATCTACGAAACGCTGCGCCACGAGATCATCCGCCTGTCGATCAGGCCCGGCGACACGATGTCCGAGGCCGAGGTCGCCCGGCGCTTCGACATCTCGCGCCAGCCCGTGCGCGAGGCCTTCATCCAGCTGGCCGATGACGGGTTCCTGCTGATCCGCCCGCAGCGGCCCACGATCGTCAAGCCGATCAGCGAGGCGGCCGTTCTGAACGCCCTCTTCATCCGCGACGCGATCGAGGCCGCAGTGGTGGCCGAGGCCGCGCGCGGCTGGACCGACGCGGCCGCGGCCGAGCTCGATGCCTGCATCGCCGACCAGAAGCGCGCCTCCGGCGCCGGCGACCGCGAGGGCTTCCACGCCGCAGACGAACGCTTTCACCAGATCATTGCGACCCGCGCGGGCTATCCCTTCGCCTGGGAGACGGTGCACCGCCAGAAGGCCCAGATGGACCGGGTGCGCTATCTCAGCCTCGGCTCGACCACGCAAGTGACGATCGCCGAACACCAGGCCATTGCGCAGGCGCTGCGGGCGCATGACCGTGCTGCAGCGGTCGCGGCGATGCACGACCACCTGATGCGCATCGTCCATCACCTGTCGGAGCTGCGCGTGGCGCATCCCGCCTATTTCGAGGGTGCCGCGCCAACCGGCTTGGCCCGCGGCTTGAGGAAGGCCCTCTAGGCACCGCCGCCGCCGCCCCTTGCGCCGTGCATCAGGCCGGCGGCGATCCCGCGCAGTTCGGCGATTCCCCGCAGGCGGCCGGCGAAGGTGTAGCCGTGGTTGAAACGACCCTCGGCATCCGGCCCGAGGACGTGGCCGTGGTCCGGCCGGAACGGGATCGGCGCCGCGCGCCGGCCGTTCTCCTCCATCAGCAGCGCGAGAAGTTCCGCCATGTCGACGCGGCCCTCCATGTGGGCCGCTTCGTGGAACGCCCCGTGGGGCTCGAGCGTGACGTTGCGCAGATGCGCGAAGTGGATGCGGCCGGCAAAGCGCCGCGCAATGGCCGGCACGTCGTTATCGGGCCGCGAGCCGAGCGAGCCGGCGCAGAGCGTCATGCCGTTCTCGGCGCCCGGATGCGCTGCGAAGATGGCGGCGAAATCCGAAGCGACCGAGACCACCCTGGGCAGGCCGAAGAGCGGCATCGGCGGGTCGTCCGGGTGGATCGCAAGCCGCACGCCCGCCGCTTTCGCGACCGGCCCGATCTCGGCCATGAACGCGGCGAGGTTGGCGCGCAGACCGTCCGGCGTGATCCCTGCATAGCGGGAAAGGCCGTCGCGGAACTCGGCGACAGAATAGCCGCGATCCGATCCGGGCAGCCCGACCAGGACGGCATGCTCGATCGCCGCGATCGCGGCCTCTCCCGCCGTCCGGTAACGCTCGGCGGCCATCGCGGCGATGCCCGCGCCATAGCTGTCGGCCGCACCCGGCCGGCCAAGGACGTGGATGTCCCACATCGCGCAGTCGACCAGGCTGAACCTGAGCGCGCGGGCGCCGTTCGGGTAGACCCATTCCAGTTCGGTCCGGGTCCAGTCCAGGACCGGCATGAAGTTGTAGCACACGACCCCGATGCCGGCCCGGCCGAGTGCCTCGAGGCTGGCGCACCAGGCGCCGACATGGGCGCGCCAGTCGCCCGAGCGGGTCTTGATGTCGCTGCTGACGGGGATGCTCTCGACGACCTCCCAGGTCATGCCCGCCGCCGCGATCTCGGCCTTCCGGGCCGCGATACCGGCATCAGTCCAGGCGGCGCCTGGCGCGAGATGGTGCAGAGCGGTGACGATGCCCGTCGCCCCGGTCTGGCGGATATGCGCCAGCGGGATCGGGTCGGGCGGACCGAACCACCGCCATGTCGGGGTGAGGGGGGTCATCTCGCAGCCTCGCCGAAGTCGGGGCCTGCCGGTGCGGGAGGCTCTCCTCCCGCCCGCCCGGGCGGCGCGGCAGCTACCCGCCCGGTGCAACGACGCCAGAGACGGGCGACGCGGGTGTCTCGTGTCGCCACTCGCGCCTGGGTCGCCGCCTTGCCGTCAAGGGCCGCGCTGCAGCCTTGTGGGATCTCGAGCCGCGCCCGGAAGGCTGGGCCCTCCAGCGTCCGATCGCGGTCAGGCCCGCCCTTGCTAGATCTTGCCATCGGTTGCGCTCAACGAACCTGTCCAGCCAACTATTCGCCCATGCCCGCCCGGTGTGAAAGGCGTTTTCTCCGACCCGGCATCCCATCCCATACGCCACAGCGTTCCCGAGGCTTCCGGGCAACTTGTGCGAAGGTCAGACCGTGCATCACGACAATCACGGCCGCAGCCTCGTCCGCTTCGGCGATCGTGCCGTCCTTCAAGTGCTGCCAGCCGCCGGCTTGGCCGAAGGGCGCGTCGCGGCCCAGGCACCCTCCGGCGCCGAATCCTTCCAGCGAGAGGGAGAGGAACCGCCCGCCGGCGAGGGACATCGCCAGTGCTCCTGTGGAGTCGGGAGAGGGGTAACGGCCGTCTTGACCCGAGGCCGACACGGCTGTCGGGAAAGGTTGCGGCATGGCACTCCGCCGCGTTGCTGGCTTCGCCGTGGCCGGACCGCAGGCAGGCCACGAGGTTGGTCATGTCCAGTCTCGTTCGGCTGTCCGGCGTCCGGGCGCTTGCGCTGCAGCATCAGACCCGTGGGAGACCTTGACCGGAGGTCGAGGCAGCTGTGTAAACGGCCAACTGTGCGGCGAAGGCATGTCTGTAGGCGGGTCGTGCCTCGCCGCGGGGGACATAGGCGGAAATGTTCGGATATGCGTCCATGATCCGCGATGACCGCGATCTCTGCAGCACCGAGATCATCAGAATATCGCCCGCGCTGAACGCGCCCTCGAGCCAATCGGCGTCGCCGAGGCGGCGCGAGCGGGCGCCCAACCGGTCGCGGACACGATCCTCGACGATCGGCAGGCGCTCCTGGTGCCACGGCTTGTCGCACCTAAGGTACGAGACGATTTCACGCTCGATGATCTGCAGCTCGACGGTATTAAGTGCGCAGAACATCCAGCTGATAGCGCGTGCGTGTGCCTTGGCCTCGTCGGGCAGAAGGTCCGAGTGACGGCCGGCGATATGGAGGATGATCGCCCCGGTCTCAGCTCTGTTGCACAAATCGCATGAGGGATTCATCTCGTGAATCCAGCGTGGTAGCTGGATGGCATGAGCAGACCGACACCCCCGCCTACAAGACCCGGAACTGGCCGGCCTACAATGAAGCGCTCAAGCGCCGCGTGTCGCTGTCGATCTGGTTTGATCCTGCCTTGACCTGGGAGGCCGCGCCGACCGGCAAACGCGGCCGACAGCCCGACGATAGTGACGCAGCCATCCAGACCTGCCTGACGATGAAGGGTGAAGGGCGCCCGGAAAACAGTCCGGTGGACTGTTTTCAGCCCTGAACGGGCGGAGCCCCGGGCTGTTCGGCATGGCGCTGCGCCAGACGGCCGGCTTCGTCGAGAGCCTGCTGCGGGCTGATCGACCTGGACTGGGCGGTGCCGGGCTTTGGCACGCTGAGCCGCCGCCAGAAGACGCTGAAGGTCAACATCCCCTTTCGCGGATCAGCAGGCCCGCTGCACTTGTTGATCGACAGCACAGGCATCAAGGTCGAGGGCGAAGGCGAGTGGAACGCGCGCAAGCATGGCGGTTCCAGACGGCGCGTCTGGCGCAAGATCCACATCGGAATTGATGAGCAAACGCTGGAAATCCGCGCAGCCGAGTTCACCACCAGCGATGTCGGCGACGCGCCCATCCTGCCCGAGCTGCTCGACCGATCCCGCCCGATCAGGAGATCGCCAGCGTCACCGCTGACGGTGCCTTCGACACCCGCAAGTGCCATGACGCCATCGCCGCACGCGGCGCCGCCGCGATCATACCGCCCCGCAAGAACGCCAAACCGTGGAAGCCAGACACCGCCGGGGCGGTCGCACGAAACGAAGCCCTCCGTGCATCACGGCGCTTCGGACGGACCATCTGGCGACAATGGAGCGGGTATCACCGACGAAGCCGCGTCGAGACCAAGATGCATTGTGTGAAACTCTTGGGACAGCGCCTCATGGCGCGGGACTTCGACCGTCAGGTCGCCGAGTTCCAGGTCCGTGTTGCCGTGCTGAACGGCTTCACCGCGCTTGGAACACCCGACACGGAAGCCGTCGGGTAAGTCTGTCCGGGGAAAGGCAAGGTCCGCCTGTCACCCGATTTGTGCAACAGAGCCGATGCAGGCCGCAGCTTAAGTTGCCCGGAAAACTGTCCAAAGATCGGAGGGCGACATAGGTCCGCGCGGCGAAAGGGGAAGACACGCCATCAGCCGATTTGTGCAACAGAGCCCGCGCTGCCCTGCAATCGCCTGCTTTTGTCCACAGCTGTTACACGATGATCGGCGATCCCGGGGATTGCCGATGGATGCGCCGCCCGGGAGGCGGCGGCCCGGCGACGGGAAAGGCGGTCGGGCCGGTGGCGGTCTACACCTACGAGATGATCTACCTCGGGACCTTCGCGTCGCTCGATCCGACGGAGGGCACGAACAACTTCGTCTCGGAGAATGCCGCGGCGCTGGTCGGGCAGACCTTCGGTTCGACGGGTGACCCGGTCTGGGAGAACATCGTCGTCGTCGCCATGGACGACGCCAACAACAACGGCACGATCGCCGAGGATGCCGGCCAGGGCGAGTTCCTGACCTACGACATCGGCGCGGGCGTGGTCAGCTCGCGGCTCGATTCCACGGTCGCCTACACGATGACGATCACCTACCTGCCGGGCAGCGGGCTGCCGCCGGCGACGGTGACGGCGGGCATCCTGCAGGACGAGGCGGGCAACATCTTCCTGCTCGGGCCGCAGACGGCGGGTGCGAGCAACACCGCGCTCGGTGCGGCGGCGATCCAGCAGATCACCATCGGTCCGGTGGCCAAGGCCGATTATTCCGGCGTCGCGGTGCCGCGCTTCGCCGTGGACTTCCTCTGCTTCGGGCGCGGCACGCGGATCGCGACGCCCGGCGGCGAGGTGCCGGTCGAGCGGCTGCGGCCCGGCGACCTCGTCGTCACGGTCGACGGCGGCGCGGTGCCGCTGCGGCTGCTTGCCGGGCGCAGGGTCGCCGCCGAGGGGCGGCTTGCCCCCGTCGTGGTGCCGAAGGGCGCGATCGGCAACCGGCGCGAGCTGGTCCTCTCGCCGCAGCACCGGCTGCTGGTCAGCGGCGCGGAGGCAGAGCTGCTGTTCGGCATGGCAGAACTTCTCGTCCCCGCGGTCGCGCTGGTGGGCGCGGGGCGGGCGACGCGGCGCGAGGGCGGCTTCGTGGACTACTTCCACCTGGTCTTCGACCGGCACGAGATCGTCCTTGCGGAGGGCGCCCCGGCGGAGAGCCTCCATGTCGGCCCGGGCAGCCTGGAGCGGATGCCGCCGGCGCTGCGCCAGGAGGTGCTGGAGATCTTCCCCGATGCGGCGGAGTGGGCCGGGCCGCGCCGCCGGTCGGCGCGGCCGTGCCTGACCGCGCGCGAGGGCGAGGTGCTGGCGCGGGCGATGCCGCGGATCGCGGCGCCGGGCGCCACCGCCGTTCAGCCGAGCGGCTTCTCGAACCAGTGGTGGGCGTAGGGCTCGGCGTTGAAGGCGGGCACCTCGCGCCAGCCGGCCTTGCGGTAGAAGGCGATGGCCTCGGTCAGCGCGCGGTTGGTGTCGAGGCGCAGGAGCGTCATGCCGAGCGCGCGGGCCGATGCCTCGGCCGCGTCGCAGAGGCGGTGTGCAAGGCCGAGGCCGCGCGCCGCCGGCGATACCCAGAGGCGCTTGATCTCGCCGGTTTCGGTGCCGCTGCCCTTGAGCGCCACGCAGCCGACCGGCAGGCCGTCTGACAGCGCCATGAGGAAGCTGCCGAGCGGCGGCCGGAGCGCGGCAAGGTCGGGGTCGAGGCTCTGCCCGACGTCGAAGCCGCCGTCGAAGCGCAGCGCCAGTTCGTCATAATAGGCCGCGAGGCAATGCCGGGCATCGTCGGATGCGGGGTCGGTCGGGGCGATGACCACCCGGTCGCGACCGAGCGCGGTCGCGACGAGATCCATCGCGGCGAGCAGCGCGGCCGGGGCGGGATGGCGCCCGAGGAGACGCCGCGCGCGGCCGTCGGAGAGCGCGTCATAGCGGCGCGCCTCGCGTCGGCCCGCCGGGGTGAGCCGGACAAGGCGGCGGCGACGGTCGGCCGGTTGCGGGGCGAGTTCCAGCAGCCCCTCGGCCTCGAGGCTGCGCAGCAGTCGGCTCATCAGGCCGCTGTCGAGGCCGAGCGCGGCGCGCATCGCGGCAAGGTCGCCGCCATGGGGCGCCACCGCGCAGAGGACCCGCGCCGCGCCGAGCGGGCGGCCGCGGCCGAGAAACGAGGCGTCGAGCGCGCCGACCTCGGTCGTGACGGCGCGGTTGAAGCGGCGGATGCGGGCGATCGGGTCGGTCGCGACGGTGGCCATGATAGCTGACTTTAGTCAGGTATCATTGCGGTCGCAAGCGGCAGCCGCCGGCCCGGATGCGCAGGGTTCCGCCGAGCCGCCGGCCGTCATCGGGGCGTCATGGAATCGCGGCGGTGGTGTCGTGGTCGACGGCGAGGCTAGAGGTCTCGCCCCAGCCGGCGGGATCACCGACAACTGCAGGAGGCTCCCATGCGAGGGGATCATGTTTCGCTTTTCGTGCTGACCGGAGCGATGGCTCTGACACTCGCGGCCCCCGCGGCCGCCTTCGACTATGTCGCCGACATTCATGTCGTGCCGGCGGGCGAGGGCGCGGCGCCGGAGGTGGTGCGCGGCGTGGTGTTCCACGACCTGAGCCGCGATGGCGCGCGGCAGGACGATGAGCCGGGCATCGCGGGCGTGATCGTGTCGAACGGCCGCGAGGCGGTCCGCACCGGCCCCGACGGCGCGTACGAGCTGCCGGTCTTCGACAACATGACGGTGATGGTGACGAAGCCCGGAGGCTATGCCACGCCCACGACGGCGGATGGCGTGCCGCGGTTCTTCTACCACCACAAGCCCGAGGGTACGCCGCAGGAGCTGCGCTATGGCGGGCTTGCCCCGACCGGCCCGCTGCCGGCGGAGATCAGCTTTCCGCTGGTCCGCCAGCCGGAGAGCGACCAGTTCTCGTGCATCGCGATGGGCGACACGCAGCCTTACTCCAACGACGAGGTCGGCTATGTGCGGGACGGCGTGCTCGACACCATCCTGTCGCGCGACCTGACGGATGCCCGCTGCATGCTGCTGCTGGGCGACGTGATGGGCGATGACCTGGGGCTGCTGCCGCGGTTCATGGACACGATGTCGGTCGCCGGGCTGCCACAATACTACATCCACGGCAACCACGACTTCGATTTCGACGCCGCCGACGACGCCGACAGCGCCGACAGCTGGCGCGCGACCTACGGGCCGAATTTCTATGCGTTCGAGATCGGCGAGGTGTTCTTCGTGGCGCTCGACAACGTGGTGTTCCCCTGCACCGCCGAGGAGGCCCGGCCCGGCGACCGCGAGCGCTGCGGATCGACCGAGGGCAACCCGATCTACAACGGCCGGGTGACCGAACAGCAGATGCAGTGGCTGGAGAGCACGCTGGCGCTGGTGCCCGAGGACCGGCTGATCGTGCTGATGCACCACATCCCGTTCGTCTCGTTCGCCGACGCCGATACTGGCCGGCACCAGACCGACAACCTGGCCGAGATCCACGCGCTGATCGGCAGCCGGCCGGCGCTGTCGCTGTCGGGACACACGCACACGTTCGAATACCTCGCCGCGGGCGAGTGGTTCGAGGGCTGGCAGGAGCAGGTCGGCGTGACGCGGCTGCCGTTCGACCACATCGTCGGCGGCGCGCCGTCGGGCAACTGGTTCTTCGGCGATCTCGGCTTCGAGGGCACGCCGCTGGCCTTCGCGCGGGGCGGCACGCCGCCGGGCTTCATGGTCCTCGATTTCGACGGCGCCGAATACCGCATGACGTTCCATGCCGCGAACCAGCCCGCCGACCGGCAGATGGCGCTGTCGTTCAACACACCGGGCTTCCGCGACTGGTTCACCTCGCTGATGGAGTGGACCGAAGCGCGCGACGCGGCCGCGGGCGATGCCGCCGATGCGGCGGGGGGTGAGGTGCAGCCGGTCTCGGCGACGCCGCCGGTGACGGTGGGGGATCTGGCGGACCTCAAGCTGTTCACGCCCGAGGAGCTGGGCGAGGGCGTCTGGCTGACCGCCAATGTCTGGGCGGGCGAGCGCAACACCCGCGTCCATGCCGAGATCGGCGGCCTGCGCTACGAGATGGAGCGCACCCAGCCCGGCGCCGGCGAGGCCGCGCTGGCGGGCCCCGAATATGCCGATCCGTTCGCGGTGCCGCGGCAGATGACCGTCGGGCGCTATGCATGGCAGTCGGCATCGGGCGACGCCCGGACGCAGGGCTTCGAGCTGTGGCAGGGCGAGCGCTTCGGCCCCGGCGCGCCGCAATCGGCCGAGGCCTGGATGGTCGCCGACAATTCGCCGCATCTGTGGCGGCTGCGGATGCCGGAAGACCTGCCCGAGGGCGCCCATGTCGCGGCGGTCACGGCGGTGGACCGGCACGGGCGGGAATGGACCGACCGCATCGTCTTCGAGGTGCGCGGCGAGCGGCCGCCGCGGTTCTGGCGCGACGACCTCTGGCCGGCGCCGTCGAACTGACGGCCCGCGCCCACGGCCGAGGGGCCCCTGCCGGCAGCGGCGGGGGCGTTCGCCTGCGGCGTTGACACTTCCGCCGGGGCCCCCCATCAACGCCACGGGGGGCATGCGCGCGGGGGGCTGGTGAACCGGCAGGGTCTGCCAAGGGCGGCTGCGGGCCAGGCGGTCGGCCTGCTCGGCGGATCGTTCGATCCGCCCCATGCGGGGCATGTCCACATCACCCGCGAGGCGCTGAAGCGCTTCGGTCTGGACCGGGTGTGGTGGCTCGTCAGCCCGGGCAACCCGCTGAAGCGCGAAGGGCCGGCGCCGATCGACCGGCGCCTCGCGGCGGCGCGCGCGGCGATGCGCCATCCGCGCGTGACGGTGACCGATATCGAGACACGCATCGCCACCCGGTACACCGCGGCGACGCTGGAGCGGCTGATCCGGCTCTATCCCGGGGTGCGCTTCGTCTGGCTGATGGGGGCGGACAATCTGGCGCAGCTGCACCACTGGGACCGCTGGGAGGACATCCTGGCGATGGTGCCGCTGGGCGTGATCGCGCGGCCCGGCAGCCAGACCTCGGGGCGCAACGCGCGGGCCGCCGAGCGGTTCGCGATGCACCGCCTTCCGGCGGGCCAGGCGCGGCTGCTGGCGCGGGCGGAGCCGCCGGCCTGGTGCTTCGTCAACGTGCCGATGATCGACATCTCCTCGACCGCGATCCGCGCCGGCGGCGGCTGGAAGCGCTAGCGCGGGCTTGCCGGCGCCGCCGCAGTTGGATTTAATCCGCCCGCCATGTCCAGCTGCCCCGACGGCCCCACTCGACGCATCGTCCTCGGCGGCCTCCTCGCCGGGGCGGTCGCCGGCCGGGCGGCGGCCGAGGCGCCGGAGTGGTCGCTCCGGCCACCGCCGCGCGGGCTGACGCCGGCCGAGCGGCGACGGGCCGGCGCGCCGGAGGCCGAGGCGCTGATCGCCGAGGCGCGGCTTGGCGGCGCGGTCACCTTCGCGCTGGCCGATGCGCGGACCGGCCTGCCGCTCGAAGGCCGCGGCGGCGCGGCCGAGATGCCGCCCGCCTCGGTTGCCAAGGCGATCACGGCGCTCTATGGCCTCGAGACGCTCGGCGCAGGCCATCGCTTCCGCACCCAGCTGTTCGCCGGCGGGCCGCTGCGCAACGGGCGGATCGACGGCGATCTCGTCCTGACGGGGAGCGGCGACCCGACGCTCGGCACCGACCACCTGGCCGACATGGCCGTGCGCCTGAAGGCGGCCGGGGTGCGCGAGGTCGGCGGGCGGTTTGTCGTCCATGCCGAGGCGCTGCCCTTCATCCGCGCGATCGACCCCGCGCAGCCTGACCATGTCGGGTACAACCCGGCGATCAGCGGGCTCAACCTCAACTTCAACCGCGTGCATTTCGAGTGGAAGCGCCGCGATGCGGGCTATGACCTTGCGATGGACGCGCGGTCGGAACGTATCCGGCCGGCGGTCAGCGTCGCGCGGATGCGCGTGGCCGAGCGCGCCACGCCGCTTTTCACCCACGCCGAGGCCGAGGGTTTCGAGGACTGGACGGTGGCGCGCACCGCGCTCGGCAATGCGGGAAGCCGCTGGCTGCCGGTCCGCCGGCCGGCCGACTATGCCGGCGACGTGTTCAGGGTGCTGGCCCGGGCCCAGGGGATCGCGCTGCCGCCGCCGGTGACCGAGATCGGGCCGGCGCGCGGGACGCTGCTGGCCGAGACGGTGTCGAACGACCTCACGACGGTGCTGACCGACATGCTGAAATGGTCGACGAACCTGACCGCCGAGGTCATCGGCCTGTCGGCCTCGGCCGTCCGGGGCGGGCTGCCAGCGACGCTCGCCGCCTCGGGGCTGCGGATGGGCGACTGGTTGCGGACCCGCGCGACGGTGAACGGCGTGCGCTTCGTCGACCATTCCGGGCTGGGCGACATGAGCCGGATCACCGCCGACGACATGGTGGCGGCGCTGGTTAAGGCCGGCGCGGACGGTCCGCTGCGGCGGATGCTGAAGCGGATCGAGATGAAGGACGCCGAAGGCCGCACGATCCGCGGCCACCCCGCCACGGTGGTGGCCAAGACCGGGACGCTGAACTTCGTCAGCGGCCTTGCCGGGTTCGTGCAGACGCCCTCGGGCCGGGTGCTCGCCTTCGCGATCTTCTCGGCCGATCTCGCCCGGCGTGGCGCGCTCGCGCCCGACCAGATGGAGCGGCCCGCGGGTGGCGTCGGCTGGGCGCGCGCGGCGCGGACGCTGCAGCAGAAGCTGATCGAACGCTGGGTCGCCGTGCACGATGCCTGAGGCGGGCGATCGTCTCTACGACGATCCGGCGCTGGCGGAGTTCTACGACCTCGACAACGGCTGGGGGCCGGACCTCGGCTTCTGCCTCGGACTCGCGGCGGAGGGTGGCACGTTGCTCGACCTCGGATGCGGCACTGGGCGGCTGGTGGCGGCGGCCACGGCGCAGGGCATCGCGGCGACCGGCGTCGACCCGGCGGTGGCGATGCTCGACCTTGCGCGGCGGCGGGAGGGCGGCGCTGCGGCGCGCTGGGTGCACGGCGATGCGCGCTTGGTGCGGCTGGGGCAGACGTTCGACCTTGTGGTGCTGACCGGGCACGCCTTCCAGGTGTTCCTTACCCCGGCCGATCGCGCCGCGGTGTGCCGGACGATCGCCGCGCATCTGGCGCCCGGCGGGCGCTTCGTCTTCGACAGCCGCAACCCCGCGCGAGCCGAATGGCGGGACTGGACGCGCGAGGCGTCGCGCCGCCGGCTGGAGCACCCGGTTCTAGGGCCGGTGGAAGCCTGGAACGATGTCGCGCACGATCCGGCGACGGGCGTGGTGACCTACGGCACGACCTACCGGACCGCGGCCGGGCGATGCCTTTCGGCGCGCTCGCGCATCGCCTTTCCCGACCGCGAGGCGATCGCAGCGGCGCTGGCCGCCGCCGGCCTGAGCGCAACCCGCTGGCTCGGCGACTGGAGCGGCGGCGCCTGGCACGCCGAAGCCGGGGAGATCATCGTGATCGGGGAAGCGAAGCGCCGCGCGGGGAACCGCGCGGCGCCCGGGGCGGGTGCCCCTGCCCGACAGGCGCCTGGCGCGCCCTTTGCCCTGCCGTCTACTGGCCGGCGAGATGCCGCGAGACGACCTCGAACCACTTGCCGTTCGCGCGCATCTCGGCGAGGCCGGCATTCAGGAGCGCAAGGTATTTCTCGCCGTTGGGGTTGGTCTTCGGCGTGTAGACATGGAGCGTGGCGAGCTCGGCCAGATCGGAGAGCTCGGTGATCTCCTCGGTGATGCCGAGCGTCTTCTGGTCTTCCTCGGCGGGAAGCGCATCGAAGGTCACGACATCGACCTCGCCCGCCTGCAGCGCCTCCCAGCACTCGATCTGCGTGCCGGGGACCAGGATGGTCACGTTCGGCTCGACCAGCTGCCGCGCCTCGAGATCGAAGGTGAACCAGCCGGCGGGCCGGCAGAGACGCGCGCCCATCAGCGCTTCGGGCGTGGTGACCGAGGCGTAGCTGCTGCCGTCGAGCGTGTAGTAGCCCACGACCGCCTCGTAGAACGGCTCGGACATGTTGTAGTTCGTGCAGCGATTCTGCGAATCCTCGCCGAGGTACTCGAACTGTTCGCAGTTCGGGCGGTACCACGGGAAGCCCATGTCGAAGGCGCCGGAGGGCAGCAGCACGGAGAGGTGCTCGCCCCAGTCGTCGACGAAGGTAACGCTCGATTCCGGCGCGGTCTCGTTCGCGTTGAGCGCGGTCATCACCAGTTCGGTGAACATGCCCTGCTGCGGCAGGTCGGGATCGGTGAAGGGGGCGTATGCGCCGCCGGTGAGGAACCTGATCGGCGGCAGCGCCGCGGGTTCCGCAGCCGGTGCCGCTGCGGTATCGGTCGCTGCCGGAGCGGGTTCGGGCGCAGGCTCCGGCTCGGCCGCCACGGTTGCCTCGGGCGCGGGCGCCGGTTCGGCGGCCGGCGCGGCGGTCGTGATCACGGTGCCGGGCAGCGAGCCGTCGGCACAGGGGATCTTCAGCCGCTGGCCGATCTCGATTCGATTCGGGTTCGAGAGCAGGTCGCGGTTGGCGTTGAACACCATCTGGTAGCCGCCGGAGACGCCCGCGGTGTTCGCGATCTCGCTCAGCGTGTCGCCGGAGCGGACGGAGTAGATCTCGCAGAGGTTCTGCGCGGCGGCCGGACTGGCCGCGACCCACAGCGCCACGAGGGGCGCCACGGGGACGACGGCGGTGCCGAGGCGGGGGTTCGATCTGCAGGGGCCGAAGGTCATCGCGGTATCTCCATAGTGTCGTGGGGAGGGGCCTGGGCTAGCGGGCGGCAGGGCTGCCGCCCTGTCGTTGTCAGTTGTCCTGCCTGAGGGATGCCTCGTAGGCGCCAAGGTGCTTCGAGACGATCGCGAACCAGGTGCCGTCGGTCCGGATCTGTGCGAGCCCGCGGTCGAGGATGTCGAGATAGGCGCGCCCGTTCGGATGCGACTTCGGGGCGAGCGCGTGCATCGTGGCGATCGAGGTGAGCTGGGGCAGCACGACGACCTTGTCGGCGATGCCGAGCCGGTGAAGGTCGCCCTCGGCGGTCAGGGCGTCGTAGGTGACGATGTCGACGGTGCCGGCCTGCAGCTCGCGCCAGCACGAGGTGGGGATCGCGCCCGGGACCAGCACGACGTTGGGCTCGACGAGGCCGCGCTCCTCCATGTCGAAGGTGAACCAGCCCGAGGGGCGGCAGATGCGCGTGCCGGACAGGTCGGCGATGGAGGTCGCGCCTTCGAACGGGCTGCCGGCGAGCACGTAGTAGTCGATCACCGCCTCGAAGAACGGCTGCGAGGCATCGTAGTCGGTGCAGCGGATGCGGTTGGCTTCGGACAGGCTGTCGACGCGGGTGCAGTCGGGCATGTGCCATGGATAGCCGACGTCGAAGGCCGTGGTCGGGAGCAGGGCGGTCAGGTGCGCCTCCCAGTCGAAGATCGAGACGGTGGTGTGGTCGAGCACGGGGTCGCCCGCGCGGAGCGCGGTGGCGATCATCTCGTTGAACATGCCGCCTTCGGGCATCCGGTCGTCGACGAAGGGCGCGAAGTTGCCGCCGGTCAGGAACCGGATGGGCGGCAGCGCGGATGGCGCCGCCGCAGCGGTGGTGGCGCCGCCGGAACCGGCGCCGGCGGCGTCGAGCGCGGGCAGGCTGCCGTCGGGACAGGGGATGCGAAGGCGCATCCCGGCGGTGACCGCGTTGGCCCCGGCCAGGACATCGGCGTTCGCGCTGACGAGTAGCTGCACGCCGCCTTCGGACACCGCTCGGGCGGCGATCGCGTCAAGCGTGTCGCCGGACTGGACGGTGTAGATGGTGCAGCTTTCCTGCGCGAGGGCGGGACCCGCGGCGAGCAGGGCCGCCGCGACGGACAGATGCCTGAGCAGAACGGCCGGAGCGGTGCTGATCACCATCGGTGCGATCCTCGTTCAGTGACGGCGCGCTGGGGGACAAGCTTGCCGGTGCGGGAGGGTAAGACGTCTCGAAGGCCCTCGAACCCCGGGCGCCGCGGATGCGGGGGGCCCGGCAACACTCAACTCGGCGCACACGCTGGGCGTGTGCCGACTCGTTAACGGTTATTCAGAGATTGTGGTCAATGCATGGCGACAGCAGGACAAAGTTGACCGATTTCGTATTCGGCTAGCGGTATCCGTGCAGTCGCGGCGCGCCGGCCCGCGCCGGTTGCGCAGGTCAGAGCGTCATGTGCCGCGCCCGCGCGCCCCGCTCGATCGCGGCGGCGTGGAGCCGGTCGATGTTGAGCTCGTAGCGCATCTCCTCGAGGAGCCTGAGCTCGCCCTCGCCGAGCTTGCCGTCGGCGGCGGCGACGTCGCAGGCCATGGCATAGGCAGTCTCGTAGAGCTTCTCGGGCAGGGCGGCGCGGATCAGGCCGAACAGCGCCTCGATCCCGTCCTCCTCCTCGAACAGGTCGAAGACGGTCTGCGCGACCTGGCGCAGGCGGTCCTGGTCGTAGCCGCTGAAGACCGGGAAGTGGTTCACGATCCGCTCGATCGTCACCAGTTCGGAGGTGCGCAGCGCCTCGTCGGACGCCGAGGTGGCGATCATCGTGGCGACGAGAGCGTCCTGCGGCGTCATCGGGGGGGAAATGTCTGCCAAGATCGCGCCTCGCGCCCATGCTGCAGGCGCGAGAATATTGACGCGCCGCGGCGCCGGCAATAGGTAGCGGACCTCGCCGCGGCACGGGGCCGCGCCCTGAAGGATCCGCACGATGCCGGAACTGCGCGACGCCGCGATGCGCTCGAAGGCCTGGCCGTTCGAGGAGGCGCGCCGACTGCTGAAGCGCTACGAGGCCGCGCCGCCGGAAAAGGGCCACGTGCTGTTCGAGACCGGCTACGGCCCGTCCGGGCTGCCGCATATCGGCACCTTCGGCGAGGTGCTGCGCACGACGATGGTGCGCCGCGCCTTCGAGGCGCTGAGCGACATCCCGACGCGGCTCGTCAGCTTTTCCGACGACATGGACGGGCTGCGCAAGGTGCCCGACAATGTGCCGAACCGCGAGATGCTGGCCGACCACCTGCAGAAGCCCCTGACCAGCGTGCCCGACCCGTTCGGCACGCACGAGAGCTTCGGCCACCACAACAACGCGATGCTGCGGCGGTTCCTCGACACGTTCGGCTTTGACTACGAGTTCATCTCGGCGCGCGACTTCTACCGCTCGGGCCGGTTCGACGAGACGCTGCTGCGGGCGGCGGAACGCTATGACGACCTGATGGCGGTCATGCTCGACTCGCTGCGCGAGGAGCGCCAGCAGACCTATTCGATCTTCCTGCCGATCCACCCCGAAACCGGGCGGGTCCTCTATGTGCCGATCCGGCACGTGGATGCGCGCGAGGGCACGGTGACGTTCGACGACGAGACCGGCCGCGAATGGACGCTGCCGGTGACCGGCGGCAATGTGAAGCTGCAGTGGAAGCCCGATTTCGGCGCGCGCTGGGCGGCGCTCGGCGTCGACTGGGAGCCCTACGGCAAGGAGCACGCGCCGAACACGCCGATCTACACCAGGATCTGCTCGATCCTGGGCGGGCGGCCTCCGGAAATCTTCACCTACGAGCTGTTCCTCGACGACCAGGGGCAGAAGATCTCGAAGTCGAAAGGCAACGGGCTGACGATCGACGAGTGGCTGACCTATGCCGCGACCGAGAGCCTGTCGTACTTCATGTACCAGAAGCCGAAGACCGCGAAGCGGCTCTGGTGGGACGTGATCCCGAGGGCGGTGGACGAATACCACCAGCAGCTGAAGGCGTTCCCGGCGCAGGACCTCGACGGCCAGCTCGCAAACCCGGTCTGGCACATCCATGGGGGCCGGCCGCCGGCGTCGGACATGATGGTCAGCTTCGCGATGCTGCTGAACCTGGCGAGCGTGGCCGGGGCAAAGGACAAGGCGGGGCTCTGGGGCTTCATCCGGCGCTATGCGCCCGAGGCGGCGCCCGCGACGCATCCGCACCTGGACGAGGCGGCGGAGTTCGCGGTGCGCTACTTCCGCGACTTCGTGGCGCCGACCCGCATGTTCCGCGCGCCGACCGAGAAGGAGCGGGCGGCGATGGCCGACCTGCGGGCGCGGCTTGCGGCCTGGGAGGGCGGGCCCGACGCCGAAGAACTGCAGTCGATGATCTTCGCCGTCGGCAACGACCACAGGTTCGAGCCGCTGCGCGACTGGTTCACGGCGCTCTACGAGGTGCTGCTCGGGGCGAGCCAGGGGCCGCGCTTCGGCGGCTTCGTCGCGCTCTACGGCGTCGACGAGACGGTGGCGCTGATCGATCGGGGGCTGGCGGGGCAGCTTGCGGCCTGAGCCTCAGCCGCGCCAGAGCTCCCACCAGGCACACCAGCGGGCGCCGAGCGCCTCGGCGGGGCCCGCGAGCAGCCGCCGGCCGAGCGGCTCGGCCTCGGCGAGGAGCGCGGCCTTCCGGCGGCGCGCCTCGGCCGCCAAGCGGTCGCTCGCATGCCCGCCGCACGGCTGCCCGGCCAGGCGGCGGAGCACCTCGGAAAGGTCGTTGTGGAGGCCCAGCATCTCGCCCAACTGGTCGGCGGCCGCGACATGGGGGGCCATCATCTCGGGCCAGATCGGCTCGAGCAGGCGGGCCTGGTACCAGTGGTCCTTGACCCGCTTGCGCCACTCGTGGACCGCGTCGTCCTCGCCCGAGCGGAGGGCGTGCTTCATCGCGCGGCGGGCCTTCGTCCATGTTGTCTCGAGGCCCGGGGCGATGGCGTCGAACCCGTCCTCGCAGAGTGTCCAGCGGCCGCTGCGGCCGGCGACGGCGCGAAGCTCGTCCGCGAAGGCAGAGATGCTTTCGGACAGCGCCGCGTCGGACGGCGCGGCGCTGTCGGCGCCGAGAGGCGGCGCGGCGGCCTCGGCCTCGGACCGCGTGAGATGCGCGCCCTCGGCCAGATCGCCGAGCGTCGCCCGCAGCACCTCGGATTCGCGCAGATGCGAGAGCCGGCGGCCGGCGCTGCGCAGCGCGTCGTTCTCGGCGCCGTAGCGCGGAAAGACCGGGCGGACGAGGCGGATCAGCCCGCGGAGCTTCTTCACCGCCTTGCGGCAGGCATGCACCCGGCCGGCCAGCGGCTGCCCCTCGTCGCGCAGGGCGGCCAGGGCGTCCTCCACCTCCTCGATCGCGATGCGCCGCAAGGCGGCGGCGACCGAGCCGTCCTTGCGGGCGAAGCGGAACGTCATCGGCGGTGGTCCTCTGCGGCGGGCCTGCATGACAGAAAGACGCTTCGCCGTGTTGCCGCAAGGGGGTGCCGGTCTATTTGCCTGCCAATACGCGAGGTGTTGCCATGCGCCGTCCTGCCCTTGCCCTGCTGATCGCCCTCTGCCTTGCGCTGCCGGCGGCCGCACAGGACGGGCGGGATGCCGCGATCCGCGGCGTGATCTCGCGCCAGATGGAGGCGTTCCTGGCCGACGACGTGGCGACCGCCTTCAGCTTCGCCGCGCCCGGCATCAAGGGCATCTTCGGCACGCCCGAGAACTTCGGCCGGATGGTTCAGCAGGGCTATCCGATGGTGTGGCGGCCGGGCGACGTGACCTTCGGGCCGCTGCGGCAGGTGGCCGGCGGGCTCTGGCAGAGGGTGATCGTCGAGGATGCCGAGGGGCGGCTCCACGCGCTCGACTACCAGATGGTCGAGACGCCGGAGGGCTGGCAGATCGCCGGCGTGCAGCTGCTGCAGGCGCCCGACATCGGCGCCTGAGGCGGCCGCCGCGGCCGGGGCGGCGCACGCAGGATTAACGGCACCTTAGCCGCAGCCGGCTAGCCCTTCGGCATCCGGCGACGTGTCGCCCGGGACCACCCACGAGAGCGGACGACAGACGGGCGGGGTGCCGGAAGCGCGGCGCCGTCCGCCGGCGGACGGCCGCGCGGCTGAAAGGGCACGAGGATGAACAAGGCGATTACCGACGGGCTGGTGCTGACGCCGCCGCCCTTCTCGAACGGGCTGGCCGTCTGGTCGAGCGGCGACGGCACGCCGGGATCGGCGACCTACGACGGTGCGGCGAACGCGGCCCTGGTGCCGGCCGACCAGGACTTCGGCGGCTGCCTCGAACTCCTGAAGACGACGGCGACCCAGAAGCTGCGCCACATGGGCCAGACGCCGATCATCCCGGGCTGCTACCTGCGGATCAGCGCGCGGGTGAAGGCGGTGAGCGGCAACCTTCCGACGGTGCAGGTCGCGGCCTTCGCCGCCAGCGGCGCGGGCACGCCGGTGCCGGGGCTGGTGACGGCCGGCCCCGCGACGACGCTGACCGCCTATGGTGAGGTCGTCACCGTCAGCGCCATCGTCGGCACCGGCGCCCGCGGCGGCGTCGACATGGTCTGGGGCAGCGGCGCGGTCTACGGCCATTTCGGGCTGGATCTGACCGGCCCGACCGGCGGCACCGTCCGGATCGACGACATCGAGATCGAGGACATCACCTCGGCGTTCCTGCGCACGATGATGGACTGGGTCGACGTTCGCGACCATGGCGCCCTGGGCGACGGGATCGCGGATGACCGCGCCGCGTTCGCCGCCGCCGACGCCGCCGCGGCGGGCCGCGCGATCCTGGTGCCGGCGGGCGACTACCGGATCGGCTCCAGCCTCACGCTCGCGAGCCCGGTGCGGTTCGAGGGGCGGCTGCTGGCCGCCGACGACGTGCGGATCGTGCTGTCGCAGAACTACAACCTGATCGACTATATCGACGCATTCGGGGGCGACGAGCAGCTTGCCTTCCGCAAGGCGCTGCAGGCGCTCTTCAACTTCTCGGATCACGATTCGTTCGACATGAGCGGCCGCAGCGTCGAGGTGACGGCGCCGATCGACGTGCAGGCGGCGGTCAACAACCGCACCGAGTTTGCGGTGCGCCGGGTGCTGCGCAACGGCCAGCTCTTCGTCAGCGGCACCACGGCGTGGGACCCCGTCGTGGCGACTTCGCAGGCGGCCTACTCGGTCGCGAACCCGACCCAGCTGACCGGAGTCGTCAACGTCGCCAACGTGCCGGTGGGCGCGCTGGTCACCGGCGCGGGCGTCGGGCGCGAGGTCTATGTCCGGGCGAAGAACGTGGGCGCCGGCACGATCACGCTGTCGCGGCCGCTCCACGGCGCGGCGGGGACGCAGGTCTACACCTTCACCCGTTTCCGGTACGCGCTCGACTTCTCGAACTTCGCCAATCTCGACAAGTTCCAGATGGAGGAGGTCGAGATCCAGTGCAACGGGCTGGCCTCGGGCATCCTGCTGCCGCCGGACGGGTCGAACTTCCAGCTGTCGGACTGCTACATCACCCGGCCGCGCGACCGGGCGATCACCTCGCACGGGAACGGCTGCTCGGGGATGCAGCTCAACCGCTGCCAGTTCCTGTCGAACGAGCAGAGCATCCGCGTGCAGGACCGCACCAGCATCGTCTTCAACGCCAACGGCAACGACGTGAAGATCCGCGAGTGCCGGGTGATGCGGTTCGCGATCGGCGGGGTGCTGGCGGGCGCCAACAACCTGGTCCTCGGCAACCACATCTTCAACGGCGACGACGAGGTGGACGGCGTCCGCAATGCCGGCATCGTCATCACCACGCCGACGAGCAAGACCACGATCAGCGGCAACTACATCGACAACTGCTTCATTGAGCTGACCAACGAGCACGACCCCGAGCCCGATCATAGCAACGAGTTCTCGTTCGGGGCGCTGTCGATCACCGGCAACGTGTTCCTGGCCATCGACGTGGCGTCGTGGTTCTCGTGGATCGTGCTCAAGCCCTACGGGCCGGGCCATTTCATCGACGGCCTCGCCGTCACCGGGAACATGTTCCACAGCATCGCCGGCAACGTGGCGCGGGTCGATACGGTGGACAGCAGCTTCGCGACGCTGGACATGGCGCGGGCGCGCAACGTCATCTTCGAGGGCAACAGCTTCAACAACGTGACCCAGCGGGTGTCGAACCCGGTGACGCTGGCCTTCACCCAGGGCACGGCCCAGGCGGCTTGGACCTGCGAGTTCGCCGGCTGGCTGCCGTTCGGCGGCCGGGCGCGGGTGGTCGAGGGGATCGTCGCCGAGGGCATGATCACCAACGCCGCGAACGGCCGGGTGAGCGAGATGCCCTATGTCGACCTCGAACAGGGCAGCGGCGGCAGCCAGGTCCGGGTCAACTGGTCGACCGGCGCCAAGGGCAGGGTGCGGATCGTCGCGCGGATGGACGTGCCGCTGGCCTGACGGAGCGCGGGTCGGGCGCGCCCGGAGGACGGACGGAGGAGGGGCCCCGGTTCCGCTGGCGCGGAGCCGGGGCTTCGTCATGCTAGCAGATCGTCGCGCGAGAGGTCGTAGGCCCGGCCGAAACCGCCATTGAGGCTTGCCGAGCCGGGCGCCAGGACGACGAAGGCGAAATCGGCGAAGTCGACATAGAGCGCCGCCTTCGGATGCGTCGCGAGGTACCGGGCGCGGAGCGCGGCGTGCTCGGCGTCGGCGCGGTCGACGAAGCGGGCGCGGCAGTGGAGCGTCAGGCGCGGATGGGCGAGGGGATCGCCCTTCGCGCCCGGCTCCCCGACCAGGAGCGAGGCACGGGGGTCGGCGCGGAGCGCCGCGGTGTGGGCCGAGAGGTCGGAGACCAGGATCAGCGGTTCGCCCGTCCCGGTGGTGCCGACGCCGACCCGGGTGACGACCGGGGCGCCGGTGACCGGATCGAGCGTGCCGAGCGCGCCGTGGCGCGCCGCCGCGACCAGGCCGCGGGCGAGCGCGCGGGCCTCATCGTCGGTGGGACGGATCGGAGTTTTTTCGGCCATAGCGGCAGGATAGCGCGCCGACGGCGGCGTTGACAGACGCCGCCGCGGCCGGTTTTCTCGCAGCACGATGTCCCGACCGCCCCCCGACAGACCAGCGCCGACGCCCCGGCCGGAGCCGCTCCGTCCGAAGCTTCTGACGGCGTTCCGCGAGGGCTATGGCGCGGCCGAGTTCCGCGCCGACGCCGCTGCGGGCCTGACCGTCGCGGTCGTGGCGCTGCCGCTTTCGCTCGCCATCGCGATCGCCTCGGGCGTGGCGCCGGAGCAGGGGCTTGTCGCGGCCATCGTCGGCGGCGTGCTCGTCTCGGCGCTGGGCGGCTCGCGGTTCCAGATCGGCGGGCCCGCCGGCGCATTCATCGTGCTGGTCGCGGCCTGCGTCGCCAGCATCGGCATCGAAGGGATGCTGCTGGCCACGCTGATGTCGGGCGTCTTCCTGGCCATCGTCGGCGCGCTGCGGCTTGGCAGCTATGTCAAGTACGTCCCCTATCCGGTCACGGTCGGCTTCACCGCGGGGATCGGCGTCATCATCCTTGCCAGCCAGATCGCACCGTTCCTCGGGCTGCGCCTCGACGGCCCGGAACCCTCGGCCGTGCTGCCGAAGCTCGCCGCGCTGTGGGAGGCGCGGGCGAGCGTCGGCTGGGCGGCGCCGGCCGTCGCGCTCGGCACGATCGGCGCCATCGCCTGGCTGCGGCGGCGCCAGCCGCACGCGCCCGGGATGCTGATCGCCGTCGCGCTTGCCGCCGTGGCGGCCTGGCTGTTCGACCTGCCGGTCGAGACCATCGGCAGCCGCTTCGGCGCGATGCCGCTCGGCCTGCCGCTGCCGGCGCTGCCCGTCATCACGGCGGACACGCTGCTGGCCGCGCTACCTTTCGCCGTGTCGTTCACCCTTCTCGGCGCGATCGAGTCGCTCCTTTCGGCGGTGGTCGCAGACGGGATGACCGGACGGCGCCACCGCTCGAACGTCGAGCTGGTGGGGCAGGGCGTCGCCAATGTCGCCACCGCGATCTTCGGCGGCATGCCGGTCACCGGTACCATCGCCCGGACGGCGACGAACGTGCGCGCCGGGGCGCGCACGCCGGTGGCCGGCATCATCCATGCGCTCGCGGTGCTGGCGTTCATGCTGGTCGCCGCGCCGGTCGTCGCCTATGTGCCGCTGGCCGCGCTGGCGGGCGTGCTGGCTGTCGTCGCCTGGGGCATGATGGAGCGCGAGGCGGTGGTGACGCTGATCCGCACCTCGCGTGCTGACGCCGCAGTCGTCCTGGCGGTGTTCCTTCTCACCGTGTTCCGCGACCTGACCGAGGCGATCGTGGTCGGCATCGCGTTCGGCGCGCTGCTCTTCATCCGCCGGATGAGCGAGGCGGTGGCGGTGGAGATCGCGCACGAGACGTCGGACCTCGCGCTGGCCGCTGACCCCGACGTGGTCGTCTACCGCGTGAAGGGCGCGTTCTTCTTCGCCTCGGCCGCCACCGTCGGCAGCGTCCTTGAGCGCATCGCCGACCAGCACGGCGCCTTCGTCGTCGATTTCTCGGGCGTGCCGTTCATCGATTCGAGCGGCGCGCGGGCGATGGAGCTGCTGGCGCGCAAGGCCGAGCGGCAGGGCGTCCGGCTGATCCTGACCGGGCTGTCGGACGCGGTGGGGCCCGCGCTGGCCGCGCATGGCGTGGCGGCGCCGCGCGTTCCGGTGTTCGCGACCATTGCCGAGGCGGTCGCGGCAGGGCACCGGCCCGCGCCCTGAGGCGTCAGGCGAGCTCCCTCCAGAACGCCGGGACGAACAGGACGAAGACGGTCAGCATCTCGAGCCGGCCGAGATACATGCCGACCGTCAGGAACCACTTCGCCGGGTCGGGCAGCGTGGCGAAGTTTCCCGCAGGCCCGATCGTCGGCCCGACGCCGGGGCCGACGTTGCAGAGCGCCGTCAGGGCGCCGCTGATCGCCGTCTCGAAATCGAGGCCGAGCAGTGCGAGCGCGGTCGCAAGCAGGGTGAAGGTCAGGAAGAAGAACGAGAAGAAGGCGATCACGCCGGTGATCTGGTCGGGGGCGACGGCCCGCCCCTCGTAGCGCACAAGGTGGACGCCGTTCGGGTCGTGCAGCATCCGCACCCGCGCCACGATGCAGCGCCACAGGATGATCCAGCGCATCGCCTTGACCCCTCCGGCGGTCGAGCCGGTGCAGCCGCCGATCGCGGTCAGCACGAAGAAGATCGCGACTGCGGGCGCGCCCCAGAGCGTGTAGTCGGTGGTCGCGTAGCCCGTCGTCGTTACCACCGAGACGACGTTGAACACGACATCGCGGAGCGCGATCAGGGCCGCGGTATCGCCGGTTGCCGCGCGCCAGAGCGCGAGCCCCGCGATGATCACGACGAGACCGCCCATGAACGCCCGCACCTGTTCGCTCGTCGCGGCGCTGCGGTTCAGGAGGCGGATGTACCAAGCGAAGGGCAGCGCCCCCGCCAGCATGAAGACCGCGGCCGACCCGTGCAGGAACGACGAGTCGAAATGGCCGAACGAGGCGTCGTAATTGCTGTAGCCGCCGGTCGACAGCGTGGTCATCGCATGCGTCACCGCATCGAAGGCCGACATGCCGCCCAGCGTGTAGACGAGCGCGCAGACGACGATCAGCGTGAGATAGATCCAGAGCGTCGCGCTGGCGAAGCGCGCGGCGCTGGCCAGTTCCTTGTCGCCGCGCTCGGAGCTTTCGGTGCGGAACAGCTGCATGCCGCCGACCCGCAGGACGGGCAGGAGCGCGATGCCGGTCACGATGAAGCCGACGCCGCCGATGCCCTGCAGCAGCGCGCGCCAGAACAGGATGCCGCGGTCGGTCGTGTCGAGGCCGACCATCACGGTCGAGCCGGTCGTGGTGATGCCCGACATCGCCTCGAAGACCGCGTCGGTCGCCGGCAGGCCCCATAGGATCAGCGGCAGCGCGCCGCCGAGGCCCGCCGTGAGCCATACGGAGGCGGTCAGCACGAAGGCATGGAGCCGGTCGAGCCGCCGGTCACCGGACCGGGTGGCGAGGCTGACCGCCGCGCCGAGCAGCAGCGCGACCAGCGCCGACAGCAGGAACACCTCGCGCGTGGGCGCGAACAGCAGCGCGACGGCCGCCATCAGGAGGCCGAGCGCCGCGAGTACCAATCCGTTGAGAAAGAACACGAACGCCATGAAGCCCGCTTTCCGGGCCAACTGTCCCGCGGGAAATGGTGCTGCCGGTGAGGATTGAACTCACGGCCTCTCCCTTACCAAGGGAGTGCTCTACCACTGAGCTACGGCAGCGCCTGCGCGCGGGTCATTACCGGCAAGAGCACCCCCGCGCAAGCGGTATCTGGACCGTGCCGGAGGCCTGCTGTAGAGAAGCCGGATGGAGCGGAAACCCCCGAAAACCAAGGGCGACAAGCCCGAGGACGGGCGGGCGGCGCGCCTCAAGGCGGCGCTCAAGGCCAACATCGCGCGGCGCAAGGCGCAGGCGCGGATGCGCGGCGCCGGCGGGGCAGGGCAGGCAGGCAAGGAAGGGCAGGACTGATGGATGCGATCCTCGTCAGGGGCAACGGGCCCCTCAACGGCCGGATACCGATCTCGGGGGCGAAGAACACCTGCCTCAAGCTGATGGCCGCGGCGCTTCTGACCGACGAGCCGCTGACGCTGACCAACGTGCCGCGGCTGTCGGACATCGACACGCTGGCCACGCTTCTGCAGGCGCATGGCTGCGAGGTGGCGCGCCTGCAGGACGGGCGGGTGATGATCCTGAGTGCGCGGGAGATCACCAACCGCCGGGCGGACTATGAGATCGTGCGCAAGCTGCGCGCCTCGTTCAACGTGCTGGGCCCGCTGCTCGCCCGCGAGGGCGAGGCGATCGTGTCGCTGCCCGGCGGCTGCGCGATCGGCGCCCGCAAGGTCGACCTCCACATGATGGCGATGGAGCGGCTCGGCGCCCGGATCGAGCTGCGCGAGGGTTACGTGCACGCCTCGGCGCCGCAGGGGCTCAAGGGGGCCGTCATCGAGTTCCCGTTCGTCTCGGTCGGCGCGACCGAGAACGCGCTGACGGCAGCGACGCTGGCCCGGGGCACCACGGTGATCCGCAACGCGGCGCGCGAGCCCGATACCGTGGACCTCGCCCGCTGCCTGGTGGAGATGGGGGCGCGGATCTCGGGGGCGGGAACCACCGAGATCGTCGTCGAGGGCATCGAGCGGCTGCACGGCGCGACCCACCGGGTGATCCCCGACCGGATCGAGCTCGGCACGTTCATGATCGCCCCGGCGATCGCCGGCGGCGAGGTCGAGCTGGTCGGCGGCCGGCTCGACATGGTGACGGCGCTGGCCGAGCGGATGGCCGAGGCCGGCGTCGAGGTGCGCGAGAGCGCGGACGGCGTCGTCGTGCGCCGCAACGGCAACGGCGTGCGCGCCGTCGACGTGGTGACCCAGCCGTTTCCCGGCTTCGCGACCGACCTGCAGGCGCAGTTCATGGCGCTGATGTGCACCGCCGCCGGAACCAGCCGGCTCGAGGAGACGATCTTCGAGAACCGCTTCATGCACGCGCCCGAGCTGATCCGCATGGGCGCCGAGATCGATGTGCACGGCGGCGTCGCGACGGTCCGCGGCGTCGACCGGCTCCGCGGCGCGCCGGTGATGGCGACCGACCTCCGGGCGAGCGTGTCGCTGATCCTCGCCGGGCTCGCGGCCGAGGGCGAGACGCTGGTGAGCCGCGTCTACCACCTCGATCGCGGCTACGAGCGGATCGAGGCGAAGCTGGCCTCGGTCGGCGCGCGGATCGAGCGGGTGCGGGGCGCATGACCGAGGACGCAAGGTTCGAGGATGGCGGCGAGGCGCCGCTGCTGCTGAAGGCGCTCGAACCCGACGATGTGCCGGTGCTGTCCGCGCTCCTGCAGGATGCCGTCTTTCCGGTCACCGAGATGCGGTGGGACCGGCCCGCGCGGCGCTTCGCGATCCTGCTCAACCGTTTCCGCTGGGAGGACCTGCCGGCCGCCGAGCGCCGCCGCCGCCCGCCCGAACGGGTCAGATCGTTGGTGGTGATCTCGGACGTGGTGAAGGTGGCGACACAGGGCCTCGACCGCGCCGATCCCGACATCGTGCTTTCGCTCCTGGCGCTGAACTGGGAGGCGGGTGAGGACGGCACCGGCCGGCTCGTCCTGACGCTGGCCGGTGACGGCGCCGTGGCCGTCGATGCCGAATGCCTCGACGTCGCGGTAAGGGACGTGACCCGGCCCTATGTCGCGCCGTCGCGCAAGGCGCCGCACCACCCCGATTGACCGCCGTGCGGGCGATACGGCGCCTGACGCCGGGCGACGCGAAGGTCTGGCGCGAGATCCGCCTCGCGGCGCTGGCCGGCGCGCCGGGGGCTTTCTCCTCGCGCCATGCCGACTGGGCGCGCCGGCCGCTGGCCGACTTCGCCGCGCGCATCGCCGCGGCGTCGGTGCATGTCGCCACGCTGGGCGACCGGACGGTCGGCTGTGCCGTCCTCGCCGCCGCCGACGACCCTGCCCTCCGCGCCTGGCGGGGCTGGGTCGAGTCGGTCGATGTGGTGCCCGATGCGCGCGGGCAGGGGCAACGCGGGCGCGCGCGCGGCCTACCGACGCGCGGGCTTCGCCGAGATGGCCGAACGGCCACCCGGATCGGAGGCTGCCTGCGAGACGGCCTGGCACCTCGACCTGTGCCCCGATCTGTACCGCTGGCCGCGCTGACGGTCGCGGCGGCTGGCGCGCGGCGGGCGGCTCCGGCGCCGATCCCGGGCCGCTTCGGGGCGTCGATCTTCCGGGGCCCGAAGGGCAACGCTTGAGGCTCCGCATCGGCGCCGCTATGTCGGGCGGCGAAAGGGGCACCGATGCCGCAGTTCCTGTCGACCGCCGCGCCCGATTTCGAGACCCGCTTCGGCGCGCTGCTCACGCTCAAGCGCGAGGAGGCGGCCGATGTGGACGAGGCCGTCGCCGCGATCATCGCCGAGGTGCGGGCGCGCGGCGACGCCGCGCTGATCGAGCTGACCGGGCGGTTCGACCGGCTCGACCTGACGCCGGGCACGCTGGCCTTCACCACGGCCGAGATCGACGCCGCCTGCGCCGAGGTGGCGCCCGAGGACCGCGCGGCTCTGGAACTCGCCGCCGAGCGCATCCGCGCCTACCATGTCCGCCAGATGCCCGCCGATGCCCGCTGGACCGACCCCGACGGCGCGATGCTCGGCTGGCGGTGGACGCCGGTCGCGGCCGCCGGCCTCTACGTTCCGGGCGGGCTGGCCTCGTATCCATCCTCTGTCCTGATGAACGCGATTCCCGCGACGGTCGCGGGCGTCGGGCGGCTCGTCGTCGCGGCGCCGACGCCGGACGGCCGGGCGAACCCGCTGGTCCTGCTGGCGGCGCGGCTTTCGGGTGTCGAGACCGTCTACCGCATCGGCGGCGCGCAGGCGATCGCCGCGCTGGCCTACGGGACCGAGACCATCGCGCCGGTCGACAAGATCACCGGCCCCGGCAACGCCTACGTCGCGGCGGCGAAGCGGCGGGTGTTCGGGCGGGTGGGCATCGACATGATCGCCGGGCCGTCGGAGATCCTGGTGATCGCCGACGCCGCCAACGACCCGGACTGGATCGCGCTCGACCTGCTCAGCCAGGCCGAGCACGACGAGAGCGCGCAGGCGATCCTCGTCACCGACGATGCGGGCTTCGGGCGGGCGGTCGCCGCCGCCGTCGCCGCGCGGCTCGAGACGCTGGCGCGGCGCGCCATCGCGGGGGCGAGCTGGGCGCGAAACGGCGCGGTGATCGTGGTGCGCGACCTTGCCGAGGCCGCCGCGCTGACCGACCGGATCGCGCCCGAGCACCTCGAGCTCTGCGTCGCCGACCCCGAGGCGCTGGCCGCCCGGATCACCCATGCCGGGGCCATCTTCCTCGGGCAGTGGACGCCCGAGGCGATCGGCGACTATGTCGGCGGGCCGAACCATGTGCTGCCGACGGCGCGCTCGGCGCGGTTCTCGTCGGGCCTGTCGGTGATGGACTTCCTCAAGCGCACCACGATTGCGCAGATGACGCCCGCCGCGCTGCGCCGGATCGGCCCGGCGGCCGAGCGGCTGGCGCGGTCGGAGTCGCTCGAGGCGCACGGGCTTTCGGTCCGCGCCCGGCTGGACCGCCTGAACGAGGGCTGAGATGACGCGCATCTGCCATATCGAGATCGACGATGCCGGCCTGCCGCCGCCCACGCCCGAGATCGAGCAGGAGCGCCGGGTGGCGATCTTCGACCTGCTCGAGGAGAACAGCTTCGCGCTGCCGCCGCGCGACGGCAAGGCGGTTCCCGATGGGCCCTACCGCCTGGCGCTCGCGATCCGCGACGGCCGGCTCGTCTTCGACATCGCGACCGAGGCTGCCGAGCGGGTCGGGGCGTTCCACCTGTCCCTCGGGCCGTTCCGCCAGGTGGTGAAGGACTACTTCCAGATCTGCGAGAGCTATTTCGAGGCGGTGAAGCGCCTGCCGCCCTCCCAGATCGAGGCGATCGACATGGCCCGCCGCGGCATCCACAACGAGGGTGCGCGCGTCCTGCAGGAGCGGCTGGACGGCAAGGCCGCGGTCGACACAGACACCGCCCGCCGCCTCTTCACGCTGATCTGCGTGCTGCACTGGGGCGGCTGACGTGGGCGGCTTCCCCTCGTCGGTGCTGTTCTGCTGCGACCACAACTCCGTCCGCTCGCCGATGGCCGAGGGGATGATGAAGCAGCTCTACGGCCAGCGCGCCTACGTCCAGTCGGCCGGGGTCAGGAACGACCGCGAGATCGACGGCTTCTCCGTCGCCGTCTGCCAGGAGCTCGGCATCGAGCTTTCGCGCCACCGCTCGCGGAGCTTCGAGGAGATGCAGGAATGGGGCGACGACCTCTCGCAGTTCGACCTGATCGTGGCGCTGTCGCCGGCAAGCCAGCGCCAGGCGCTGGAGTTCACCCGCTACCACCACATCGACGTGGAGTACTGGCCGATCCTCGACCCGACGGGCCTGGGCGAAACCCGCGAGGCGAAGCTCGCGGCCTACCGGCAGGCGCGCGACCAGATCCGGGCGAAGATGGTCGAGCGGTTCGGGGAGGGGTCGGCGGACCCCGGGTGACCGCCGGCCCCGGCAACCCTTCGGCCGCCGCTATCCGGCAAGTGGGATGCCGGGCGCGGCGGCGCCGTTCCCGGCGGCGAACGACCGGATGAGGCCTCACGGCCGGCGCTGGCCGGCGAGGTCGGCATCGAGAAGCGCGAGGGTGCGCGCGGTGGCCCCCGAATGCGCCGCGACGAAGGCCGCGGCGCGCCCGGCGGCGGCATCGAGCGCGGCGCGGTCGGCAAGGAGTGCGCCGATCCCTGCGGCGAGTGCGGCGGGGTCGGCGCAGAGCGTCAGGACGCCGGCCGCCAGCGCCTCCTCGGCCGGGTACTCGATCGTCCAGATATGGGGGCCGGTCAGGACCGGCCGGCCAAGCGCCAGGGGCTCGATCACGTTGTGCGCGCCCGAGGGCAGGAAGCCGCCGCCGACCACGGCGAGATCGGCGAGCGCGAGGTAGAAGAACATCTCGCCGAGGGAGTCGCCGAGGAGGATGTCGGCCTGCGCCAGCGCGGCGGCGTCGAGCGCGAGGCCGGGCCCCGCCGCGGAGCGGCGGAGCACCCGCTGGCCCGAAGCGGCGAGCGCGTCGCCCGCTGGCCCGAAGCGCTCGGGCGCCCGCGGGACGTGCACGAAGAGCGGCGGCGCCGCGCCGCGGGCGCGGGATGCCGCCTGCACCCGGCGATAGGCGTCGAGGTAGAGCGCATCCTCGCCCGCGACGACACTCGCCACCGTCACCACCGGCCGCGGCAGCGCCGGCCGGAGCGCGGCGGCGGCCGCGAGCAGCGGCGCGGGCGGCGCCTGGTCGAAGCGCAGTTCGCCGGTGACGCGGACGTTCGGCGCGCCGAGGCTGCGGAAGCGGTCGGCATGGCGGTCGGACTTGGCGAAGACGCCGGCGACGCCCGCGACCGGGTGGCCGAGGACCCGCGCGAGGCGGCGCGCGCGCGGAAAGCTCCGGCCCGGCACCTGGCTGTTGGCGAGGTAGAGCGGCACCCCGGCGCGGGCCGCCTCGGCGATCATCACCGGCCAGATCTCGACCTCCATCGCGAGGCCGGCCTTCGGCCGCGCCGCCGCGAGGAAGCGCCGCCAGGCCGGCCCGAGCTCGAACGGCAGGTAGCGCGCGACGAGCCGGCCCTGCGCGATCTCGGCGGCGAAGGCGGCCTCGGCGGCGCCGCGGCCGGCGGGGGTGAGGTGCGTCGTCACCACCCGCTCGCCCCGGTCGAGCAGCGCGCGGACAAGGGGGGCGGCCGACCGCATCTCACCCAGCGATACGGCATGGACCCACACCGCCCCCGGCAGCGCGGGCCCGCGCCCCCAGCGTTCCTCCAGATGCGCTGCATAGGCGGGGTCGCGCCGGGCGCGGCGGCGAAGATAGAGCAGCGCCAGCGGCAGCCCCGCCCACCAGAGGGCCCGGTAGAGGAGCAGCGCGAGGCGCAGGCGCCGGGTCATCGGGCGGTCCGCGGCGGCGGGGGCGGCGCGGGGGTCATCGGCCCCGGCGCGTCCGGGAACATCTGCCGACGGGCAGCCTCGTGCCGCGCCGCGGTCATGGTCGCTGCGTCATCAGGGCGAGGAGCCGCTGCGCCATCGCGGCCGGCAGGCCCGCGTTCGCCGCCGTCAGGGCGGCCGCCCGCGGCCGGAGCCCGAGGGAGGCGGGGTCGAGAACCGCCGCCGCGAGCGCGGCGGCGTCGCCGACCGCGCGCGCCGCGCCGGCCGCGTGCAGGGCGTCGTAGTCGGCGGCGAAGTTCCGGACGTTCGGGCCATGGAGGATGGCGCAGTCGAGGCGCGCCGGCTCCCACGGGTTGTGCCCCCCGGTGGCGTCGAGCGAGCCACCGACGAAGGCGACCGGCACCACCCGGTACCACAGGCCGAGCTGGCCGATGCGGGCGACGACGCAGGCCTGCGCCGGGCGCGGCGGAACGTTCGACGCCGGCAGGAGCACGGCGTCGATGCCGTGCCGCGCCAGGCCGCGAAGCGCGGCGTCGGCCTCGGTCGGGTCGCGCGGCGCGAGGATCAGGCAGGCGGCAGGGTCGGCGGCGAGGACCAGGCGGTGCGCCTCGGCCACCGCACCCTCGTCGCCCGGATGGGTCGAGGCGGCGAGCCAGAGCCGGCGGCCGGCGAGCGCGGCCTCGACCGCCGGGCGCTCGGGCCGGTCGGCGAGGGGTGCGGCCGCCGTCTTGAGCGAGCCGGTGACCGCGATCCGCCCGGGCGGCACGCCGAAGCCGGCGATATGCGCGGCGGTCGCCTCGTCCTGGGTCTCGATCAGGTCGAAGCGGCGGTAGAGATCGGCGAACAGGCCGCGCGCGCGGGTCTTCTGCCGTGCCGAGGCGGCATCCATCCGCGCGTTGACGAGGGCGAGCGGGATGCCGCGGCGCGCGATCTCCCACAGGAAGCCCGGCCAAAGGTCGCGCTCGGCCCAGACCGAGAGCGAGGGCCGCCAGTGGTCGAGGAAGCGCCGCCTCCAGCGGCCGACGTCGAGCGGCAGGAACTGGTGGATCGCGCCCTCGGGCAGGTTCGGCGCCAGCGCCTCGGCCGAGGTGCGCGACGACGAGGTGAAAAGCACCGTGACCTCCGGCCGGGCGGCGCGGAGCGCACGGGCGAGGCCGGGCAGCGCCAGCACCTCGCCGACGCCGACGGCATGGAGCCAGACGAGCGGCCCCTCGGGCCGGGCCGCCGAGGCGACGCCGCGCTTCTCGTGCCAGCGGCCGGGATCCTCCTTGCCGCGGCCGAGCCGGCCCTGCAGGTGGCGGAGCGCGAAGGGTGCGGCGAGCGCGGTCGCCGCCAGCCAGCCGCGCAGCGCGACGCCGGTGGGGTGGCGCTCAGCCAAGGTCGCGGAACGCCTTCTGCAGCGGTCGCGCCCAGAACGCGGCGCCCTGCAGGACGGCGACGAAGCGGTCGGCGGCACGGCCCGCGCCGAAGCCTTCGTGGCGCGGGTGGCGGCGGCCCCAGGCCTCGTGCAGGAACCGCGCGATCGCCGCGCCGTCGGCGGCCTCGGCGAAGGCGACCGAGGGCGCCGCGGCGCGATTGGTCTGCCGCGTGCCGATGTCGAGCGATGGCAGGCCCAGCCACGGCGCCTCGCGCACGCCGGCCGAGGAATTGCCGACCAGGACCGCGGCATTGCGCATCAGTTCGGAGAAATGCGCGAAGCGCATCGACGGGATCGGGCGGAAGCGGTCGCCGGGCAGGCGGCCGATCACCTCGAAGATCGCCTCGGCGCCCGGATCGTTGTTCGGCAGGATCACCACGAAGTTGCGCCCCGACGCCTCCAGGGCGTTGAAGAATGCCGCGGCCTGCGCGCCGATCGTCGCCTGCTCCGAGGTGACCGGGTGGAAGGTTGCGATGCCGTAGTCGTCGAAGGGGATCGCGTAGCGCGCGCGCACCTCGTCGAGCGTCACGCCCGAGGGCTGGTCGTGGACGTCGAGCTCGGGGCTGCCGATGACGTGGATCGCGCCCGCCTCCTCGCCCATCGCCATGACCCGCGCCTTGGCGGCATCGGAGGAGACGAAATGGTGGGTGGCGAGCTTGGTGTTGCAGTGCCGGAACAGCTCGTCGATCGTGCCCGAGACCTCGCCGCCCTCGACATGGGCCGAGCGGACATAGTTGGTGGCGGCGACGAGGCTCGCCGCCAGCGCCTCGACCCGGTCGCCGTGGACCACGACGAGATCGGGGCGATGTTCCGCGAGGAAGTCGGAGAAGCCGAGCACGGTCTTGGCCAGCACCATGTCCTGCGGATCGCCGGCGCGCTGGTTGAGAAACTCGAAGACCTCGACGCCGGGCACCCGGTGCACCTCGATCTTGGTCAGCCCGTAGCGGTCCTGCAGGTGCATCCCCGTCACCCAGAACCCGACGCGGAAGCCCGCGTCACGGGCCGCGGTGGCGAGCGGTTCCAGCTTGCCGAAGTCGGCGCGGGTGCCGGTGACGAAGAGGAGCGAGCGGGTCATGGGGCGGGGGGCACGCTGGCGCGGATCTCGGCCAGCAGCGCGTCGGGGGGTGCCGGCAGATCGCCCGCTGTCACGGCGCGCAGATACTGCCGGCGCATCTCGATGGTCAGCGGTTTCATCCGCTTCTTGAGGAAGGGCAGGTTGAAGAGGCGCATGGCGGCGTAGACGAAGCACTCCTGGATGTTCTGTTTCGCGGCGGTGCGGATGATATGGGCCAGGGCGGCATCGCGGAAGCCGGGGGGTTGGCGGTCGCAGATCCGTCGTCCCTCTGCAGCCTCGGCGGGGCTTTCGTAGGCCGCATAGTCGAGCGTCCGGCGCAGCATCCCGTCGTCCTGCTGCCGGAGGCGATCAGCGAACAACGCGCGGGAGGCGAGGATCGTGGGCTCGATCCCGGCCGCCAGAAGCGCCTGCGAGAACCCCTTCTCGCCACGGCGCAGGACGATGCGCCGTTGGTCGGAGGAGACATAGCCCTGCCAGAACGCCGTGAAGGCCGGCGCACCGAGCGCCTGGGGCCCGAGCGAGAGAAGGTAGGATTCGAAGTGGCCGGAGTGGCGCCGACCCTCCTTGCGGTCGAACATCGGGCCGCAGAAGGAGCCTGACTGCTCCATCTCGGCAAGCAGGGTTTCGCCGGGGTGGAGGGGAAACCAGATGCTGTCGTTCAGCATCACCAGGCGGGCCGGCTTGGCCCCATGGTCGGCCAGAAGGCGCACACCGTCGCGGTAGGCGCCGAAGTCGTAGCCGAAGTTGGGCCGCACGGCGGTCATCCAGGTGACGGGCGCGAGCTGTGCGAGCGCATCGTCCGACAGGGCGGCGTTCGATACTGCGAGCGGAGAATAGCCGCATGTCGCAAGGTGCCGGCAGGTGGCGATCGAGGATGCAGCCAGCCCGCCGGGCTGGTAGAGGACGAAAAGCGCCGCCTTCTCCCTTGGCGGAACCGAGCCGGGATGCAGACGGACACGCTCGGAAAAGTCGCGGTCGTGGCGCCGGGCGCGCACGGGCTCGAGGACGGCCGCAGCCGCATCGAGCGCGCGGTGTCCGATGCGCCTGAGTTCCCGCCCGATCTTTGCCGTCGCCGCCATCGTTTCGCCGCCCCCTCCCGTTGCCCGGCGAGCGCCCGCGACAATAGGATTTGCTCACATGCCGACGCAAGGCGATTGCCGGTCGGCTGGCTGGGCGTTGCAGCCTCGGCCCGCCCGCGTGTAAGAGAGCGGTCGGAGCAGGAAGGACGAACGAATGGCCGAGTTCAATGCAATCTGCCTTAAGTTCGGCACCCGCTACGAGCCCGACTATGTGAACAATCTCTACGCCGGACTGCGGCGCCACACCTCATCCGACCTGCGGCTGTTCTGCATGACCGAGGATCGCACCGGCATCCGGCCGGAGGTGGAGATCATCCCCCTGCCGCACGAGCCGTTCCATGACCGGATGTTCAAGCGGATGGAGGAGCGGGGCTGGCGCGCGCCGTTCAGGAAGGTCAGCGTGTACAAGCCCGACCTCGTCCCTGATCTGGTTGGCCCGCTCATCCTCTTCGACATTGATGTCCTGATCGTCGGCGGTATCGACGAGCTTCGCGACCATGCCCCGGGGAAGATCTGCATGCGTCGCGCCTGGGACCGGCACCCCGGCACGCGGCAGCTCGGCCACGGATCGGTCGAGAAGTTCGAGCCGAGGCTGCATGGCTACGTTTGGGAGGAGATGGCGCGGAATCCCGAGGATTCGCTGGCTTTCGGGACCGGCTACGAACAGGTCTATGTCTCTCGCACCGCCGAAAAGCACGGCGATTTCGTGCCATTCCCGGACGAGTGGATCGCGAGCTTCAAGTACGATTGCCGCCCGCCCCGGCCGCTCAACCTGTTCCTCGAGCCGCGCCTGCCCCCGCAGGCCCGGGTGGTGTGTTTCCACGGCAGCCCGAAGATGCGCGAGGCCGTCGACGGCTTTCGCGGCGATCCGCTGCACCGCACGCGAGGCGCGCGCTGGCTGCGCGAAGCCTGGTACGGGCCGGAGGCCTAGCCGATCCGGTCTTCGATGCGGCGGCGGAAGTCGGCGGTCGCTGTGCGGCAGAGGTCGAGCATCTCGCCGCTGCCACGCGCCCGGTCCAGCGCGCCAAGCCAGGTTGACGCCGTCGCGTAGCCAGGTGCGATCCGGAAGTTGTGGAACTTGTTCGAGAACGGAATGCAGATCACCCGCTTGCCAAGCAGGAGCGCCCAGTAGACGCCATGATACGAGTTCGACACCACGGTGCGGCCGCTGGCGATGAAACGGATCGCCTCGGGGAAGGAGGGGCAGGTATTGTCGAGGACCGGGATATGCGCCGGCACCTCGATCCCCATTTCCGGCGCGCGCCAGTGGTGCAGGTAGGCTACCACGTCATGGCTTTCCCCGTGCCCCAGGTCGAAGTCGGGCGCCATGCAGCTGGCGCAGGGCGCAAAGGAAAAGCGGGTGTCACCCCAGTCGCGGCTGCCGACCAGCGTCATGGCGCGGAACGCGCGCCAGTAGCGCGGCGAGATCGGAAACTTCTGGATCGTGCTGACCCCCCAGGCGATGCGATGCCGCGCATCGTGATCGCCCGGCCCCAGCTTGGCCGCCAAGCCGCCCATGATCTTGCCGCCGCCGTAGATGACGGCATCGCAGTCCGGGGTCGGCTCGTCGAGGTCATGGACGCTGGCGCTCCACTGCGCGGCGAGGTCCGGGATGTGGTCGTAGGGGCTGCACCAGGTATCGCCGAGATTGGTCGAGGCGCGGATATGCTTGAACGCGACCCGTGTCATGCCGCCTCGCCCTCAAGCGGCAGCACCCGCCGCGAGCCCGGCCAGGCCCCGGTGCGCGCCAGGTAAGCGAAACGCCGGGCGTAGTTGCCGAGGCGCAGGCCGTAGTTCGGCAGGCGGGCATACCAAGGGAACTTCTTCAGGTCGGCGAACCCGGTTCCGGTGATCAGGCTCACATTGCCGTCGTCGAGATGGCTCGGGAACGGTTCAAGCCCGCGCAGCCGGAAATCGTGCAGGAAAAAGCGATTGATCTCGTGATCGGTGGCCCGCGTGACGGGCAGCATCCTGGGCAGCAGTTTCGCCGCCGTCTCGCGCTTGATGAGATAGGCGCCGGTGCCGGTGGCCGGCCCGATATAGGCATTCAAGCTGTAGGGCCCGACTCGGCCCTGCGGCACAGGCAGCTTCGCGCGGATCCGGTTCAGCTTGAGGAAATCCCAATGCGCTCGCGCCCGGAGCGCCAGGTCGACAGCGTCGAGGAAGTCGTCGTGGAAGACCACGTCGTCCTCCAGCACCAGCGCCACGGGCTTGCCGGTGTCCAGGAAGTCGCGCCAGACGCCGAGATGGGAGTTGTAGCAGCCGATGCCGCCGATCAGGATCTTGCGGCCCATGTTGCGCTCGAAGGCGGGGATGTCGACGTTCTGCAGAAGCTCGGCCTCGCGCGCCCTGCCGTCGACGCCGTCGAAGACCGTGTAGGGCAGGTCCATCGTGGCGAGCTGGGCATCCATTCTGCGCCGCCGCTCGGTGGCGCGGGGCAGGTTGATGAGCCAGGTGGCGAGGTCGGCGCGGGGTGGCATCAGGTGCCCCCGAGGTCGGACCACCTCAGCTGCTGGTTCCGCCGGACCGCCCGGGTCAGCCTCCGCCCCACCACCTTGTCGAACTCGTAGCCCGCGATCTCGCCCGATCCCGGCCGCCTTGCCCAGATGTCGGCCTCGGCGATGACGTGCCCCTCGGGCAGGTCGTGGTCGGCCACGACGCTGGCGCGGGCGAAGCGGTAGACGTCCTCCTCCGGCGCGGTGCGCTGCTTGGGGTTGCGCAGCGCGGTCCAGATCTCGCGGCTGCGGTCGATCAGCAGGCGCAGCTCGGCGGGGTCCATCGAGCAGGAGATGTCGGGGCCCTTGCGGTAGCGGGTGTCGGTGTAGTGCCGTTCCAGCACGCAGGCGCCGAGCGCGACCGAGGCCAGCGCCATCTCGGGGCCGATGGAATGGTCCGAGAAGCCGATGGCGGCGTTGGGGAAGGCGCGGCGCAGGTCGGTCAAGCCCTGAAGCGAGACGATCTCGGGCGGCGAGGGGTAGAGGTTGGTGCATTCCAGAAGCGCATAGTCGATGCCCGCCCGGTCAAGGATCTCGACGCTGGCGCGGATCGTCTCGATCGTCTGCATTCCGGTCGACATGATGACCGGCCGGCCCTTCGAGGCGATGTGGCGGATCAGCGGCAGGTTGTCGGCCTCGCCCGAGCCGATCTTGTACGCGGGCACGTCGAGCGTTTCGAGGAAGTCGGCGGCGGCGCGAGAGAACGGCGTCGAGATCCAGATCAGCCCGAGGCTTTCGGTGAAGCGCTTCAGTTCCGCCTCGTCCTGGCGCGACAGGGCGCAGCGCTCCATCACCTCCCAGATCGAGACATCGGCGTTCGGCGGAAAGATCGCCTTCGCCTCCTCGGTCATCTCGTCCTCGACGATATGGGTCTGGTGCTTGATGATCTCGCAGCCCGAGAGCGCGGCGAGGCGCACCATCTCCTTCGCCACGGCAAGGTCGCCGCCGTGGTTGATGCCGATCTCGGCGATGACGAGCGGCGGGTGGTCGGGGCCGATCTCGCGGTGGGCGATCTTCATGGCGCTTCTCCGGGCCTGCGCGCGCTCCAAGGCCTAGCGGCGCCGGGGCGCGCCGGCAAGGGGCCGGCGCGGGTTGCGCTGCCGGCCCGGCGGGACGATGCTGCGGCCCAGGTCTGCCCGGAGCCGTCGCCATGCGCCTGTTCGCCGCCCTGCTGTGTCTCCTCGCCGTCGCCGCCTGCGCCTCGCTTTCCGAGGAGGAGTGCCGCGCCGGCGACTGGTCGCGGATCGGCCTGGAGGACGGGGCGGAGGGCCGCGGCCCCGACCGGCTGGAGGCGCATCGCCGTGCCTGCGCCGATGCCGGCATCAGCCCCGACGCGGAGGCCTGGCTTGGCGGGCGGGAGCGGGGGCTGCGCCTCTACTGCACGCCCGAGAAGGCGTACCGCGTGGCGCGCCAGGGCCGTTCGATCGCCGCCGGCTGCACCGGGGCGGAGCTTGCGCGGATGGATCCGGCCTGGGAGTGGGGGCGCAACTGGTGGCGGCTGGAACTCGAGGCCGATGACCTGAGAAGCGACATCCGCGCCATCGAGCGCGACATGGCGCGCGTGTCGCCGGGCACGCCCGGGCTCGGCAGCCTGATGGCGCGCCGGTCCCTCCTCGTCAGCCGGCTCGGCACGGTCGAGCTGCGCCAGCGGCGCTACGCCCGCTGGCCGCCGTGACGCCAGCGCCTACATGCAGGCCTCGTAGAGCGCGCGGGTGTTCGCCCGCGTCATGGCGACCGGGTTGCCGCCGCAGGACGGGTCCTCGAGCGCCATGTCGGTGAGCTCGTCGAGCCGGGCCCGTTCGACACCCATCGCGGTCAGGTCCGGCGGGATCGACAGCGTGGCCCGCAGGTCCATGATCCGTGCCCGGAACCCGTCGAACCCGCCGCCGATGCCGAGATAGGCCGCGGCGCGGCCGATCCGGTCCTCGATGGCCGCACGGTTGAAGTCGAGCACCATCGGCATCACCACGGCGTTCGTCGTGCCGTGGTGGGTATTGTAGACGGCGCCGACCGGGTGGCTGAGCGAATGGATCGCGCCGAGGCCCTTCTGGAACGCCACCGCGCCCATCGCGGCGGCGCTCATCATGTGGGCCCGGGCCTTGATGTTCCCAGGCTCGCGGTAGGCGAGGGGCAGGTTCTCGAAGACGAGCCGCATCCCCTCCAGCGCGATCCCGGCGCTCATCGGGTGGTAGAAGGGGCTGCAATAGGCCTCGAGGCAGTGCGCCAGCGCATCCATGCCCGTGCCGGCGGTGATCGCCTTCGGCATCCCCACGGTCAGTTCCGGGTCGCAGATCGTGACGGCCGGCATCAGCCTGGGGTGCAAGATGATCTTCTTCTTGTGGGTAGCCGAATTCGTCAGCACCCCCGCCCGGCCGACCTCGCTGCCGGTGCCGGCCGTCGTCGGCACCGCGACGATGGGTGCGATCTTCGCGGCATCGGCGCGGGTCCACCAGTCGCCGACATCCTCCAGGTCCCAGACGCTGACGCTTTGCCCGACCATCAGCGCGATCATCTTGCCGAGGTCCAAGGCCGAGCCGCCGCCGAAGCAGACGACGCCGTCATGGCCGCCGGCGCGGTAGGCGGCGATCCCGGCCGCCATGTTGGCCTCGTTCGGGTTCGGATCGACCTCGGCGAAGACTGCACGGCCAAGGCCGCCGGCCTCGAGCACGTCGAGCGCCTGCGCGGTGATCGGCAGGGTGGCGAGCGCCCGGTCGGTGACGAGGAGCGGGCGCGACATGCCGGCCCCCTTCACATGGTCGGCCAGTTCGCCGATCCGGCCGGGGCCGAACTTCATCGCGGTCGGATAGGACCAGTTTGCGGTCGGGGCCGCGCCGGAAGTCGTCATGCTTTCACCTTGCGGAAATGGTAGGAGCGCGGCCGCGTCACCGCGTGGAAGCCGAGCGCCGAGAGCGACCCGCCGCGGCCGGTATCCTTGCAGCCGGTCCAGCAGATCGCCGGGTCGAGATAGTCGGCGCGGTTCATGAAGACGGTGCCGGTCTCGATCCGGCGGGCGACCGACCAGGCGCGATCGGGGTCCTGCGTCCAGAGGCTGGCGGTGAGGCCGTACGGGGAATCGTTCATCAGCCGCAGCGCCTCGTCGTCGTCCCTGACCGGCATGATGCCGACCACGGGCCCGAAGCTTTCCTCGGTCATCACGCGCATCGAATGATCGACGTTCACGAGGATCTGCGGCATCAGGTAGGCGCCGCCATCGTCGGCGGGGAAGTTCTGCTTCTCGATCAGCGGCCTCGCCCCCGCCGCCACCGCCGCGGCGGTCTGCTCGCGCACCGTCCGTGCGAAGCGCGCATTGGCCATCGGCCCCAGCGTGGTGTCGGCCTCGAACGGGTTGCCCAGTTTCAGCGCGTTCACCCAGTTCACCGCCTTCTCCACGAAGTCGTCGAAATGCCGCTCGGCCACGTAGATCCGCTCGATCCCGCAGCAGCACTGGCCGGCATTGTACATCGCGCCGTCCATCAGCACGTCGACCGCCCAGTCGAGGTCGGCATCCTCCATGACATAGCCCGGGTCCTTGCCGCCCAGCTCCAGCCCGGTGCCGGTGAAGGTGCCGGCGGCCGCCCGCTCGATCGCCTGGCCGCCGGCGACCGAGCCCGTGAAGTTGACGAAGCCGAAGCTGCGCGCGGCGATCAGCGCCTCGGTGGTGGCGTGGTCGAGCACGACGTTCTGGAACACCTCGGCTGGCACGCCGCCCGCGTGGAAGGCTTCCGCCAGCCGCTCGCCCGCCAGCAAGGTCTGGCTGGCATGCTTCAGGACCACCGCGTTGCCGGCGATCAGCGCCGGGACGATGGTGTTGATTGCGGTGAGGTAGGGGTAGTTCCAGGGCGCGATGACGAAGACCACGCCCACCGGCTGCCGCTCGATCCGCCGCTCGAAGCGGTCGCTCTGCTCGGCGATCATCGGCCCGAGCGCCTCGGCGGCGATCCGGCTCATGTAGTCGGTGCGCTCGTTCACGCCGCCGAACTCGCCGCCATAGCGGGTCGGCCGGCCCATCTGCCAGGCCAGTTCCTCGACGATGCGGTCCTTCATGCCGTTCAGGGCGGCGATGCCGGCCTTGACCAGCGCGATGCGCTGGTCCAGCGGCCGCGCCGCCCAGGCGGGCTGCGCCGCCTTCGCCCGTGCGGCGGCCGCCATAGCCTCGTCGCGCGACAGCGCTGGCCGCTCGGCAAAGACCCGCCCGTCGACGGGCGAGATGCAACGGATCATCGTGGTCATGGTGTTCTCCTCAGGCCCGTTCCAGCCCGCGCTTCACTTCCCAGTCGGTCACCACGCGGTCCTGCTCCTCGATCTCCCAGAGCGCGGCGCGGTGATAGTGGTCGATCACCGCGTCGCCCATCGCGGCGCGCAGCATCTTCGACTTGCGCAACAGCTCGGCCGCCGCCCGCAGGGTCTTCGGGATCTCGCGCACCCGGCCCATCTGGTAGGCATCGCCGGAGACCGGCGGCTCCAGCTCCAGCTTCCGCTCGATCCCGTCGAGCCCGGCGGCGAGCAGCGCCGCCATCGCGAGATAGGGGTTGAGGTCGGCGCCGCCGACGCGGCATTCGACGCGGATGCCCTTGGTGCCCTCGCCGCAGACGCGGTAGCCGGCGGTGCGGTTGTCAAGGCTCCAGACCGCCTTGGTGGGTGCGAACATGCCCACGCAGAAGCGCTTGTAGCTGTTCACGTAGGGCGCCAGGAAACACGTCACGTCGGAGGCATGGGCCAGCAGCCCGGCGATGTAGTGGCGCATCGTCGCCGACATGCCGTGCGGCGCCGCCTCGTCGCGGAAGGCGGGCGCGTCGTCCTTCCACAGCGACTGGTGGATGTGGCTCGATGATCCGGCGCGGTCGGTCGCGTACTTCGCCATGAAGGTCAGCGCGTGGCCGTGCTGGTGCGCGATCTCCTTGCAGCCGTTCTTGACGATGGCATGGTTGTCGGCGGTGTCGAGCGCGTCCGAATAACGCACGTTGATCTCCTCCTGCCCGGCCTCGGCCTCGCCCTTGGAGTTTTCGACCGGGATGCCCGCGCCATATAGGCCGTTGCGGATGGCGCGCATCACGCCTTCTTCCTTCGAGGTGCCGAAGATCGCGTAGTCGGTGTTGTAGCGGCCCAGCGTCTGCAGATCGCGGTAGCCCTCGTCACCGATCTGGTCGTAGCTTTTCTGGAACAGGAAGAATTCCAGCTCGGTCGCCATCATCGGCGTGAAGCCCATCGCCTGCGCGCGGGCGATCTGCCGCTTGAGGATCGCGCGGGGAGAATGCGGCACCTCCTCGTGGGTGTGGTGGTCGAGCAGGTCGCAGGTCACCATCGCGGTCGCGGGCAGCCATGGGATGCGGCGGAGCGTGGTCAGGTCGGGCTTGATCACATAGTCGCCATAACCCTTCCTCCAGCTTGTCGCCTCGTAGCCCTGCACCGTCGTCATCTCGATGTCGGTGGCGAGCAGGTAGTTGCAGCAATGGGTCTCGTCGTGGCCGCCTTCGACGAAGTGGACAGCGTGGAACCGCTTGCCCATCAGGCGTCCCTGCATGTCGACGATGCAGACGAGCACGGTGTCGATCTCGCCCGCCGCGACGGCCTTCTTCAGTTCCGCAAAGCTCAGGTTGCCCGGCATTCTCTTCCTCCCTCGGTCCACGGGCGCCTCCCGGGGAGAGGCGCCCGCCTGTCTTGCCGTCGCGGGCTCAGCTGCAGGTATAGGGCACGCCCGACACGCCGGTGATCGCGTTGTAGTCCTTGAAGATCTGGACCACCTTCGCCGACCGCTCGGACTGCTGGGCGATCTCGTCCCAGAACACCAGTGCCGCGTCCTCGACCTGCTTCCAGTCGTCGGCGGCGATCTGGGTCAGCTCCAGCTTGTCGCCGGTCGCGCGGTAGCGCGCCTCGCCGCCCCAGTACCACTGGTTGCGGTAGTGGTGGCCGGCCTCGATGCACTGGCGCACGACCATCTTGAGGTCGTCGGGCAGTTCCGCCCACTTCGCCTCGTTGACATACATCGAGCCGATCCAGGCGCCGGAGATGTTGTTGGCCGTGATGTAGTTGGTCACGTCGGCCCAGCCCACGGTGTAGTCCTCGGTGATGCCCGACCAGGCCATCCCGTCGAGCACGCCGGTCTGCACCGAGACCTCGGCATCCTCGTAGGGGATCGTCACCGGCACCACGCCGAACTGGGCGAGGAAACGGCCGGCGGTCGGGAAGGTGTAGAGCTTCAGCCCGCTGAGGTCGGCGACCGAGCGGACCGGGTTCACCGTGTTGAAGTTGCACGGGTCCTGCCCGGCGGCCGACAGCCAGACGACGCCGCCTGCCTCGGCATAGGCCTCCTCCCAGATCTGGCGCAGACCGTACTGCTCGAACAGCACCGGCACGTCGAGCGCGTGCTTGGTGGCCAGCGGGAAGTAGCCGCCGAAGACCGCGATGTCGACCGGCGCGGCCATCGAATCGTCGTCGGAATGCACCGCGTCGAGCGTGCCGTTCTGCAGCGCGCGGAACAGCTCCGAGGTCGGTACGATCTGGTCGGCATAGAACAGCTCGATCTCGAGCCGGCCGGCTGCAGCGGCGTTGATCGCGTCGATCACCGGCTTGGTCACGAACTGGCCGAGCGTGGCGCCCGCATAAGTCTGCCAGCGCCAGCGGATCGGCTCCTGCGCGCTGAGCGTGGCGGGTGCGGCAAGGGCCGCGGCGCCGGCGGCGGCGCCGCCGATCCCGGCCTTCCTGAGGAAGTCGCGTCTTGTCGTCATCGGTCTACTCCTTGTTGGTGGCGTCGGTCTTCTGTGCGTCCGCGGGCCGGGCGTCTGGTAGGGCTCACTTCGTGTATAACTGGTCGGGCAGCCAGAGGGCGATGCCGGGAAACAGCATCAGCAGGACGAGCGCCAGGATCATCACCGCGACGAAGGGCACGACCGACCGGTAGATGTCGAGGATGGTGATGCTGTCGGGGGCGAAGGCGCGCATCAGGAACAGGTTGTAGCCGAAGGGCGGCGTCAGGTAGGCGATCTGGCAGGTGACGGTGTAGAGCACGCCGTACCAGATCAGCACCTGCTCGCGCGGGATGCCGAGGTCGAGCGTGGCGACGAGCGGCACGTAGAGCGGCGCCACGATCACCAGCATCGCGGTGTCGTCGAGGAACATCCCCATCAGCAGGAAGCTCAGCTGCATCAGGATCAGGATGGTCCAGGGGCTGAGGCCGAGATCCTGCACAAAGAAGCTCTCGATCGCGCGCACCGCGCCGAGGCCGTCGAACACCGCACCGAACGATAGCGCGGCCAGGATGATCCACATGAACATGCAGGTGATCGCCAGTGTCGAACGGGTCGCGATCTCGAACACCTGCCGGTCGAAGCGGCCTTTCCAGGCAGCGCCGGCAACGGTGGTGATGACGCCGATGACCGAGCTTTCGACGAGGCTCGTGTAGCCCAGAACGAACGGCCCCATCATGGCGAAGAAGATCAGGAAGGGCAGCAGCCCGGCGCGCAGCAGCCCGAACCGCTCGCCCCAGGTGATCTCGGCCCGCTCCGCGGCGGTCAGGGGCGGCGCGAGCTCCGGCTGGAACGCGCAGCGCAGCCAGATATAGAGCATGAAGAGCCCGGCCATCATCAGCCCCGGCACGACCCCGGCGAGCCAGAGCTGCCCCACCGGCTGCCGCGCGATCATCGCATAGAGCACCAGCACCACCGAAGGCGGGATCAGGATGCCGAGCGACGATCCCGCCTGGATCACGCCGGTCACCATCTCTTTCTGGTAGCCCCGCCTGAGCAGTTCGGGCAGCGCGATGGTGGACCCGATCGCCATGCCGGCGACCGACAGGCCGTTCATCGCCGAGATCAGCACCATGAGGAGGATGGTGCCGATGGCCAGCCCCCCGGGCACCGGCCCGAACCAGACATGGAACATCCGGTAGAGATCGTCGGCGAGCCGGCTCTCGCTCATCACGTAGCCCATGAAGACGAACATCGGGAGCGTGAGAAGCGGGTACCACTTCATCAGCTTCATCGCCGCCGAGAAGCCCATCGTCTGGCCGCTGGTGCCCCAGAGCGCAAGCGCCGAGACGACGGCGACGAAGCCGATCGCGCCGAAGACCCGTTGCCCCGTCATCATCATGAGGAGCATGGTCGAGAACATCATCACCGCGATCATGTCGTAGCTCATGGCGGGGTGAAGTCCTCGATGGTCGCGCCGCGGATCACCGCGATGTCGCGGATGAGCTGCGCCAGCGACTGCAGCAGCATCAGCAGGAAGCCGAGGCAGAGCACCACCTTGATCGGCCAGAGATAGGGGCGCCAGGCGGTCGGGCTGCGCTCGAGAAAGCCGGTCTCGGGCCAGGGGATGTCGAAGGGCAGCCATGGCACGTCCCACGGCACCCATTTCAGGCCCAGCGAATAGATCGTGCTGTCGATCCCGCTCCACAGCATCACGCCGAGATAGACCATGAGCGCGAGCACGGTGAAGGCATCAAGGAGCGCCTTCCTGTAGGGCGACCAGCTGGCATAGAAGAGGTCCATCCGGACATGGGCGCCGATCTGCATCGAATAGGGCCCGCCAAGGATGAAGTAGGCCATCATCGCGAACTGCGCCATTTCCAGCGTCCAGAGCGACGGGCGGCCGAGGCCGGTCGATACCGACGACCAGAGCAGGATCGCCATCAGCACGAACAGCAGGTACATGGCGAACCGGCCGACCCGGTAGTTGAGCCGGTCGATCGCGCTGACGAAGGCCACGAATGGGCGTGGCATGGCCTAGAACCGCCGCCGATGCGGGCCGCGCACGGCGGCGCCGGGTCTGGCTTGGGCGTCGGTCGGACGAATGTGCACGGTGATCCCCTCGTGCGATCAGCGTCCTTCGCCGAAAAGCGTTCTGTCAAGATCATTTCCGACTTGCCGGCGCTGTTACAATCGTTCCAGAATTGTGCCGGGCGGATCGTGGGCGGCGGGGGCCGCGCCCAACCTGGATCCGCGGTACGCGGTGCCGCGCCGAAGGCCTGTGCAGATGGCCTGTGCAAAGGACCCGGCCGGGGAGGAAGGGACATGGATTCGGTCCCGGTGATCGAGGCCAAGATGCGGGCCGCGCTGCCCGGTCTGACGCGGGCCGAGCGGCAGGTGGCCACGCACATCCTGAGCCACTTTCCGGTCTCGGCGCTGGGCTCGATCACCGCGCTGGCGCGTGCGGCCGAGGTCTCGACCCCGACGGTGGTGCGGCTGGTGCAGAAGCTCGGCTACCGGGGCTATACCGACTACCAGGCGGCGCTGCGCGGCGAGGTGGAGAAGATGCTGGTCGCGCCGCTCGCGCGGACGGCGCGGCGCGCCTCCGATCCGGATGACCACGTGCTGAGCCGTTTCGCGCGGGCCGTCGTCGCCAACCTGGAGACGACGCTCGCCCAGGCCGATCCGGCCGCGTTCGACGGCGCCGCGGCGATCCTGGCCGACCCGGCGCGGCGCGTCCTCGCGCTCGGCGGGCGGCTGACCCATGCGCATGCCGACTACTTCGTGACCCTGCTCAAGGTCGCGCGGCCGGGGGTCGCGCTGCTCTCCGGCCCTGCCGAGAGCTGGCCGTCGGCGATGCTCGACCTGCGCGGCGGCGATGCCGTGGTCCTTTTCGACATCCGCCGCTACGAGGCGTCGGTCGTCCACGTGGCGGAGCAGGCGGCCGAGCTCGGCGCCAAGGTGATCCTGGTCACCGACCGCTGGCGCTCGCCGGCCTCGCGCTGGGCCGACCACGTGCTCGCCTGCCATATAGAGGTTCCGGCGGCCTGGGATTCGACCGTCTCGGTCGTGTTCCTGATCGAGACGCTCGTCGCGAGCGTGCAGAGCCGGAACTGGGGCGAGACCGAGAGCCGGCTGAAGCGCCTCGAGGATGTCTACGCCCGGATGCGGTTCTTCCGCAGCCGGTAGCGCTCAGATCGGTTTCAACGGGCGGTGGCGGATGCCGGTCAGCGCGTTGAACGACAGCCCGGCGAGCAGGATCGCGCCGCCCGCGAGGGTGCCGGCCCCGGCCGTCTCGCCAAGGACGAGGAGGACCCAGAGGGGCGCGAGCATGACCTCGACCATGCTGAGGAGCGCAAGGTCGGCGGCCGGAAGCGCACGGCTCCCCATAGTGTAGGCGATCATGCCCCCGCCAAGCAGCACCACGCCCATCGCCAGCGCGATCAGCGCGTCCGAGGGCGCGACGAGGACCGGCTCGCCGCGGAGGCTGAGCACGGCCGCCGCGACGGCGACCGAGAAGACGCCGCCGAGCACCACCGCCGGCAGCATGTCGCCAAGCCGGCCGCGACGCAGGGCGATGGTGAACACCGCGAAGCCGCCGGCGGAGGCGAGCGCGGCGAGATTGCCGGCGAGCGCGCCGAGCGCCAGCCCCTCGCGCACCATCACGACGACGCCGACCGCCGCGACCGCGATCGCGATCCAGGTCGCGCGGCGCACCGGCTCGCGCAGCACGGGCCAGGCGAAGAGCGCGGTCAGAAGCGGCGACGCGGCGAAGAGAAAGACGGCGTTGGCCACCGTCGTGGCCTGGATCGCGTAGATCGCGCCGGCGAAGGCGAAGACCAGCGCGAGGCCCCCGACCACGCCCGTCAGGCCGGCCGCACGGAGCCGCGCCAGCGGCTGCCCGCCGGACCGCCAGGCGACGAACAGCAGCAGCACCGGCGCCATGCCGAGCGACCGCCAGAACAGGATCTGCCAGGTCGACGCTTCGCCGATCAGGCGGATCGCGAGGCCCATGAGCGACCACAGGACCGCCCCGCCGACCACGAGCGCCGCGCCGCGCGCATAGCTGATCCCCGACATCCGCCGCCTCCCGTCAGCGCCGACTGTCGTCGCCGCCGGGGCCGGGCGTCTTGCCCGCCGCCGACGCGGCAGGGTGTCGGTTTTCGTGCGCCGTGCGGGCCCGCCGGCGCCGGCGCGAAAGCGCGCCGCGCGCGATCAGGTGTCGAGGACGAGGAGATCGCTGCTGCGCAGCGAAAGCTCGACGGCGGCGCCCACCGCGGGCGGGGGCGCGTCGGGGCGATTGAAGATGTCGAGCGATACCGGCCGCCCGGCGATCTCGGCCCGGACGCGGATGACCGAGCCAAGGAAATGCACCTCGGCGATACGCCCGGGCAGGACCGTGTCATGCCCGGCCGCGCGGCCGAGGCTCACCACTTCTGGGCGCAGCGCCAGCGTGATCCGGCCCGGCGGCACCGGGCGGTCGAGCGCGACCTGCGTCCCGGCGATGCGGACGCGGCCGGTCGGGGCATCCTCCACCTCGGCCTCGATCAGGTTCAGGGTGCCGACGAACTCGGCGACGAACCGGGTGGCGGGCCGGTTGTAGATCTCGAAGGGCGCGCCGACCTGCTCTGCGATGCCGCCGTTCATCACGACGACCCGGTCCGACATCGACAGCGCCTCCTCCTGGTCGTGGGTGACGAAGATCGTGGTGATCCCGAGCCGGCGCTGGATCGCGCGGATCTCGTCGCGCAGCGAGACGCGGATCTTGGCGTCGAGCGCCGAGAGCGGTTCGTCGAGGAGCAGCACCTGCGGCTGCGGCGCCAGCGCGCGGGCCAGCGCGACGCGCTGCTGCTGGCCGCCGGAGAGCTGGAACGGATAGCGCCCGCCGAGGTCCGGCAGGCCGATGAGCCGCAGCATCTCGGCCACCCGCGCCGCGCGCTCGGCGCGGCCGACGCCCTTGACCCTGAGGCCGAAGGCCACGTTGTCGGCGACCGTGAGGTTCGGGAACAGGGCATAGGCCTGGAACACCATGCCGATGTTGCGCTGGTTCGACCGCAGGCCCGTGACGTCGTGCCCGTCGATCGCGATGCCGCCGGCCGACGGTGCCTCGAAGCCCGCCACCATCCGCAGCACCGTGGTCTTGCCGCAGCCCGACGGGCCGAGGAGCGAGACGAACTCGCCCTTCTCGACGGCGAGGCTGAAGTCCTTCACCACCTGCAGCAGGCCGAAGGATTTCTGGAGCGAGCGGAGGTGGAGAAAGGACATCAGCGCCCCTGGGCCCGGGTGTGTCTGGTGAGCAGGGTGGCGAGCTGGATGAGCCCCATGCAGGCCCAGGTGATCGCGAAGGCGATGACGGCCAGCGCGGCCGGCTCGTAGGCCTTGTTGGCTCCGAGGACCTGCATGTAGGGCCCGAAGGCGGGGCGGTTCAGAAGCGCCGCCATGGTGAACTCGCCGATCACGATGGCGAAGGTCAGGAAGGCACCCGACAGCACGGCGACGAGCACGTTCGGCAGGATGACCCGGGCGAGGATCGTGACCCAGCCGGCGCCGAGGCTCTGCGCGGCTTCGGTCAGCGTGGCGACGTCGATGGTGCGCAGCCCGGTATCGACCGCACGGTACATGTAGGGCAGCGCGAGCATCGAGTAGCCGAACATCAGCAGGATGTTGGTGCCCGTCGCCGAGCCGGTCAGCGGCAGCCAGGACGAGGTGTTGTAGAGCCGGATGTAGCCGAAGACGACGACGATGGCCGGGATCACCAGGGGCAGCAGCGTGATGAACTCGATCACGGGCCGCAGCCGGGGCAGCTTCAGCCGGACCCAGTAGGCCGTGGGCACGACGAGCAGCACCCCGAAAACGATGGTGAAGAGCGCCATCAGCACCGAGTAGCTGAAGGTGGCCTGGAACTGCGGGTCGCCCAGGACCTCGCGGTAGGCGTCGAGCGAATAGGCGTCACGCCGCTTCCTCAGCGAGAACTCGAGCGTGCCGATCAGCGGCAGGGCGAAGTAGAGCACGCCGAAGCCAAGTGCGATCCATGACCAGAGGCGGGTCATCTGAGCCACCTCTCGGACCGCGCCCTGAGCCAGATGTAGACGAAGTTGGCGATCGCGGTGATGACGATCATCCCGAAGGCGAGCGCGTAGCCGAGGTTGGGGTTGCCCAGCACGTCGCCGCGGATCTGCGCGAAGAGGACGATCGGCACGATCGACAGCGACGATCCGGTCAGCGCGATGGCGGTCGCCACGGCGCCGAACGAGTTGGCGAAGAGCAGCGCGAAGGTGCCGAGCAGCGACGGAAACAGGATCGGCAGCGCCACCATCCGCCAGTACTGCCAGCCGCTGGCGCCGAGGATGTCGGCCGCCTCGCGCCATTCCCGCTTGAGCCCGTCGAGCGCCGGCGTGATGATGAGGATCATCAGCGGGATCTGGAAGAACAGGTAGACGATGGTCAGCCCCCAGAAGCTGAGGATGTTGAAGCCCATCGCGTAGATGTTGATGCCGAACCAGTCGCGCAGCAGGATCGTCACCAGGCCCACCCGGCCGAGCGTGGCGAGGAAGGCGAAGGCCAGCGGGACGCCCGCGAAGTTCGATGCGACGCCCGAGAAGGTGAGGAGCGGGCCGCGGACGCCGGCGGGCAGCCCGCCCAGCGTCACCGCCGCGGCGACCGCGAAGCCGATCAGGCAGCCTAGCAGCGCCGAGGCGACCGAGATCTTTATCGAGATCCAGTAGGAGGCCATGATCGAGGGCGTGAAGAGCCCGCGGAGGTTCTCGAGCGTGAACCCCCCGTCGGGCGTCTGGAACGCGCCGACCACGATCTGCAATGTCGGCAGGATCAGGAACAGCAGCGCGAAGGCGATGAAGGGCGCGATGCCCAGCCAGTGCCAGGGCAGGCGCACCCGCACGGCCGCTCCGGCATTGGGCTCAGCCATTCCGTCCCCGTCGGTGTTCTGGTTGGTGCGCCCGCCCCGGTGGTGCCGGGGCGGGCGGAGGTGTCAGGTCACTGCACGTTGGCGCCGACGACGCTGTCCCAGCCCGCCTTCACGGCATCGCCGTGCGCGGTCTGCTGGTCGAGCGTCGGGAACACCGCCGCCTCGTAGGCCTCGGCCGGCGGCAGCGCGTCGAGCATCTCCTGCGGGACGACGCCGCGCGCGACGAGGTCGTTGAAGCGGATCGGGTGGCAGTAGCCCTTGAGCCAGCCGAGCTGCCCCTCGTCGGAATAGAGGTACTCCATCCACAGCTTCGCGGCGTTCGGCTGCGGCGCGTAGGCGCTGATCGCCTGCAGATAGACCCCAGCGAGCACGCCCGATGCGGGCACCACGACCTCGAGCGGCGGGTTGCCGGCCAGTTCATCGCGCCATGCGAGGCCGTTGTAGTCCCAGGCGATGACGATCGGCGTGGCGCCCTGGGCGATGGTGCCGGCCTTGCCGATGACGGGCACGAAGTTCCCCGCCTCGTTCAGCTGCTTGAAGAAGTCGAGGCCCATCTCGGCCGAGGCCGCTCCGGCCTCGCCGCCGGCCGCGATGCCGGCCGCCATCACCGCCAGGATCGCCTGGTTCGAGGCGCGCGGATCGCCGGCGAGCGCCACCGAGTTGGCATACTCCGGCTTGAGCAGGTCCGACCAGTCCTGCGGCACGTTCTCGACAAGATCGGTGTTCACCACGAACGACAGCACGCCGTAGTAGTCGCCATACCAGTGGCCGTCGGCGTCCTTGGTGTCGTCGGGGATCGTGTCCCAGGTCGAGACCTTGTAGGCCTGGGTCAGCCCCTCGTCCTTGGCCAGCGGGCCGAAGGAGAAGCCGACGTCGAGCACGTCCGGCGCCTGCGGGCCCTTGTTGTCGCGATTGGCGCGCACCGCCTCGAGCTCGTCGGCCGAGCCGGCGTCGGGGTTCAGCTCGTTGACCGTCAGGAACGGATACTTCGCCTTGAACCCGGCGATCACCTCGCCGTAGTTGCACCAGCTGTGGGGCAGCGCGATGGTCGTCAGCATCCCCTCGGCCTCGGCGGCGGCCATCACCTCGTCCATGGTCTGTGCCATCGTCGTGGCGGGCATCGTCGCCATCGCCGCGATCGCAAGATGCGCGGCAAGTCTTGTCGTTCTGTGCATTCCGATTGTCTCCCGTTGGATCGGCCGTTCAGCCTGGTGCCCGTTACCAACGCGATGGCAACAGAACGATGACAGGGACGACCGTTGCTGTCCGTGCCGAAGAGCTACTCCTGCGCCGCGCGTATTGGCAACTTGAATCGCGCTGCCGCCCCGGCGCCGGGGCCCGAGCGACGCCGCTGGCGCGGAAATCCGGCGTCGACTAGCCTTGCGCCACGAGGGGCCTGCCGGGGGGCCGCACGAGGTCTGCAGGGGGGGCGGAGGCAGGGCATGATCGGGATGTTGCGGGCAGAGGCGCGGCGCTTGCTCACCACGGCCGCCTGGTCGCTCGCCGGCTGGCGCGCCGCCTGGGCGTCGGAGAAGTCGCTCCGTCAGTGGACCGGCGTCAATGTCCTCTCGGCCGCCCTCGCCTTCATGATCGACATGACGCCGGCCGAGCGTGCGCTGATCCTCGCGCTCGGCCTGGTGGTGCTGGCGGCCGAACTCATCAACACGGCGATCGAAGAGGTTGTGGATCTCGCGCGGCCGGAGATCGACCCGCGGGCGAAGAAGGCGAAGGATTGCGGCAGCGCCGGCGTCGTGCTTGCGGCCCTCGCAGGGGCGGCGGCGTGGCTCGTCGTACTGCTGGGCTAGGTGCGGGGCCTGGAGCAGTCTGGGCCAATCAGGCGCAGTCGCGGAGCGGGGCGATCCGGTCGAAGCGCGACAGGAGCTGCTCGATCGGCTGGAACGTCTCGCTCGCCTTGCGGGGTCGGGGCGCGATCTGTCGCAGGACGAGCGCTGGGGTGATCTCTGACGGCATCTCGGCGCTGAGCGGCAGCTCGTTCATCGTACCGGTTCCCCTCGTTCCTTGCCCGACGTCCGCAGCCACCCCCGTGGCTGAACCGGACTTGGGCAGCAGCATGGCAAGAGTGTGCCACGCTACTTTAACGCTTGCGAAACGTCTGGTTCATCTTCGGTTCATCTTCCGGGACAATCGTCGGGATGATGCTTCAAGATACTGATTCTGTTTATTTCTCTTGGCCAATGCCGAGCGTTCCATCCGGGCTGGCAGCGAGGGCGACGTTGCGTCAAGAGGCCACCGGGCCGGCCCCGGGGGGCGGCGCGCCGCACGGCAGCCGCGAATCGGGGGGAGCGGCAACGGGTCCGCAGCACCGGCACGTCCGCAGCTAGGCCTTCTCGAGCCAGCGGATCTACATGTGCCGCGCAACGCGACATGCTGATGCCGCGGCGATCCTCGCTGCGAGATGTGGTTGATCGGACGTCGCGAGTGATGTATCTGCTGCGGTACAGGTGCGAGACGCGGCACTGCATCACCGACGGGACGGGGCTCGCCTGAGAAGGCGAGCCCTGTTTTGTCCCGGCATCAAACAGGCGACGGGTCAGGAAAAGGCGCCAGGTGCTCAGACGCGGTCTTTGCATCGTGCCTTGCGGCACACCCTGACGCCTTCCTGACCCGTTCCGCCCTCGCGGGCTTCCCGGCCCAGTACCACCGGCCCCGAAGGACCCGTGGCTGCCACAACCGCCCCGAAGAGCGACTGCAGCATCACGAAGACCCTTTTGACGCCAGCCGTCCGTCATGCCTCAGAGAGGTTGCCGTCCGCCTGCCGACCCGAAGCTGCCCGGTTTGGTCCAGTCCCGAAGTTCCGGTACCTCCCCGCGACTGCCACGGAGGCCCTCGCGCCCCGCCCGACGATCTTGCGACCTCCTTGCGGTAAACAAACTGTCACAAACCGCCCCGAGTCGCGCAACGGAAAAACGGCGAGAGACGCGAGATTCCTGGGGATAAGCTGTTGACAACACTTGGGGATTTCCTGTGGACAAGCCGGGTTGTCCTGCGATCTTGGGCATTTGCCCGGGGAGAGCGGGCTCGAGCGTCAGCGCAGCGACACCTTCGCCACGTTCTCCTCGTAGTCCTCCTTCGGGTCGGCCCCGAGGAGCAGCTTGAGCCCCGCGACCAGGCTCGACCCGTCGAGCCAGATCTCCGCGTCGCCCGCATCGAACCGCACCAGGCGCAGCGCCGGGTCGTCCTTGCCGCCCTCGTACCAGGCCGCGACGAAGGGGTTCCACAGCCGGTCGATCACCGCGCGGTCCATGGCGATGCTCAGCCGGCCATGCGCCGTGGCCCAGATGTCGTGGCCCTTCGAGGCGAAGGTCATGATCCCGTCGGCCGGCGCGGTCTCGAGCGCGTCGGCAAGCTCGGTGCCGCGGGCGGTGAAGAACCAGATCGGCCCGCGATCGGCGTCGCCATCCACCTGCGCCGTCATCGGCCGCGGCGGGACGTCGGGCGTGCCGAGCATCACCGTCATGTCCGAGCGGAGCGCCTTCCAGAACTTCGCCTCGATCTTCTCGTCGGTGGTCATCGCGCTTTCCTCCATTGCAGGCAGGGGGAACGGCGGCAGCGCAGACGGGTTCCCGGGCCGCGGCAGGGAACCGCGGAGGGCCGCCGGTGCTTTGGGGCATGACGGAACATGGAGGTCATGCAGATGCAGCCGAAACTCTGGATCGCCCTTTCGCTCCTGCTCTCCGGGAGCGCCCTTTCTGCGTGCGGGCCGGCGATCGGCGCGGGGGCGGTCGTCGCGGCCGACGCGATTGCCGAGGAGGAGGATGGCGACGACGGGCTGTTCTGACGGCCCGCGCTTGTTGACCGGCGCCTGCCCTTCCCCGACTGTGGCGAGCGCCGGGGGACCGGATGCCGAACTCTGGAGGGATATGTGATGCGGACGAGACTCTTGCTGGCGCTCGCGCTGGCCGCGAGCGGGCTGGCCGGCTGCGTTCCGGTGGCCATCGGCGCCGGCGGCGCGGTCATCGCGGACCAGGTGGTCGAGGACCAGCAGGGCGGCGACGGGCTGTTCTGAGGCCTGCACAGCGCGTGCACAACCTGTACACCGGCTGTACACCGCCTGTCGGCCGGCGCGCCGGGCCCGCCGCGTCCGCCGAACCACGCCCCGGCCGATCGCGGCGGGAAGCGGAGCGACGGTGAGCCAGGCAGCCAGGTCGGTCTTGCGGATGCCTTGGGTGGTCGGCCGCGGTCGACGCCGGCACTGGACCGTGGCGGGTGTCGGGACGGCCCGTTGGTGTGCCCGAGGACGCGCCCGGGGCCCGGAACAACCGCCCCGGCTGCCGGTTCGAGACGCCTTGACGGAGGCCCCGATGCGATCCCTGACGATACTCCTGACGATCCTCGCCACCCTCGCCGCCGCCGGCTGCGGGACGGTCGGCACCGCGCCGCAGAACCAGCCGTACCAGACGGGGTCGGGGATCAATCCGGATCTGTAGGGGGGCGCATGCAGGGGTTCGTCCTCATGTGGCGCACCCGCATTGTCCTCGGCCTAGCCATAGAGGGCCTATGACGTCACCTTCGACCTCGGGCCGTGGCAGCTTGACCTAGGTGTTTGATCCCACGGTTCGATGGTGCGATCCTTTCGCAGGAATGGAAGGAAGCACTATGGGACGAGTTCGTCACGGGAGCGCCACGTTCCCGAACGGGCGCATCTTCGTGCTGCCGGGCGTGAAGCACAGGTGTCGTCCCCGCGAAAGCGGGGACCTGCCACCCATCTTCAACGCATCACCAAGCGCCGGCCGCGCGCTCGCCACCATTGCCAACTGACGCATCTGCTCACTCCGCCGCGACCCTCGGCCGTTCCGCGAGCAGCGCGGGCACCGAGATGTCCTCGTCCAGCGCCTCCCAGTGGAGGCCGAAGGCGCTGATCTGCACCGCGCCGCGCTGCTCGGGCGTTGCCTGCAGCAGCCGGGGGAACCAGGCGAGGGGTACGCCGAGGGTGCGGCCGTCCTCCAGCGCGACCCACATCGTCGCGTCGTCGAAGCGGACGTCAGTTGCCGAAATGGTCATGCCATGCCTCCTCGATCCGTCCGGCATTCCCGGCCACGATCCGGGCGAGGTCGCGCAGCGTCCGGGCGTCGAAGCCGGAGGAGCGCGCGACGGCCACGGGGTGCAGCCAGACCTGCGCTTCGCCGCCGTCCCGCATCACGTGGATATGGACCGGTTCCCGAGGATCGCCCTCTTTCGAGTAGAAGAAGAACCGGAACCCGTCGTGGCGGAAGACCGTCGGCATCGCGGGGAGGTTAGCAGAGCGGTGTCACGAGTCCATCTTCAGCGCGTTGATGAACGCCTGCTGCGGGATCTCGACCTTGCCGAACTGGCGCATCTTCTTCTTGCCGGCCTTCTGCTTCTCCAGAAGCTTCTTCTTCCGGGTCACGTCGCCGCCGTAGCACTTGGCGGTCACGTCCTTCCTCATCGCGCTGATCGTCTCGCGCGCGATCACCCTTCCGCCGATCGCCGCCTGGATCGGGATCTTGAACATGTGCCGCGGGATCAGCTCCTTCAGCTTTTCCACCATCATCCGGCCGCGCGCCTCGGCGCGGTCGCGGTGGACCATCATCGAGAGCGCGTCGACCGGCTCGTCGTTCACCAGGATCACCATCTTGACGAGGTAGTCCTCGCGGTACCCGGTCATCTGGTAGTCGAAGCTGGCATAGCCCTTGGTCACCGATTTCAGCCGGTCGTAGAAGTCGAACACCACCTCGTTCAGCGGCAGGTCGTAGACCACCATGGCGCGGGAGCCGGCGTAGGTAAGCTCGAGCTGTTCGCCGCGGCGGTCCTGGCAGAGCTTGAGGATGTCGCCGAGGTATTCGTCGGGCACGAGGATGGTCGCCTTGATGCGCGGCTCCTCGATGTGGTCGACGTGGGTGAGGTCGGGCATG